>JAABRA010000278.1 GCA_011391155.1 Burkholderiales bacterium
AGCGAGGTGGCGCGGATCTGGCTGGCGGACGCGAATTCGAGCAGCGTGTCCAGACCCACTGCGCCCTGCGCGCTGCTGCCCGCGTCCGGTGGCGGTGTGGATTGCGGCAGCGCTTGCGCGGCGCGGCGCACGGCGGCCTGCACCTGGGCCGGGTCCGCGCCCTCGCTCAGCCACAGCGCCAGGTCGTTCACGCGCTGGTCGCCGGTCAGGCGCTCGTAGTCGCGCCGGTCGATGAGGATGGCGCCGGACTGGCGGGCGTAGTCGCGCCACACGCCTGCTACGAAAAATGTAGCTGACTGTGACCGTCCGACGCTGGGAATGGCACTAAAAGACTCCGACAGTGGCAAAAACACGCTGCCGGGGCGGGCGCCATACAGGTCCACCATGGCCTCGCTCACCCAGATGCCGATCCGGCCCTCGGGCACGGGCACCGCCTCGCCCACCAGCGCGGTGCCGCGCGCCGGGTCGTCCAGGGGGCGGCTGATCAGCAGCACGGCAGGGCGCGCCGGGTCGAGCTGCAGGGGCACGAAGCGTTGCGTGCCCACCCTTTTCACGCCCGGCAGCAACGCGGTGGCCTGCACCAGCGCCGGCGGAAGATACACCGTGTCGGCCGCGCCGCTGCCCAGGGCGGTGCGCACATACAGGTCGGCCGGCAGCACCACGTCGAGCCACTGGGTCACCGAGTCGCGAAAGCTCGCCACCATCACCGTCAGCGCCACGGCCAGGCTCAGCGACGCCACCACGCCGCTCACCGCCACGGCCGCACTCTCGCGCACCCGGCGCGCGCGCTCCACCGCCAGCATCGGCAGCAAGCGGTGGGCCACGCGCGGCGCCAGCCGGTCGTAACCCAGCGCGATCAGCCAGGGCAGGGCGGTGATGCCGCCGACCAGCAGCAGGCCGACCGACACGTAGGCGGCCAGCGGAATGCCGAACACCGGCGGGGTCATCGCCAGCAGCACGCCGGCGGCGATCAGCAGTAGCGGCACGGCGCGGTGCTGCCCCGTGTGCAGTGCTGCGCCCAGGCCCTTGAGCGTCTGCGCCGGCGGCAGGCTCTGTGCCGCGCGTGCGGGCCACCAGCCGCCCACGCCGGCGGCAGCGACACCCAGCAGGCCGTAGATCGCCGCAGCCGTGCCGTCCCACTGCAGGGGCGGGGCCACGCCGGCAAAGAAGCCGCCCCCCAGGTCGCCCCCCAGCAGGCGCAGCGCCAGCGCCGCCAGGCCGGTGCCCAGCGCGATGCCGGCCGCGCTGCCCGCCGCGCCCAGCAGCAACGACTCCACCAGCACCAGCCGCAGCCGCTCGAACGGGGTGAGCCCCAGCACGCCCAGCAGCGCAAACTGCTGCGCCCGCCGCGCCACGCTGAGCGACAGCACCGAGAACACCAGAAACGCCCCGGTGAACAGCGCCACCAGCGCCAGCACCGTCAGGTTGACCCGGTACGCGCGCGACAGGTTGCTGATCCGCTCGGCCGCGTCGCCGGGCTCGCCGGCCGTCACCCCTTGGGGCAGTTGCAGCGATGCAATGAAAGCCGCAGGGTCCGTGCCCGGCTGCAGGCGCAGGTCGATCCGGCTGAGTTGCCCGGTCGCCCCAAACAGGTCCTGCGCCGCGCCGATGTCCATCACCGCCAGCGGCGCGCCCCCGGCGTTCACTGTTCCGGCGACGGTCACCGCGCGCAGCGTCAACGCGCTCTGCAGGCGCAGGATGGTGCCGGGTGCGCCAATGGCTTGTCCGGCAGGCGCCAGCGCCTTGACCGCCGCCGGGTTCAGGAACACGGTGGCCGGCGCCAGCACGGCCAGGCGCTCGGCCTGCGCGCCCGGCACCGGCATCAGCGCCGGCGCAATGGAGGCCACCACCAGCGCGTCCACGCCCACCACCCGCAAGGCGATGCGCTTGCCGGCTGCATCCAGCGCGGTGCTGCCCAGCTCCAGCACCGGGCTGGCCAGGGCCACCTGCGGGTGGTTCGCCGCGAGCCGGAACAGCGCCTCGTCGAGACGGCCCTGCACGCTGCGCAGCTCCAGGTCGGGCTGGCCGTTGACCGAACGCACCGCGCTGGAAAACTCGCCGAGCGCGGAGGCGTTAATCAGGTGCACCGAGAACGCCAGCGCCACCCCCAGCATCACCGCCACCACAGCCGCCGCGTTGCGCCAGGGGTGGTGGCGCAGTTCCTGCCAGGAGAAGGTGCGAAGGAGAGCGAACATGTCGACGGATTGTGCCGGGAGCGGCTGGAGCGCTGGCCGGCGGGGTGTTTTTGACCTGCCGCAAAAGATGAGAAATCAGGTCTTGAGATCGGCCCCAGGGCGCCTATATCCTGTCTGCAGGGCGATTCAGGGGTTTGTGAATGGCCCGGTTTTCAACTTTTCAAAGGAGCAGATCATGAATGCATTGATGACCCGCGGTGGACTGTTTGACGACTTTTTCAAGGACATCGCCCCCGGCTTTTACGTGCGGCCCCTGCACGGCGACCCGCT
>JAABRA010000279.1 GCA_011391155.1 Burkholderiales bacterium
CCACCTGCAGGTATACCAGGCGCGATGCCAGCAGCAGGAACGCCACCAGGACCACGATCGTGATCACCAGCACCCGCAGCCTGAACCGCGACAGGTCGGCCTGGACGTTGCGGATTTCAGTCATGACCGCGGCGCCGGGGCACGGAAAGGGCGAACGTCACCGGCATCATGAAAGTCAGAGCGGCCGGTTCTTGTCCGGATTGGGCGCGCGGCGTTGCGGCAGCAGCAGCAGGATGCTGACCACGGGCCAGAGCGCGGCTTCCAGCAAGGGCGCCAGCAGGATGGCCCAACCGGGGAACAGGCCGCCGCCCATCAGGCGGATCGCCAGCTCGATGGCGTGGGCGGCCACGAATAGCGGCAGCACCTGCAGCGCCTGCGAAGGCACGGGGAACCACAGCAGGCGGCGGTGGATGGTGATGGCGAAGTAACACAGCGCGGTGTAGGCCAGCGCATGCTGGCCGAGCAGGGCGGACTGGTGCACGTCCATCAACAGGCCAAACACAAATGCCGCACCCACGCCCACGCGCTGGGGCTGGTGCACGCCCCAGAACACCAGGCTCAAGGCCAGAAAATCAGGCAGCCAGGCGGCACGCCCCAGGCCGGCCATGCCGGGCGTCATGTTCAGCAGCAGGGCCACCAGCAGGCTCCCCCAGATAAAGACCGGACTGGCGGGCAGCAGCAGTTGCTGGCCGGGGCGCATGATCATGGGCGCCCCTTGCGCTTGGTCTCGGGCGAGGCTTTTTCGTCCGTGGGCGGAGCGGGGATCATGCCGCGTTGCGGCTGGAGGACCATCACATGGCGCGCGCCCAGTGCCAGGGCCAGCGGCGTGCAGTGAATGCGTGCAAATGCTGAATCAGCGCGACGCTCGACCTTCGTGACCCGGGCCACGGGCAGGCCCGGCGGGTAGATACCGTCCACACCGCTGGTGGTCAGGACATCGCCCGCAAGCACATCGGCGTTGGCCGGCATGAACCGCATCTCCAGAGAACCGCCCTGGGTCACCGGATCGCCGTAGGCCACGCTGCGGGCACCGGTGCGGGTGTTGAGCACGGGAATGGCGTGGTCGCGGTCGATCACCAGCGTGACTTCACTGACCATGGGGTACACCCGCGTGACCTGGCCCAGCACGCCGGATTCGTCCACCACGGGGGAGCCGGCCTCGATGCCCTGGGCCAGTCCCCGGTCGACGATGATCTTGCGGGTATAGGGGTCGGCGGCGTCGTACAGGACTTCGGCCGGCTGCGCGCTCACGCTGAGTTGCTCGCGCAAGGCCAGCAGCTTGCGCAGGCGGTTGTTTTCCAGGGTCAGGTATTCCACCTGGTTGGACCGCAAGGCCTGCAGGGCCAGCTTCTGGCGCGCTTCATCCTCGGTCTGCTGTGCCGACTTCACGGTGGAGACGTAGGCGCTGGCGTTCTTCGCAAAGTAAATCGGCTGCATCAACAGCCACTGCACCGGATACAGCGCCGTGGCGGCGATGGTGCGCAGCGGCTGGGAAATCTTCAGCCGCGTGTCCGCAACCATCAGGAACAGGGCCAGCGCGCTGAAAAAAATCAGTTTGGAAAGCGCCGATGGCCCTTGCTTGAAGAAGGGCGGCGGGGTCCGATCGAGGGTTCCCAGTGGCATGGTTACTGTGGCGTCCTCTGCGCCTGGGCGAGGGCTGCGGTGAGGGCGCGCGCCGTTGTCATGTCCTCACCCTGGCCCGCTCCTGAAGGGAGAGGGACAAGTCCGAGGCGCGCATGGTCTTATTCGCTGGTGAAAATGCTGCCCAGGCGGTCCATGCGCTCCAGGGCGATGCCGCATCCGCGCACCACGCAGGTCAGCGGCTCCTCGGCCACCAGCACGGGCAGGCCGGTTTCTTCGGCCAGCAGGCGGTCCAGATCGCGCAGCAGGGCGCCGCCGCCGGTCAGCATCATGCCGCGGTCGGCAATGTCGGCACCCAGTTCAGGCGGCGTATGTTCCAGCGCGGTCTTCACGGCCGAGACGATCTGGTTGAGCGGATCGGTCAGTGCTTCGAGGATTTCGTTGCTGGAGATCGTGAAGCTGCGCGGTACGCCCTCCGACAGGTTACGGCCCTTGACTTCCATTTCCTTGACTTCGGAGCCCGGAAACGCGGAGCCAATGCTTTTCTTGATGGCCTCGGCCGTGGGCTCGCCAATCAGCATGCCGTAGTTGCGGCGGATGTAGTTGATGATGGCGTCGTCAAAACGGTCGCCCCCCACCCGCACGCTGCCCTTGTAGACCATGCCGCCAAGCGAGATCACGCCGACTTCGGTGGTGCCGCCGCCGATATCCACCACCATCGAGCCGCTGGCCTCGCTGACCGGCAGGCCGGCGCCAATCGCGGCCGCCATCGGTTCCTCGATCAAGTACACCTCGGAGGCGCCCGCACCCAGCGCTGATTCGCGGATCGCGCGGCGCTCCACCTGGGTCGAACCGCAGGGCACACAGATGATGATGCGAGGGC
>JAABRA010000280.1 GCA_011391155.1 Burkholderiales bacterium
TGGTGGATAGTTTCGTGGTGCTGTACATCGCCTTCGTGCTGGGCCCGCAGCAGTGGTCGATCGACCTGTTCCTGGCGGTGGGCACGCTGAACTATGGCTACAAGATGGTGGCCGCCATCGCGCTGATCCCGCTGCTCTACCTCGTGCGGCGCGGCATCACCGCCTACCTCGGCCGCGACCAGGCGGCGCAGCTGCGCGCCGACGCCGCGCGCCACTGACCACGCCCAAGGAAACGACATGGACATCGAACGCGACGCCCCGCGGATGGAGACAGCGCAATGACGACCGGAATGGCGAAGAACGGGCTCATCGCGGCCGGACTCATGAACATCGGCGGCGTGCTGGTGTTCTCGCGCCTGTTCACCAACCAGGCCATCAACGCCGCCGATCCGGTGGTGATGTCCAACTTCGGGCTGGTGATGATCATCGTCTGGGGCCTGGCCTACCTCGGCGCAGCCGCGGGCGGCACGCACCTGAAGTGGCTGGCGGGCGCCTTCGCGGTGGAGAAGCTGGTCTACGTGGTGGCGTGGGTTTCCTGGCACTCCGGCAACAGCCTTTCGCAGCTGTATGCCACCGATGCGTTCGCCGGGATCTTCTATGCCATCTACGGCCTGAACGACCTCGCGTTCATGCTGTTGTTTGCCTGGATGTTCATGGCACGGACGCCAGCGCGCCGGCCATGAGGACCTGGCTCAGTTTGATCCTGCCGGCCCTGGTTGCCCTGGCACCCACAGTTGCCAGCGCCACCACGTGCTGGCCCGACGGCGGCGAGCGGGCGCAGGTACGCGCCGCATTCGAAGCGTCGTCCGTGGTTTTCTCGGCCTACGTGCTGGACGTATCGGGCGCGTCCGACGACGCCACGGCCCGATTGAAGGTGCTGCAGGTTTGGAAAGGCGGGCTCGAGGTCGGGCAGATCGTGCAGACCACCGCGGGTGAATCCGTGCGCTTCATCAGCGACGGCGTGGTGCCCCTCCCGGGCACGGCCCTGTTGGTTTACTCGTCGTCGCCGGAGCCCTACATGCTCCACACCTGCTCCCGCACCAGGGATCTGGATTCGGCGACCCGCGACATTCCCCTCCTCAACAGCCTTTCAGGGAAGCGGCTCTACCGGCCTGGTGGCAGCTGACGGTTCATCCATGCCGACATGCCGCTGCCGGCTGCGCGATGCCGCACCGACAAGCAACCTGGCCTGGTTCGAGGATGGATGCCACATCGGTTCGGGCGGACAAGGGGAATGGCCATGCAACCCCCGGAAAGCGGCCACGACGGAAGCGCTGCCTTCTCCGTTCGATGGACCCTTGAATTGACCTGTCGCACGGTGGGGGCTTTCGATGGCCGCTAGATACGGCTGGCAGTGCCTGGCCTGCGGCGAGCGTCCCGCCTGGCTGGCGGTGTGCGGATCGCGCAGCATCGCGGCATTCATCCACGACGAGCTGGCGCCCAGCGGCTGGGACCAGCGCCTGCTGCGCCGCATCTGCCCGTGCGGGCGGCGCTCGCTGTACATCACCTATCGCCTCAAGCGCGGCGACACCGAGCGCGTCAGCATCCGGCACATCGTCGGCCTGGTCCTGGAGGACGAGTACCTGCCGATGATCTGGGAAACCTTCCGGCACGCCACGCCGCGGATTCGCTGGATGGATTTCAAATACCAGCGCGGCCGCAGCCCCTGGGGCCTGACCAAGCGGCTGGTGCTGACGCAGCCGCAGCTGTCACGGCTGCTCGGGGCATTCGAAAAGGCGACCGGCAGGCGACTGGCCCCAGCGGATTGACTATTCTGGCTCCCGCGGCCCTGCCTTCGAGGAGACGCCATGCCTTCATTCGTGCCGCCCACCCTCCGCGCCTGACCAGGACCGACCATGCCGTTCCCCGACAACCCGCTGGAAACCGCCCTCTACCAGGCAGCGACCGAACCCGCCGCCCGGCCCGATTTTTACCGGTGCCTGATGGCGTCGGACGTTTTCATCATCGGCCGCACCGACCATCCCGGCGACGGCAGCAAGACGCTGGAGGCCGGCGCCACGCTGTCCATCGCCCACATGCAGAAGCCCGACGGCACGCCCTTCATCCCGTTCTTTTCCAGCCTGGAGGCGCTGGGCCTCGTGCTGAACCAGGAGGCGGGCTACGTGTCCATGCCGGCGCGCGACTTCTTCGAAATGACCCGCGGCTCGACCCTGGTCCTCAATCCGGGGCTGGACTACGGCAAGGAGTTCTTCCCCAACGAAACCGAGGCGCTGCTGGCCACGGGCATGAACCACGTGACCAGCGAGCGCGTCGTGCAGCAGGCGACCAAGGTGCTGCTCGGCCAGCCGGCGAATTATCCGTCGGACATGGTGGCTTCGCTGTCCAGGCTGCTCGCGAGGCATCCGGCCATCCAGGCCGCCTACCTGTGCCTGATGAGTGATGCCGGCGCCGACGCCGAGCCCGTGCTGGTGGTGGGGCTCGAGGGCGAAGGCGACATCA
>JAABRA010000281.1 GCA_011391155.1 Burkholderiales bacterium
CAGGGCACCGACAACCGCAGCCTGGTCGCCACCGGACCGGGCAGCGTGGCGCAGAACGCCAGCTTCCGCATCCGCCTGGGTTACGACGACCCCAGCATGGTCGCCGGCACCCAGCGCTGGGGCTACGTGCTGATCAAGTCGGGCGCCAGCGCCACCGGTGCGGCCCTGATGCCGGTCACGCTCAAGCGCACCGGCTCGACCTTCGAACCGTTCGCGCTGGCCAATGGCGCCGGCCGTCCGGTCACGCTGCCCACGGGCACCAAGCACGAGCGCCTGTACTTCGACGTGCCGCCGCACGCCACCGCGGTGCAATTCGCCACCTCCGACAGCTCCGGCAACGTCGACCTGTACGTGGCGCGCGTGGCGTCGCCGACCGGCCCGGCCATCGCCGCGGCCCCGGCCGACGCGAACAACCCCGCGCTGCGCGCGTTCACCGCCTCGGGCAATGAAACCCTCACGGTGTCGGGCGGCAACCTCGCCCCGGGCCGCTGGTACGTGGTGCCGGTGAACAACAGCGGTGTCACGGCCTCCGCCACGGTCACGGCCACGGTCACCGCACAGGGTGCCCGCCCGGGCTTCCTGTCGGGCCAGTACGTGAACACGGCGCGCGACGGCCACGGCATCTTCGTGGACTTCGCCGGCCCGCAGGGTGCCCCCGACCAGTGGGTGACCGTCTGGTACACCTACCTCGAGGACAACACCCCGACCTGGTACTACTCGCAGGGCGCTTCGCCGACCGCGGCCGGCATCTGGAAGGCCGAGCTGTTCCGCGTCACCTGGGACGGTGATTCCACCCACGCGGTGGACGTGGGCGACGTGATCATCACCGAGACCGGCACGCAGGCGATGACGTTCAACTTCAACCTGGACGGCCGCAGCGGCTTCGAGCCGATGCTGCGCGCGGGCGGCGGCACCTGCCCGAGCTTCAACGCGGCCAACCTGGACGTGAGCGGCCACTGGTACTCGCCCGACCTGCCGGGCTTCGGCTACACCTACCTGGCCACGGGTGGCTCGAATCCGCAGGAGGTCTTCATTCCCTACGTCTACGACGGCTCCGGCTTCCCGCGCTGGCTTTACGGCCAGAAGGACTTCGCGTCCGCCAACAACAGCTTCAACCTGCAGTGGTTCTCCGGCTTCTCGCCGCTGGCCGCCCGCGTGGGCCTCACCGGCACCGCGGCCGGCACCGGCACCCGCACGCTGGCGACCAACAACGTGACGAACATGTCGGTGAGCAGCACCTTCGGCGGCGCACTGGTCGGCACCTGGGCCCAGAACCTGGCCGTCAGCCAGCTGTCGCAGCGCAAGAACTGCCTGTAAGCCGTCTTCCGGCGTGAATGGCGGGGCCCTCCGGGGCCCCGTTTTTTTTGCCCTTATCCCAAGTCAGGGAATGGCGCCGTCGTTGTCATTCACGGTGGCCTGAGCAAGAATCGGCCGGTCGCTCCCCCTGGCAGGATTCCCCCATGCGGTCCGTCTCCCTGGCGCTGGCCATCACCCTTGGCCTTGGTGTTTCCGCGAGTCGCCTGGAGGCGGCCTCCCCACGCGATGCCGATGCCGCCGCGCAGGCGATGGGCACCTACATCGTCGTCTTCGACGAGCCGGCGGCAGCGCGCTTCCGCGGCTTCGCCGCCAGCGACAAGCAGCGGCCGAAGCTGTCGGCCACCAGCGCGGTCAGCACCGGCGCACGCAGGTACCAGTCGCGCAGCGTCGAGGCGCAGGCCTACGTCGCCTACCTCGACGACCTGCGCAGGGTTCGCCTGGCCGAGGCCGAACGGCTGCTCGGCCGGCCGCTGCCGCCGCGCTACACCTACACCCACGCCATCAACGGCCTGGCCGTGGACCTGACGCATGCCGAAGCGACGAAGCTGGCGGGCATCGCCGGCGTGCGCAGCGTCAGTCCTGATTTCAAGCGTTACCTGCAGAGTGACCGCGGCCCGCAGTGGATCAAGGCCGACCTGGTCTGGAACGGCACCGCCAGCGGCGTGGCCAACCGCGGCGAAGGCGTGGTGGTGGGCGTGATCGACAGCGGCATCAACCGCACGCATGTCGCCTTCGCCGGCACGGGCATCAGCAACCCCTTGGGCGGCTTCCGCGGCTACTGCGCCAGCGTCCCGGCGGCCTGCAACCCGAAGCTCGTGGGCCTGTGGGATTTCACCGCCAACGGCAGCGGCCTGGCCGATCCCGTCGACAACGACGGTCACGGCACGCACATCGCCAGCACCGCGGTGGGCAATGCCTTCGTCCGCTCGGCGGTGACCTACAGCGGCGTCGCTCCGCGCGCCAACCTGATCGCCTACAAGGCGTGCGTGGGCATCAGCTGCGAGGGCAGTGCGCTGGTGGCCTCGATCAACCAGGCCGTGGCCGACGGCGTGGACGTGATCAACTATTCCATCGGCGGCAGCCCGAGCGATCCCTGGATCGCCGTGGGCGGCAGCATCAACGACGACGGCGAAGCCCTGCTC
>JAABRA010000282.1 GCA_011391155.1 Burkholderiales bacterium
GAGTTGGGCCGCTGACCGGGCCGCTGGTTCGGATCACGCCATAAATTGATCAATGACCACACCAATTTGGTGCAACCAAAAAGGCACCAAACTGGGACGTTAAATATTACGCACCAATTCGGGGCCCAACTTGAGGTCAAACCGCCGCAATCCGGCCAGCAAGGCCGGCCAGGCATGGCTCACCCCGTCGGGCTCGCCCTTGACACCGAGTTCGATGTGGCGGCCGTGCTGGGGATGGTCGACGCTGGGCAGGCTGAAGACCTTGATGCCGGGATGATCGCGCTCGATCGCCTCCATCAAGGGCGTCAGCGCGGCCTCCATCGCGCCAAACACGATGACCGACTGTTCCAGCCAGGCGCCGGTCCGGAACCGATCACGGTAATGGGTGTCCAGCACCCAGTCGATCATCGGCCAGGCCATCACCGGGAAGCCCGGCACGAAGTGCACGGTGCCGCCACCGGGGCCGGCGCAACTGAAGCCGGCGATCTTGTTGTAGGGGTTGGGAATGATCTGCGCGCCCACCGGAAACACCCCCATGTTCAGCCGGTGCGCGTTGTCTTCCCGGTCGGGCTCGTACGGCTTGCCCTGCTCCCGGGCGATGTCCTGCATGCGCTCGCGGATCAGCGCGCCGGCCTCGGGATGCAGCACCAGGTCCACGCCCAGCGCGCGCGCCGCGCACTGGCGGGTGTGGTCATCCGGCGTGGCGCCGATGCCGCCGGTGGAGAACACCGCATCGCCCGAGGCAAAGGCGCGTTGCAACGCGGCGGTGATGCGGGCGGGCGAATCGCCCACGTAATCGGCCCACCCCAGCGACAGCCCGCGGGCGCCGAGCATCTCGATGACCTTGGGCAGGTGCTTGTCGACCCGCTTGCCCGACAGGATTTCGTCGCCGATGATGATCAGGCCGAAGGCGGCCCCGGTTTCAGGCGCCAGGCAGGGCGGCGGGTGGGGCTGGTGCGGGTTGTTGAGGGCTGAAGTCATCCCCCAATGCTAGCGGCTCCACGATTTCAGGGCCGACGGTGGTGGCGGAAGCCGACTCCAATCGCAGCCTTTCCAGCGCCGCCAGTGCGTAATGGGCGAACCACAGTGACGAAAAGGCAAACACCAGCGTATAGATCCAGATCGCCACGGGCACCAGAAACGGCGCCATCACCACGAAGAAAACGCCGGAGGCCCAGACGATGCTGGGCGCGGCTCCCAGATAGCCCGTCAGGATGCCGATGCCCAGCAGTTGCCCACGGTGACGCCGGAAGATCTCCACGCGCTCGGCCTTGCTGGCATGCTCGGCCAGCACATCGAACGTCATCACCCGGTAGGTCAGCCAGCCCCAGATCAGCGGCGGCAGCACCAGGATCAGCGGGGGCACCAGCCACAGCGGCAGGGAGATCACCAGGGCGATCGCCGCCAGCAGGGTGGAACCCAGCGACCAGAAGATACTGACGATCAGCGACCCGCCCTTCTTGCGCTCCAGCTGGGCGAAACGCCGCTGCGCCACCAGCGCCACCAGCGCGGGCGTCATGAGCATCGCCACGATCAGCAGCGACAGCACCACGATCACCGGGGTCACGATAAAAATCACGATCAGGGGGGCCAGCACGGTCTTCAGGTTGCCCACGCCCATGCCTTCGAGCCACCCCCAGAGCCGGGTGACCCAGGCGGAAGACTCCAGCAGGGCCCGCATCCCGTCCAGGGCAGGCTCCCAGTAAAAATAGCCCAGGCCCAGTGCCAAGGCGACCATGATCACCAGCGGCAGGAACGACAGCGCAATCACCCGCGGGTGCAGGCAGTACGCGGCGGCGCGCCAGAAAGAGTCGAGGAGCAGATTCATGGCACGAGCATAACGCGACGCGAAAAGGGGTCAAGGCGAGCCGTCGGCTGCCCCGGCATGGCCCCGGCTCCGGGCGCAACGGATCAGGCGCGCCCGGCAAGCCGTTTCAGCCCCTGGAGCTGCTGGGACCAGAACCCGGCGCCGTAGTCGCGCCCCATCTCGATCTGGTCGCGCACGCCCGTGGCCTCAAAACGGTGTTCGAAGTTGGCGGTGCCAAACAAGACGTCCCACCAGGGCAGCAGCACGCCGAAGTTGTAACCCCCGAGCGTTCCCTTGCCCGCGGATTCATGCCCGATGCCGACACTGTGGTGCAGCCGGTGAAAGCGCGGACTGACCCACAGGCGCTCGCCAAAACGCCCGAACCAGATCCGCAGGTTGGCGTGCTGGAAGTTCTCGCTGAGCTGGCTGATGGCGACCAGCGCCACGAACTGCGCCGGCGCCACGCCGATCAGGATCGCCAGCAACACGAAAATCAGATCGCGCAGCACGTCGTCGAGCAGGTGATTGCGGTTGTCGCTCCACATCGTCATCTGGCGCTGCGCATGGTGCAGCGAATGCAGCGACCACCACCAGCCGGACCGGTGCTGCGCACGATGCACCCAGTAGTTGGCGAAATCGAACACCA
>JAABRA010000283.1 GCA_011391155.1 Burkholderiales bacterium
AGACGGGAGAATATCGCCTGCATTTCGCGCTGGGGGTGGAGTTTTGAAGCGCCTGGCCTGGACGCTGGCCGGCAGTGCGATGCTGCTGCTGGGGCTGGCCGGCGGGCTGATCGCGCTGGCCACGACCGAGGCGGGGTTCCGCTGGCTGACCGCCGAACTGGCGGAATGGAGCCGCGGCAGGCTGCAGATCGAAGGCGTGGAAGGTCATCTGCTGGCGCCGCTGGCGCTGCGGCATCTGGTCATCACCACCGACACCCAGCGCATTAGCATCGAGCATGCGCGACTGGATTGGCAGCCACGCGCGTTATTGAACCGGCGCCTCGACATTCGCCTGCTGGCCGCGCAACGAGTCGGGGTGGAGGTGCTGAAGCCCAGCCCGGAGCCCCCGCACCCCCCCGCCAGCCTGCGACTGCCGTTCGGCCTGGCGCTCGAGCCCGCGCGCATCGATCTGGCTCAGCTCGATATCCGTCAGGCCGGCCGGACCCTGCATTTTTCGGACATTCGACTGGGCATTGCGGACGCAGGCGCCGCCTGGCGGCTGCAACTCGACTCGTTCGTTTCGCCGTGGGCGACGGTCCATGGGCAGGCGACCCTCGGCCAGGATGCGCCCTTTGCCCTGACCGGGCATCTCGAAGCGCTGCACCGCGAACCGGTTCCGGTCAGCGCAGTACTCGACCTGGACGGGCGAATGGAGGCCGTCGCATTCAAACTCAATGCGGTGGCGGCAGACATGAGCCTGCTCGCGTCGGGCGAAGTGGACCCGTTTGCCGGGATCATGCTGCCGCGTCTACTGGTGGCGGGGCAGGGCATCGACCCGGCGCGGCTGGTTGAAGGCGCGCCCACCGCCCGTCTCGCGTTTTCCGGCGTGTTCGAGGAACTGCCGGGCAAGCGGCTGCTGGGCACTTTCAGCCTGAACAATGCGGACGCCGGCAAACTGGATGCCGGACGCCTGCCACTGGTCGATCTCAGCGGTGCGGTGCTGGGCGACGACACGCACGCCGATTTCAGCGATCTGGCAATCGACCTCGGCACGGCGGGCCGCCTGGTGGGCAAGGGGCAATGGCGCGACGGGCGTTTTGACCTGCATCTTGCCAGTGAGCGCCTGAATCTGGCCGGTCTGCACGACAGCCTCTACCCCAGCAGCATCCGGGTCGCGACCCAGCTGAGCGGTGATGCGACCCGGCAACGCCTGCGGACCGAGGTGAGCGGAACCTACGGTCAGGGTCATTTTGTGCTGGTGCATGACGCGGGAAAGCTGGTTCTTGAAACGCTCGATCTCACCGGCCGGCACGGTGGCCGTCTGTCGGCGCAGGGCAAGCTGAGCCTGGAAGACAGGCGGGCGTTCACCGCAAAATTCGATGTGGCGCATTTCAACCCGGCGCGCTTCGGCGCATTTCCACAGGCCCGCCTGAATGCGCGCGGACAGGTCACGGGTGATTTGAAACCGGACCTCAGCGTGCAGACCCGTTTCGAACTGCCGCAGGGCGAGCTGGAAGGCTATCCGGTCGTGGGCAAGGGACGGGTGAATTACGCCAGTGGCCGGTTTTTCGATAGCGAGGTGGACGTGAACCTGGCGGGCAACCGCCTGCAGGCGCGCGGCGACTATGCGTCATCAAAGATGCAGGCGAACTGGGTGATCCACGCGCCGGCCCTGGGGCGACTGGGACGACTGGGCTTGAAGCACCTGGGGCTGGAACTGACCGGCCAACTCGATAGCGCAGGCAGCCTGTCCGGCGACCCTGCCCAGCCGCACATCAAAATGGATGCACACGCCAAAGGACTGCGGCTGCCGGGCGGCGTGGCGGCCGACAGCCTGGACATGCAACTCGACATGCAGGCGTCGGGTAGCGGCGCGTTCAATGGCGAATTGCTGGGGCGCGGTTTGGCACTGGATGAACACAGGGTTTCGTTCGCCCGCATCGACGTGCAGGGTCGGCGCGATGCCCATGTCATCAGTCTGGATGTGCGGTTGCCGGGCTGGCGCGCAGAAATGCGCGCGCAGGGGGGGCTCGACGCGGCGCGAATCTGGCGCGGCCGCCTGCTGGAGGCCGAGCTGCAGGGCGCATGGCCGGTCCGCCTGCTGGCGCCCACCACGCTGCGTCTGGGGCGGGAGGCGCAGCGGATCGATGATGCCGAATTCAGCCTGGCTGACGGACGCGTGGCCGTGGCGATGCTCGAACATCAGGCCGGGCAGCTCGCTACGCGCGGCAGTTTCACCCGGCTCCCGCTCGCGCCGCTGCTGGACATGCGCGCGGAGCCGCTGCCCTTTGTCACCGACCTGCTGCTGGGCGGCGATTGGGATATCCGGCTGACCGATACGCTGGATGGCCGCGTGGCCTTGCGCCGCCAGTCGGGCGACGTGACCTTCACCGATCCGCGGATGAAGCTCGGGCTCTCCGCGCTCACGCTCGACCTGCAGGCCGTCGCGAACCAGGTCACGGCGCGCCTG
>JAABRA010000284.1 GCA_011391155.1 Burkholderiales bacterium
AATTGGCAGAGGCATACCGATAGGAATAATGCTGCTCGGACCCTCCATCAACATAGATCGATGTGCCGAGAGAACCTTGCGCCGATGCGTACTCGGTGTAATCACCCGCCGGACCAGTCGAAGCCGTGCCCTCGAAAGTCGCGGTCAACTTCATGCCGGTCCACGCGGTCAATGTAAAGTTGCTGCTGACACCATAAGCGGCAGCGTAGAAAGCACCATAACCACCATAACCCGGCCCTGAGACCGAGCCCGCAGTGTTGGCGCTGGTGGCGTCCGTCGATGCGCTCGCCTCGCCGAAGCCCAACATCGACATGGCGCTGGTCGGTACAAAATTGCCCGGCTGCGAGACGCCGTCGTAGTCGGACTCGCTGGACGAATAGACTTGAGCGATCGAACCCGAGCCTTCGTTAGTGAACGTCAGCTCGGGCGAGATGCCGTCGCTGGGGTCCAGGTCGTACAGCGTGATGCTGAACCCGCTCAGCGTCCCCGAAGCCGAACTCACCGCCGCTGCCGGCCCGGCTACCACCATCGCCGCTGCAGCCAGCGCGGTTGAAATCCAGATGCTATTTCTCATTGGCTCCCCCAAGGTTCGGGGGCTTGATTGCACCCGTCCGTGCAATTTGGCACAAACCGCAGCCGCCGGCAATAGTTCATGCACCGCAAGGCCGCCTTACCCCCTAATTGAGGCGGCCTTCGCAAGCCGGCCGCGCCTGGACTGCTCAGCGACTGTGCGGCCTTGGAACTTGTCCGCAGCAGATATCACCACCCGTTCAGCACTTGCCCAAGACGCCTGCAGCTTGCATGCACGCGCTCATTCCAGTCCCGACCATGAAAGACACCCCGCTTCGTTACAGCGCGCCCACGCCTGGCGCTTCGGGCTCGCCCGCATCGGCTGGCTGGAATCCCGCGCCGGTCCGGTCGAGCACGTGGCCACGATTCCAGCCGCCGGTCACCATGATGGGGGCGACGGGGTCGAATTCACCTGCAGCGCTTGGGCATTTTGGCGCCGCGACACACAGCGCGCCCTGGGCTTGAACGAAGCGGTTTAGTCCAGCGGCCTGATCCATCGACTCCCCCAGCCCCATCCGAGAGGAGCTCTGGCGAGTCGTGCGTTCGAGCCATCGGCCCGTTGCGGCCAACGGCCACTCAGGGCCGCATGCCGACCATCGGGCCACACGCGATGGCGCGCATTCCTGCATGCCAGGCCGGCGCTGACGCCTGGCTCAGCCCCGGGGCGATGGCGCCGTTGCCGGCATCGCGCCGGCCTCGGCACCCAGCGCCACCACCTCGCTGTCTGGCCTGGGCAACTCACGCACGCCGCGGATCACCGGGCTGCGCCACGCCAGCAGCACCAGCAGCATGGAGACACCGCCGGCAAAGGCCAGCGCGGCGCGCAGCCCCACGTGTTCACCCAGCCAGCCGCCGAGCAGCGCGCCGGGGCCGGCGGGCAGCAGGATCAACCAGCGCATCGTGCTCGTCATGCGGCCGAGCAGCGGCTCGGGGGTGACGGCCTGGCGCAGCGCCAGGAAGTTGATGAAGATGAGCACAGCGCCCAGGCTGAACAGCATCAGCATGATGGCGAACGCCGCCACGCCCCAGGGGCCGGCGGGTGCAGCCGCAAGCAACAGCCAGCCGGTGCCGCAGAGGCTGAAACCCAGCACCAGGCAAGGCCCGGGCCCGATACGCCGGCTGATGCGGTTGCCGAACAGGCTGGCCAGCACGGTGCCCGCACCCATGCCCGTGTAGCACAGCCCCACCGCCTGCTCCGACAGGCCCAGCGTGCGCGTGGCGTAAAGGATCTGCACGACCATTGCCGCGTGGTGGCACATCTGCCAAACGCCCAGGGCCAGGGCCAGCGCCACCAGCAAGCGGTGGCCGGCAACGAAGGACACGCCGGCCTTGAGGTCACGCCAGAAATGGGCGTCGGCACGCGCCAGCCGCTGCTCGTACACGCGGATGCCGCGCAGGATGAGCGCAGACGAGATCAGCAGCACGGCGTCGACCAGCAGCGCCAGCGGCGCGCCCACCAGCTTGATCAGCAGCCCGGCGAAGCCCGGCCCGGCGACCTCGGCGCCTGAGGACGCCAGCGCATTCTTCGCATGCGCCTCCACCAGCCGCTCGCGCGCCACCACCTGCGTCAGCACGATCTGCGCGGCGCTGCCGGCCGTGGTGTGGACAGCGCCGACGACAAAACTCACCGCGTACATCCAGGTCATGTTCAGTTGGCCCAGCCACCACGCCAGCGGCACGCTGGCCACCGTCAGTGCGATCACGGTCTCGCCGGCCACGTACACAGGCAGCTTGCGCACGCGGTCCAGCCACACGCCCGAGGGCAGCGAAAACAGCACGAAGGGCAGGATGCCCAGCGAGGTCAACAGCCCCATCTGGGTGGGCGTGGCGTGCAGCAGCACGGCCGCCGTCAGCGGCAGCGCGAGCATGGTCACC
>JAABRA010000285.1 GCA_011391155.1 Burkholderiales bacterium
CGCCATTGCTGATGTCGCCTGCACCGGGCGCCAGCGTGGCCGGTGCTGCCGAACTGGCCTGGACTGAACTGGCCGGCGCCCCGTTGTACCACCTGCAGGTGGCGCGTGACGCCCGCTTTGCCGACCTGGTGCTGGATCGCGCAGGTGTCAAAGGCAACCGGTTGCCCGTGGACGCGGCCTGGACGCCGGGCACGTATTACTGGCGTGTCGCGACGCTGCGGCCCGAGGGTGTGAAGGCGCCATTTGCGGAAGGTCCCCGCGGGCCGTTTGGAGACAGCGCATCGTTCACGCTGCTCCCGCCTTCCGTCATGGCGCCACCGGAAGTGGGTGAGGGCGGCTTGAGGCTGGCCTGGTCCGGGCCGGCAGGCTTCAGCCATCGCGTGCAGATGTCCACCGATGCCAGCTTTGCCCGAACGGACCACGACCAGGTGGTGCCGGGCGCCAGCCTGCAATTGCCAACACCGCAGCCGGGCATCTACTTTGTACGCACCCAGGTGGTGTTGCCGGATGGCCGTGCGGGGAACTGGTCGTCCGCGCAGCGCTTTGAAATACCCCGCAAGCACCCATGGGGCCTGCTGTTTTTGCTGTTGCTGCCGCTGCTGTGAGCACGGCGTGAGAACCCTGTGAAGCTGGCTACCAGCCGACTGTTGCGCGAGTGGGTGATTCTGACCCTGCTGCTCAGCGGCCTGCTGGTGGCTGCCGTGCGCAGTGGCTGGCTGGAACGCGCCGACTTCTGGCTCTATGACACCAGCGTCACGTGGTCCGGTCGGGCCGCGCCTGCCGACATCCTGATTCTGGCTATCGACGAAGAAAGCCTCAGCCGGCAGGGCCGCTGGCCGTGGTCCCGGCAGGTGCTCGCAGACGCGGTCGAACGCCTCACCCAGGCTGGTGCAGGCCCGCTGTTGCTGGACGTCATTTTTTCAGAACCACAAAGTGATGATCCTGCTGCCGACGCGCGGCTGGCGGCGGCCCTGGCGCGGCACGGCCGCGTGGTTCTGCCCGTGTACATGCCCGACGCTGGCACGACGGTGGCAAAGCCCCTGCCCGGGCTGGCCGCTGTCGCCCGCCTGGGCCATGCGCAGGCGCTGGTGGACCGTGACGGTGTGAGCCGGCGCTATCTGTCAGCCGAGGTGGCGGGCGGCACGGCCTACCCCCACGTGGCCCAGGTGCTGCTGGAACTCTCGGGCCAGCTACCCGCTGCAAACGCATCGACTTCTACCGTGCTCGTGCCTTTCGCCGGCCCGCCCGGTCATTTCATGCGGCGCCCGCTGTCAGCCCTGCTGGAAGGGCGCATTCCGGCGGAGGAACTCAAAGGCCGGATCATCCTGATCGGTGCGACCGCAACCGGTCTGGGCGACAACCTGGTCACGCCGCTGGCCGGCAGCAGCGGCGCCATGCCGGGCATCGAGTTTGTTGCCAACGCGCTGGATGGTTTGCGCACCGGTCTGTCGCCCCGGCCGGTCGAGGCGAGGCCCAGGCTGGCGCTGTCGGTCGCGCTGCTGCTGGCAGTGATGGTGCTGCTGCTGCTCGCCACGCCACAGGCCGCCCTGTGGGCCACGGTGCTGGCGTGTCTGGGCGCCGCCCTGGCAGCCCTGGGTGGGTTGAAGTGGTGGGGCTGGTGGTGGCCACCGGCTGCACCCATTGCAATGATGGCCCTGGCTTATCCCTTGTGGAGCTGGCGCCGGCTGGAAGCCAGCCTGAGTGCCATGACGCGCGAGACCGGCCGCATGGCAGCCATGGCCAAAGCGGGCGCGTTGCCAGTCAATGAGGCCGATGCAGGCAGCCTGTTTGACCCGGTTGAAAAACGCATTGACGCCATCACCCGCGCGGTGGACCAGATTGCCAGCGCGCTGGCCATTGATGGCAGCCTGCCCGAAGCGCGCCAGCACCGCGAAGACATGATGCGCCACCTGGCGCATGACCTGCGCTCGCCACTGCTGTCACTGCGCTCGCTGGCGGCCAACCTGTCGGGCGACCGGCGGGCTGAAAACATCGCCATGCTCAACCGCATCGACGAATGCGCCCGGCGCGCACTGGATTTGTCCGAACAGTTTCTCTTGATGGGACGCGCGGAAGCGCTGGACCCCGCCCGGTTTGGCGAGGTGGATCTGGTGCAAATACTCCACCAGAGTGCGGACGACCTGTTCGACGATGCCCGCGGTACCGGCAGCCGCATCGAGCGCCGCTGCGCACTGGATTACGCCCCGGTGCGTGGCGACACCCGTCTGCTGCACCGCGCGCTGCTCAATCTGGGCTGGAATGCGCTGCGTCATGGCCCGCGCGGCGGCACCGTCACGCTGTCGCTGCATGAAACCGCTGCGGGCTATGCCCTGACCGTGCATGACCAGGGAACCGGTTTTGCCCAGCAGGAACTGGCCCACTTGAGCCAGCGTTACGCCCAGTCCGCCACCAGCAACCCGGGGTACGGCCTGGGCCTGGCGCTG
>JAABRA010000297.1 GCA_011391155.1 Burkholderiales bacterium
ATGCCCGATTGGGGCCGGCGCTGAATGACGCGGATGGCCTCCAACGTGGCCAGCGCCTCGCGCAAAATGCCGCGACTGACCTTGAAACGGTCGGCCAGTTCCCGCTCGGACGGAATCCGCTCGCCCGGCCCGTAACCACGTTCGCGAATGAACCGAAGAATATGGGAAACAACCTGGGCGCCGTCAGTAGCGGTAGACATGGAAAATTGGTTGAACCAAATTGGTCCAACCAATTATCCAGAATTCATGTCCTTGCAATACAGGGGATACCCGCATTTGAAGACGGAGCGGTTGTTTGGGGGGGGCTTCCTGCCTTGGGGCGAAGTAGACCCGAAGGCGTGGCTCCACCGCCGGCGTCTGCCTGCTGGGAACGGCCAGCGGCGTCAAAACCCTGAAATATGACTAAAAAGTGCCTCTTCCCAGCGTCGATGGGTCATAGTTAGCTATAAAAATAATATCTATTAAGCCAAAACCACGGCCATCCAGGCAGGGTGGCGGCGCACCGGCCGGGGACAAACCTGGGATTCAGGCCCGGGCTGGGGTCAGAAACGGATGCCCGCCGGGTTGGTATTGGCCGCCGGTGCGGGTGAGGCCGCCGGCCGCGGGCGGGTATTCACGGTTTCAATGGCCGGCTCGCCCGGGGCCGAGCCGGGCGCAGGCGCTGCCGGGGGCGCCGGGCGCTGCACGGCGACCAGCGGAGCGGCCGCCGGGGCGCGGTAGCCTGCAGGCAGCTGCGAGGCCTTGGGATAACCGGCCGCGTCCAGGAACTGCGTCCATTCGAGGTCGGAATATCCCTTGATCTGCTGCCCGCCAATCGTCAGGAACGGCAGGCTGGTGTCGCCGCTCAGGCGCAGCAGCGCGGCCGCGTCATCGGGCGTCGTGACGGTGCGCTCGGTAAACGGGATGCCGCGCGAGCTCAGGAGGATGCGCCCGCTGCCGCAGGGGCCGCAGGCGTCACCGGTGTACAGCGTCACCGGATAGCGGTTCACCACTTGCTGCAGGTCGTAGGGCAGTGGAACGCCCGCGTTGGCCGGCGCTGCGCCAGAGCTGGCGCCTGCGGCTTTGGCTGCGCCCGCCGGGGGCGGCACGTCAGAAAAGGTCACCCGGCCGTCCGGCCCCACGTTGCGGTACAGGGTCTGGGCCTGCACTGCGCCCGCGCTCACGATCAGCAGCAGGCCGGCGGCCAGCAGGGTCACGGGGATGTTCTTCATTTTTGGGATCTCCTCTGAAGTGGTCAGGCCATGCCCTGATGGCGCAGCAGCGCATCCAGACTGGGCTCGCGGCCCCGGAAGGCCTTGAACGATTCCATGGCCGGGCGGCTGCCACCGGCCTCCAGAATGGTTTCCCGGTATTTTCTGCCGGTTTCGACATTCGGGGAACCGTCTTTACCCGCTGTTTCTTCAAAAGCCGCGTAGGCGTCGGCGCTCAGCACCTCGGCCCACTTGTAGCTGTAGTAGCCAGCCGCGTAGCCGCCCGCGAAAATATGGCTGAAGGTGTGGGCGGTGCGGCTGAAGGCCGGCGGTTGCAGCACGGCCACTTCCGTGCGCACCAGATCCAGCAGCGGCATGAAGTCCTGTGCCGGGTCGTGCTCGGTGTGCAGCAGCATGTCGAACAGCGCAAATTCGATCTGCCGCAGGGTCTGCATCCCGCTCTGGAAGTTTTTGGCGGCGATCATCTTGTCGAACAGCGTGCGCGGCAGCGGCTCGCCGGTCTGCACGTGGGCGGTCATGTGCTTGAGCACATCCCATTCCCAGCAGAAGTTTTCCATGAACTGGCTCGGCAGTTCCACCGCGTCCCATTCCACGCCGCTGATGCCCGAGACGTCGCGCTCGTTGACCTGCGTGAGCATGTGGTGCAGGCCGTGGCCGAACTCGTGGAACAGGGTGGTCACGTCGTCGTGCGTGAGCAGGGCCGGTTTGCCATCCACGCCATCGGCGAAGTTGCAGACCAGGTGCGCCACCGGGGTCTGCAGCGCGCCCGTGTCCGGGCGTTGCCAGCGGGCACGCACGTCGTCCATCCAGGCGCCGCCGCGTTTGCCGGTGCGCGCGGGTTGGTCCAGGTAGAACTGCCCGACGAGTGCGCCGCCGCGCTCGATGCGGTAGAAAACCACGGACGGATGCCAGACCGGCGCGTTGTCAGGCCGTATCGACACCTCGAACAGCGTTTCGATGATCTTGAACAGGCCGGCCAGCACCTTGGGCGCGGTGAAATACTGCTTGACCTCCTGCTCGCTGAAGGCGTAGCGCGCCTCCTTGAGCTTTTCGGAAATAAAGGGCCAGTCCCAGGGCTGCGGATCGGCGATGCCCAGGTGCTGGGCCGCGAATGCGCGCAGATCGGCCACGTCGCGCTCGGCGTAGGGGCGGGCCTTGCGGGCCAGGTCGCGCAAGAAGGTGATGACCTGCCCGGGCGACTCGGCCATCTTGGGCACCACCGAAACTTCGCCGAAGTTTCGGTAACCGAGCAGTTGCGCCTCGTCCTGGCGCAGCGCCAGGATGTCGCGGATCAACGCGCTGTTGTCGAATTTGACCGCGTCGCCCGCGGCCTGGTCCGAGGCGCGGGTCACGTAGGCGCGGTACAGCACCTCGCGCAGGGCGCTGCTGTGGGCGAACTGCATGACCGGCAGGTAACACGGCATCTTGAGCGTGAGCTTGTAGCCGTCCTTGCCTTCAGTCCGGGCGGCGGCCAGCGCGGTCTGCTTCACATCGTCCGGCACGCCGTCGAGATCGGCCTCATGGGCATAGTGGGCGAAGCTGTCGGTCGCATCCAGCGCGTTCTCGCTGAATTTCTGGGCCAGCTCCGCCTGGCGCTCCTGGATCTGGGCGAAGCGTTCCCGGGCCACCCCGGTCAGCTCGGCCCCCCCGAGCACGAAGTTGCGCATCGCATTCCTGTGCGCCTGGCGCTGCTCAGTGTTCAGGCTGGCCGGATCGATGGCCTTGTATTTGGCGTACAAGCGCTCGTCGGCACCCAGGCGGGTCCAGAACTCGGTGACCTGCGGCAGGGCGGCGTTGAAGGCGGCGCGCAGCTCGGGCGTATCGGCCACGCTGTTCAGATGACTCACCGCACCCCAGGCCCGCCCCAGGCGCTCGGTGGCAATGTCCAGCACCGCGGCGATGGCCGTCCATTGCGCCGGAAATTGCGCGGCGGTCACGGCCGCCAGCGCGGTTTCGGCTTCGCTGAGCAGGGTCTGCACGGCGGGCGCGACATGCTCGGGGCGGATCTGGTCGAAGAGCGGTAGGTCGGAGAAGTCGAGAAGGGGGTTGTTCATGGGGCTCAGGTGGCAGCGTTCGGGGTCAGTTCAAGTCCGCGCGGTGGCTCGTGCAACGCGCTCGGCGGCTTCCAGCGTGTTAACCAGCAGCATCGTAATGGTCATGGGGCCGACCCCGCCGGGCACGGGGGTGATGTAGCCGGCGACCTCTTTCACGCCCGCAAAGTCGACGTCGCCGCAGAGTTTGCCTTCGTCATTGCGGTTCATGCCCACGTCGATCACCACGGCGCCGGGCTTGACCATGTCGGCGGTCAGCACGTTGCGCTTGCCCACGGCAGCGACGATCACATCGGCCTGGCGCGTGTGGTGGCCGATGTCGGCGGTGGCGCTGTGGCAGACGGTGACCGTGGCGTTGGCCTGCAGCAGCAACAGCGCCATGGGCTTGCCCACGGTATTGCTGCGGCCAATCACCACTGCATGCTTTCCGCGCAAGTCCATGCCGGTGCTCTCGATCAGTTTCATGCAGCCGTAGGGCGTGCAGGCCTTGAAGCCGGGTTGCCCGGTCATCAATTCCCCGGCGCTCAGGGTGGCGTAGCCGTCCACGTCCTTGGCGGTCGAGATGGCCTCGATCACCTTGTGCGGGTTGATGTGCTTCGGGATCGGCATTTGCACCAGGATGCCGTGGATCGACGGGTCGGCGTTGAGCGCGGCGATGCGGTCAAGCAACGCGGCCTCCGACAGGGTCGCCTCGTACTTCTCGAACACCGAATGGACGCCGGTGTCCGCGCAGGCCTTGACCTTGTTGCGCACATAGACGGCGCTTGCCGGGTCGTCGCCGACCAGGATCACGGCCAGGCCGGGGGTGATGCCCTGGGCTTTGAGTGCCACGACGCGCGTGGCGACGTCGGCACGAAGCCGGGCGGAGAGGGCAACGCCATCAATGAGTTGAGCAGTCATGAGTCATCCTTGCCATAAAAAACGCCCGCAAGTCCTGAAACCTCGGGCGCGAACAGGGGAAAGCCTGAATCGGTCAGGCTTTGGGTGCGTTTTGCCCCAGGGCGATCTTCAGCAGGTCGGCCACCGTGTTGGCATTGAGCTTTTCCATGATGTTGGCCCGGTGCGCCTCCACCGTCTTGATGCTGATGCCCAGGTCGTCGGCAATCTGCTTGTTGAGGCGACCGGCCACGATGCGCTCGAGCACCTGGGCTTCGCGCCCGGTCAGCTTGGAGATCAGGGCATCGCGGCTGGCGGACTGCTGGTGTTCGGCAAAGGCGGCACGTGCATGGCTCAACATGCGCTCCACCAGGGTGGCCAGGGCGTCCTCGTTGAAGGGCTTCTGGATGAAGTCCATGGCGCCCTTTTTCATGGTGTTGACAGCCATCGGCACGTCACCGTGGCCGGTGATGAAGACGATGGGCAGCGGGGAGCGGCGTTCGATCAGGCGGTCCTGCAGCTCCAGCCCGGTCATGCCGCCCATGCGGATGTCCACGATCAGGCAGGCGACCTCCCGGGCGTCGTAGCGGCTCAGGAAGGACTCGGCCGAGTCAAAGCAGCGAACGCGGTAGTCCTTGCCTTCTAGCAGCCATTGCAGGGAGTCGCGGACGGCTTCGTCGTCATCGACCACATAGACCGTGCCCTTTTTTGGAATCAAACTCATGCCGTTACCCCGGAATCCTTGGATACATCGTTTTGCGGGCTGTCGGTGACGGGGATCCAGAAACAGAAGCAGCACCCGACGACCTCTTGGCCATTGTAGAGGTTCCGGGCCGTCATCCTGCCGTGGTGCGACTCGACGATGCTGCGACACAGGTTCAGGCCGATCCCCATGCCTTCGGCCTTGGTCGAGAAGAAGGCCTCGAACAGCCGCTCCATGACTTCCGGGGCCAGGCCCTGCCCGGTATCGGTGACCGAGAACTCGACGGCGCTCGAACCTTCCTCGATCTTGGGCACCACCCGCAACTCGACGCTGCGCCGGGCGGACGGCCGCTGGGCCGAGTCGATGGATTCCGCGGCGTTCTTCATCAGGTTGACCAGCACCTGCTCGATCAGGATCGGATCCACGTTGAGCGTTGGCAGGCGGGCGGCGACGTGGTGAGTCAGGCGCACGTTGCGGCGACGGAACTCGATCTCCGCCAGTTCCACGGCCTCTGCCACCATGCCGGGAACGTCGGACAAGGTTCGGTTGGGTTCGCTGCGTTTCACGAAGGAGCGGATGCGCTGGATGATCTGGCCCGCGCGTTGCGCCTGCCGCGAGGTTTTCTCCAGCGCGCCCAGCAGGTCTTCTTCCGTGATCTGCCGGCCCTTGATGCGGGTCACCATGCCGCTGCAGTAGTTGTTGATGGCGGTCAGCGGCTGGTTCAGTTCATGCGCCATGCTGGAGGCCATTTCTCCCATCGTGATCAGGCGGCTCGCCGAATGGGCGCGGTCGGCCTGCGAGGCGGAAAGCTCCTCGGCCACGCGGCGCGGCGTGATGTCGGTGGCGATCACCATTTGCGCCAGCCGTCCGTCCACCCAGTTCAGATAGCGCGAGCGAACCTCCAGCCATTTGCCCAGCGGCGCGACGAAAATCTCCGCGTTTTCAGACGTCGCCCCGGTCAAGGTTCCCGTGGGCAGACCCGCCAGACTGTCCACGTGGTCCAGGCCGTCGTCGGTGAGGGGCTGCGCGGGCATGCCAGCTTGTTCGACCAGCTGCAGGTGGCCGGCCGCCTGGGCGCCGAACCACAGGCGGTACAGCTTGTTCGCGAACAGCAGTTCCTCGCTGCCCAGCGGAGCCACCGACACCGACGCATCCAGCGCCTCCAGGACCGTGGTGAAGCGCTCGTAGGACGCCGACAGCTGCTCGCGGATGCGGTTGGGTTCGGTGATGTCTGTCATCGACGTCATCCAGCCGGACTGCTTACCGACGGCGTCGATCAACGGCGATACATACAGGCGGGCATCGAACAGCGAGCCGTCCTTGCGCTTGACCCTGAATTGCACGCCGCTGGGCGGGATCTGCCCGGCCAGCTCCTGCTGGAGCAGTGACCGTAGCAATTCGTGGTCTTCCTCGGGCCAATAGGGAAAAGGCGCGGTCTGCCCGACCAGTTCGGCCTCGGACCAGCCGGACATCTGGCAGAACGCCGGGTTGACATAGGTGATGCGCCCGTGCATATCGAGGGCACGCATGCCGGTGGACATCGAATTTTCCATGGCCCGGCGAAACGTGGTCTCGGCGACGAGGGCGTGCTGGGTGTGCATGCGCCGGCGCGTGTGCCGCCAGTTGGCGATCAACATCCAGGCGGTCATGGCACTCAGGGCGCAGACCAGCCAGAACAGACCGCTGCCAATCACCCCGAGCGAGGTTCGCCACGCCTGCACGCGCAGGATCAGGCCGTTGCCCACCGGAGAGACGGGCGCTTCGTCTTCATTGACGTGGGTGGCCCAGGGCAGCAGTCCAAACGTGTTTTGGCGCACCGGAATGGACCGGCCCGCCAGGACCGTGTTTTTGCTGTCCAGTAAGGCCACGGCGTATTTGGCGGAGATTTCCGTGGGCACACCGTAGCGCAGAAGGCTGTCAATCGAGTATTCGCCCAGGATCACGCCGGCAAACCGGCCCAGATGGGTCAGCGGCGTGTGCAGCTGGAGCAGCGGCAGTGTGGTCGAACTGGCTGCCGGCTGGGAGTACACGGGCTGCAGCAGGTCGCGCGCAAGGCCGAAGGTGCCTTCGGTATCACCGGCCCTGAGCCTCTCGCCAGCGATCCAGGCGCTTCCGGCCGCCAGGCTGGGCGTGACCTGGCTGGCGATGACCTTGCCGCGATCGTCAATCCAGGTGATGGCCTGGAGCTCCGGGTATTGCGCCACCAGGGATTCGGCGCGGCCCATGAATTCCTCGGGGTCCACTTCCTTGTTCGAGACATCGCGGGCCAGACGCATCAGTTGCTCCTGACGCTCCAGCAACCGCAGCCGCATGCGTTGCTGGGCGTATTCCAGGTCGCGCTTGACCGCTTCCTGCTCGCGTTCAACCTCCTCCAGACGCAGGTAGCCGAAGGCCGAAACGATCGCCGCCAGAAACAGCAGTACGGCCGCCAGGGGCGCGAGCATGGCAAAACGGTCCTGGCGGATGGGCGATTGACGGCCCCACCATCGCTGCCACCAGACCAGCGGGGCAATGGCCGGTGGAAAGCCGCGCGGCGCATCAACGGATTTGCTCATGGCCCGAAGTGTAGGGGAGGCGCGGGTGCAGGGGCCGGGTGTGGCCGGAGGGGCCGAGCGTGATCACCGCAGGATTTTAAAAAATTTCACAATGCGAATATAAAAACTGCTATTTGAAATTTAGAAAGAAATATGCGAAACTAGGCGTCTCGTACTAAATTACATGGCAAACACCACAGGAGACCAGACGATGTCAGCCGTACCCGAGAACCCCACCGGTTCAACCCTGCCTGATGCAGACCGCCAGGAAACCCGCGAATGGATGGATGCCCTGTCCGCCGTGATCGAGGCCGAAGGCCCAGAGCGCGCTCACTTCCTGATTGAGCAGTTGCTCGAACATGCCCGCCAGAGCAGCATCGACATGCCGTTCTCGGCCAATACCGGCTACGTGAACACCATCGAGACCGACCAGGAAGAGCGCTGCCCCGGCAACATCGAGATCGAAGAACGCCTTCGGGCCTACATGCGCTGGAACGCGATGGCCATGGTGGTCAAGGCGAACCGGCACCACCCGGTGGACGGCGGAGATCTGGGCGGCCACATTGGCTCCTTTGCTTCGCTGGCCCACATGTTTGGCGCCGGCTTCAATCATTTCTGGCATGCCGAGAGCGAAACCCATGGCGGCGACTGCCTGTACATCCAGGGCCATGTGTCACCCGGCGTCTACGCGCGTGCTTATATGGAAGGGCGACTGACGGAAGAGCAATTGCTGAATTTCCGTCAGGAAGTCGATGGCAAGGGTCTGTCGAGCTACCCGCATCCCAAGTTGATGCCTGAGTTCTGGCAGTTTCCCACCGTGTCGATGGGCCTGGGCCCGCTGATGGCGATCTACCAGGCGCGATTCCTGAAGTACCTGCACGCCCGCGGCATCGCCAACACCGAGAACCGCAAGGTCTGGGTTTTCTGTGGCGACGGAGAAATGGACGAGGTGGAGTCCCTGGGCGCGATCGGCCTGGCGGCACGCGAGAAGCTCGACAACCTGATCTTCGTCATCAACTGCAACCTGCAGCGCCTGGACGGACCGGTGCGCGGCAACGGCAAGATCATCCAGGAGCTCGAAGGCGAGTTCCGCGGTTCGGGCTGGAATGTGATCAAGCTGCTGTGGGGCAGCGAGTGGGACCCGCTGCTGGCACGCGACAAGGACGGCGCCCTGCGCAAGGTCATGATGGACACGCTGGACGGCGACTACCAGTCCTTCAAGGCCAATGATGGCGCCTACGTGCGCAAGCATTTCTTCGGCCGCGACCCGAAAACGCTGGAGATGGTCGCCAAGATGAGCGACGCGGACATCTGGGCGCTGCGCCGCGGCGGCCACGACCCGCAGAAGGTCTATGCCGCCTACCACAAGGCCGTGAACCACAAGGGCCAGCCGACCGTGTTGCTGATCAAGACCGTCAAGGGCTTTGGCATGGGCAAGAGCGGGGAGGGCAAGAACAACGTGCACCAGACCAAGAAGCTGACCGACGAAGACATCAAGATCTTCCGCGACCGCTTCAATATTCCGATTCCCGACAGCCAGCTCGCCGAAATTCCGTTTTACAAGCCGGCCGAAGACACGCCGGAGATGCGCTACCTGCATGAGCGCCGCAAGGCCCTGGGTGGCTACCTGCCGCACCGGCGCACCAAGGCCGATGAGAGCTTCACCGTGCCGTCGCTGGAGATTTTCAAGAGCGTGATGGAGCCTACCGCCGAAGGTCGCGAGATTTCCACGACCCAGGCCTACGTGCGCTTCCTGACGCAACTGCTGCGCGACCAGGCGCTGGGCCCGCGCGTGGTGCCCATCCTGGTGGACGAGGCGCGTACTTTCGGCATGGAAGGCCTGTTCCGCCAGATCGGCATCTACAACCCGGCCGGGCAGCAGTACACCCCGGTCGATAAAGACCAGGTCATGTACTACAAGGAAGACAAGGCCGGCCAGATCCTGCAGGAAGGCATCAACGAGGCCGGCGGCATGAGCAGCTGGATCGCGGCAGCGACGTCCTACAGCACCAGCAACCGCATCATGGTGCCGTTCTACGTGTACTACTCGATGTTCGGCTTCCAGCGCATCGGCGACCTGGCCTGGGCGGCGGGCGACATGCAGGCGCGCGGCTTTTTGCTGGGCGGCACCTCCGGGCGCACCACACTCAACGGCGAAGGCCTGCAGCACGAAGACGGCCATAGCCACATCATGGCCGGCACCATTCCGAACTGCATCAGCTACGACCCGACGTTTGCGCACGAAGTCGGCGTGATCCTGCACCATGGCTTGAAGCGCATGGTGGAGAAGCAGGACAACGTCTTCTACTACCTGACGCTGCTGAACGAGAACTACGCCATGCCCGGCCTGACTTCCGGCACCGAAGAACAGATCATCAAGGGCATGTACCTGTGCAAGGAGGGTGCCAAGCTGACGCCGCGCGTGCAGCTGCTGGGTAGCGGCACCATCCTGCGCGAGTCGATCGCGGCGCAGGAACTGCTGGAGAAGGACTGGGGCGTTGCCGCCAACGTCTGGAGCTGCCCGAGCTTCAACGAGCTGACCCGCGACGGGCAGGATGCCGAACGCTACAACCTGCTGCACCCCATGGCCGAGCCGCGCGTGTCCTTTGTCGGACAGCAGCTGGCGAACCACGCCGGCCCGGTCGTGGCTTCCACCGACTACATGAAGGCCTACGCCGAGCAGATCCGCCCGTTCATCCCCAAGGGCCGCACCTACAAGGTGCTGGGCACTGACGGATTCGGCCGCAGCGACTTCCGCAGCAAGCTGCGCGAGCACTTCGAGATCAACCGCCACTACATCGTGGTTGCCGCGCTCAAGGCGCTGAGCGAAGAGGGCGCCGTGCCGGTGGCCAAGGTAGCCGAGGCGATTGCGAAATACGGCATCAAGGCCGACAAGGTCAACCCGCTGTACGCCTAACAAACTCCGGAGACGAACATGGCATTGGTAGAAGTAAAAGTCCCGGACATCGGGGATTTCGATGAGGTGGCGGTGATCGAGTTGCTGGTCAAGCCTGGTGACACGGTCACGGCCGAGCAGAGCCTGATCACCGTGGAGTCCGACAAGGCATCGATGGAGATCCCCTCGAGCACTGCGGGCGTGGTCAGGGAACTGCGCGTAACGCTGGGGGACAAGGTCAAGGAGGGATCGGTGGTGCTGGTGCTGGAGGCCGCCGGGGCCGCCGAAGCGCCTGCAGCCGCTGCTTCTGAGCCAAAACAGCCTCTTCCCAGCGTCGATGGGTCAAAGTCTGCTACTGAATCGATACCGGTTGTTGCCGCGGTCACAGCGGTAGCGGCCGGCCCGGTGGAGGTTCACGTGCCTGACATCGGCGATTTCAAGGACGTCACCGTAATCGAGGTCTTCGTCAAGCCCGGTGACGCCATCAAGGTCGAGCAGAGCCTGATCACGGTGGAGTCCGACAAGGCGTCCATGGAGATTCCATCGAGCCACGCCGGCGTGCTCAAGGAGCTGAAGGTCAAGGTCGGCGACAAGGTCAACATTGGGGATCTGCTGGCGATTCTGGATGGGGCAGCGAGTCAGCCCTCACCCCAGCCCTCTCCCGCAAGCGGGCGAGGGAGTGAATCCACATCGGCACCAATGATCGCTCCCGCAAGCGGGCGGGTGAATGAATCACCAGCTGCACGTGCCGCAACGCCCGCTCCCGCTGCTGCAGGAGCGGGCCGGGGTGAGGGGGGCTTGGCTGCTCCCCACAACCCCACCGCCGCGCCCGTCGGCCTGCCGCACGCTTCCCCCTCGGTGCGCAAGTTCGCCCGTGAACTTGGCGTGCCGCTGGAAGAGCTGAAAGGCTCCGGCCCCAAGGGGCGCATCACCGAAAGTGACGTGCAGGCCTTCACCAAGGCCGTCATGGCCGGTGCGACCCAGACCAGGGCCCAGGCGGCCAAGGCCCCTGCGGCACCCAGCGGTGATTCGGGCGCTGGCCTGGGTCTGATCCCCTGGCCCAAGGTGGACTTCACCAAGTTCGGCCCGGTCGAGCGCAAGGAAATGTCGCGCATCAAGAAGATCAGCGGCGCCAACCTGCTGCGCAACGCCATCATGATTCCGGCCGTCACCAACCATGACGACTGCGACATCACTGACCTCGAAGCCTTCCGCGTGTCCACCAACAAGGAAAACGAGAAGTCCGGCATCAAGGTCACCATGCTGGCCTTCCTGATCAAGGCCTGCGTCGCGGCGCTGAAGAAATACCCCGAGTTCAACAGTTCGCTGGATGGCGACGCCTTGATCTACAAGCAGTACTTTCACATCGGTTTTGCGGCGGACACGCCCAACGGCCTGATGGTGCCGGTGATCAAGGATGCGGACAAGAAGGGCATCTTCCAGATCAGCCAGGAAATGGGTGAACTGGCCAAGAAGGCGCGCGACGGCAAGCTGAGCCCGGCCGAGATGTCAGGCGCCTGCTTCACCATTTCCAGTCTCGGCGGCATTGGCGGGCGTTACTTCACGCCCATCATCAATGCACCCGAGGTGGCGATCCTGGGCGTCTGCAAATCGACGATGGAACCGATCTGGGACGGAAAGGCATTCCAACCGCGGCTGATGTTGCCGCTGAGCCTGACCTGGGACCACCGGGTGATCGACGGCGCCGCCGCTGCGCGCTTCAACGTCTATCTCGGCCAGATCCTGGGCGACTTCCGTCGCGTGCTGCTGTGACCCTCACGCTTGTCGCTGCGCGTACTGCGCCGGACGTGCCTCAGCCAGAGGCAACGGCCCTTCAATCCGTCCAGACCTGCGCAGGCAGGCCCGGAGCCGCGGATTTCAGCCCCGAGGGGGCGCAGTCTCCTTGGGGCGGCCCGGCGGAGACTGAGTCTTGACCACTGTCGTTGTCGTCAAAAAGGCGGGTCAGGTGGCGATTGCCGCCGACACGCTGGTAACCTTTGGCGACACGCGTCTGGGGCATCGCTTTGAAGCCAACAGCAAGCTGTTCAAGGTGGACACGCCCGCCGGCCCAAGTTGGGTTGGCATGGCGGGCACCGTGGCGCATTTCCCGGTGTTGCGCAAGGCCATGAACGCGCTGCCCAGGGAACAACTGCTGCTGCACGGCAAGGATGAGGTGTTTGACACCTTCACCAAGCTGCACCCGCTGCTCAAGGAGACGTTTTTCCTGCAGACCAAGGAAGACGACAACGACCCCTACGAGTCCAGCCAGTTCAGCGTGGTGGTGGCCAATGCCGCCGGCATTTTCGGGCTCTACAGCTACCGCGAAGTGTTCGAGTTCAAGGAGTTCTGGGGCATTGGCTCCGGGCGCGCATTTGCCCTCGGCGCGATGCACGCCGTCTGGGACAAGGCAAAAACCGCCCGCGAAGTGGCGCTGGCCGGTCTCCACGCGGGCTGCGAATTCGACCGCAACTCCGCCGCGCCGGTGGACCTCTACACCCTCAAACTCAAACCCTGAAAGTCACGGGCGCGCGCCAAAGTTCAATTCAATACATTGCGGGACAGTCCAAGAGTTACACGAAGTGAACTTTGCTCTGTCCTCGACCCCATGAGAGCTTGGGGGACAGACCAAGAGTTACACACAGTGAACTTTGCTCTGTCCTCAACCATTTAGGAGACACACCATGAGCCTGATAGACATCAAAGTGCCGGACATCGGCGATTTTTCCGAAGTGACCGTCATCGAACTGCTCGTCAAGCCCGGCGACAGCATCAAGGCCGAGCAAAGCCTGATCACCGTGGAGAGCGACAAGGCGTCGATGGAGATCCCGTCGAGCCATGCCGGCGTGGTGAAGGAACTCAAGGTCGCGCTGGGCGACAAAGTCAAGGAAGGCTCGCTCGTCCTGATCCTCGAAGCGGCCGCAGGGGCCACCGCACCGGTTAGCGCACCTATTTTTGAACAAAAAACGCCTGTTACCAGCGTCGTTGGGTCACAAGCTGCTATCAATATTTCGCCGTCTCCAGCGCCGGCGGCGTCCAGCTTCGCGGGCATTGCGGATCTGGAGTGCGACCTGCTGGTGCTGGGAGCCGGCCCCGGCGGTTATTCGGCGGCCTTCCGGGCGGCCGATCTGGGCCTGAAAGCGGTGCTGGTCGAACGCTACGCCCAGCTCGGCGGCGTCTGCCTGAACGTGGGCTGCATTCCTTCCAAGGCGCTGCTGCACGTGGCCGCCGTGATGGACGAGGTCAGCCATCTGGGCGCTCTGGGCATCGAGTTTGGCGCACCCACGGTCAACGTGGACACCCTGCGCGGCCATAAGGAAAAGGTCATTGGCAAACTCACCGGCGGTCTGGCCGCGATGGCCAAGATGCGCAAGGTCACGGTGGTCCGCGGCTACGGCGCCTTCGTTGGCGCCAACCATGTGCAGGTCGAGGAAACCACCGGCACCAGCCAGGAAAAAACCGGCAAGACCCAGACCATCGCCTTCAAGAAAGCCATCATCGCCGCGGGAAGCCAGGCCGTGCGCCTGCCCTTCATGCCCAACGACCCGCGCGTGGTTGACTCCACTGGCGCGCTGGCGCTGAAGGAAGTCCCCAAGCGCATGCTCATTTTGGGCGGCGGCATCATCGGCCTGGAAATGGGCACGGTCTACAGCACCCTGGGCGCCCGCCTGGACGTGGTCGAAATGCTGGATGGCCTGATGCAGGGCGCCGACCGCGACCTGGTCAAGATCTGGCAGAAGATGAACGCCAAGCGCTTCGACAACATCATGCTCAAGACCAAGACCGTCTCCGCACGCGCCTTGCCCGAAGGCATTGAGGTCACGTTTGCATCCGCGGAGGAGGGCGGCACTGCCCCCGCGCCGCAGGTGTACGACCTGGTCTTGCAAGCCGTGGGCCGCAGCCCCAACGGCAAGAAGATCGCCGCCGACAAGGCCGGCGTGGCTGTCACCGACCGCGGCTTCATCAACGTCGACATCCAGATGCGCACCAACGTGCCGCACATCTTCGCCATCGGCGACATCGTGGGCCAGCCGATGCTGGCGCACAAGGCGGTGCACGAGGCACATGTGGCGGCCGAAGTGATTGCCGGTGAACTGCAGGGCAACAAGGAACTGGCCAGCGCCGCCTTCAACGCCCGCGTGATCCCCAGCGTGGCCTACACCGACCCCGAGGTGGCCTGGGTGGGCCTGACCGAAGACCAGGCCAAGGCGCAAGGCATCAAGGTCAAGAAGGGCCTGTTCCCCTGGACCGCTTCCGGCCGCGCGATTGCCAATGGCCGCGACGAAGGCGTCACCAAGTTGCTGTTCGACGACAGCCCCGAGGCCCATGGTCACGGCAAGATCCTGGGCGGCGGCATGGTCGGCACCCACGCGGGCGACATGATTGGCGAAGTGGCGCTGGCGATCGAGATGGGTGCGGATGCTATCGACATCGGCAAGACCATCCACCCGCACCCCACGCTGGGCGAAAGCATTGGCATGGCGGCGGAGGTGGCGCACGGGTCGTGCACGGATTTGCCGCCGCAGAAGAAGTAGGCTGAGCCGACCCACGCTTGCGGTCCATTCTCGTGGCCAAGAAGTTCCCCATCCGGCCCAGCCACCCCGAACGTTTGTGCTGGGGCTGCGACCACTTTTGCGCGGCCCACGACATGCGCTGCGGCAACGGTTCCGACCGCACGCCCCACCCGGCGGAGCTTTTCGGCGAGGACTGGGATCAGTGGGGCCTGCAGAACGACGGGGAGCCTGCCACCCCGGCCACGGGCGAAAGCGGGCCGCGTTCCTGAAGCGTGGGCGAGGGTGCCGATACCGATCCGCAAGCCCGGAGGAGCCACAAGACCGCCGCGCCAGTCCGGCCAGGGCGGCGCGGGTTTCCCCCTCTGCGGCCGGTGCAACCCGCTGCTAGACTGACACGCTTCAACAGTCCCGTCGGAGTTCCCATCATGTTCCATCCAGGCCGTACCTCACGCCGCAATTTTTTGTCCACCTCGGCTGGCCTGGGTGCCGCGGCGCTGCTACCGGATGCCTGGGCCCAGGCCGCAAAATGGCCGGCCAAACCGATCCGCATCGTGGTGGCGTTTCCGCCGGGTGGCCTGACCGATGCCTATGCGCGGATGTATGCCGAGCAACTCACCGCCAGGCTGGGCGTCGCGGCCTTTGTCGAGAACAAACCCGGTGGCGGTGCCATCATCGGCATTGACACCGTGGCTAAATCGCCAGCGGATGGCTACACGCTGCTCATGACCACCTCCGGCACGGTCTGGCAAAACCGGGTGCTCTACACCAAGCTGCCCTACAACCTCGACAAGGATCTCACGCCGATTGCCGTTTTTCCCTCCGGCCCGCTGGTCGTGGGGGTGTCTGAAAAAGTTCCCGCCCGGACCCTGCGCGAGTTCATCGAGTTTGCCAAGGCCAACACCACTTCCATGGGCACCTACGCCCCGGGGTCGTACCCCCATATGGTGGCGGATCAGATCAACCGGAACCAGGGCACCAAGATTCTCTCGGTGCACTACCGCGGCGAATCGCCGATGTGGGTGGACGTGGCGTCGGGGCAGGTGCAAATTGCCATTGGCAGCTTTCAGGCATTCAACACCGTCTCGGGCCGGGGAGTCCGGGCGATCGGGGTTACCGGGCCGTATCGTTCCCCCAAATTGCCAGACGTCCCCACGCTGGTGGAGCAGGGTGTGCCCGGCGCATTGGTGGGGCTGGAGGGAGGCCTGCCGTTGATGGCCCCTGCCGGCACGCCGGAATCCGTGCTCAAGCTGCTGTCCGATGTGGTGGTCGAAGGGGCCAACTCCGAGCGGGCTGCCAAGCTTCGCGAGACTTTCGGCATCCCCAACAAGCCCAGGAATCTGGCCGACACGCGGCGTGATTGGGAGCGCGACGTCCCGGTGTGGATCAAGCTGGCGGTTGATCTGGGCATCAAGCTGGATTGAACGGCAGCCTTGTCGTGCTTGCCGCCCGGGTCTGGACGGGCGCTGGACCGACGTTCCCTGCCGCCTTGCGGAGTTCGATGGCGGGGTGATACGGCGCTGCCGCTGGCCTTTCGCTAACGGCGGATCACGCGTCGAGTGACGCCACTGAGGCGCGGCGGAGCTGATCACTGTGAAGTGGGAGAAGGTGCTGGCCAGCGTGAAGGGCGCCGCTCACCGCGAAGCCGTGGCGTTACGCCGGCAGGCTGGCGTCGATGCAACACGGGCGCTGCAGGCACAGCTGTTGCCACGGGTTCCCAAGCCACTACCGGATCCGGATCATCACCGCCGACGGGCGCCTGCAGCGTCCCTCTTCCGGCTTGCTTTCGATCATCCAGAGTGCGCGAAGCATGAGGCAGATCAACGCCTGCCGGTGAATTTCAGATCCTTTGACCTCGGTCAAACGCTCCTGCAAATGCAATTGTGGGGCCGGCTTTCCCGCAAGAAAATCCAGTCAGGTTGACCTTCTGTGCGGGTTCCATGTGTTTGGGGCAGGCTGGCGAAGGTCCGACACAAGGAGAAAGACCATGAGCACTATTGCGGGCAATATCATCAACGGAACGCCTTTGTCCGATTCACTGATCGGGACAGCGGGCGATGACACGATCAACGCCGGCACAGGGGTTGACACCGTCAGGGGAAATGGCGGCGACGACCTTATCAACATCATCGTGGGGGACGAGTTTTCCGACGAAATTGACGGTGGTGACGGCGTCGACACCCTGGTGGTCCGAGTTCAGGACACCAGCGGCTCCTACTGGATGCCCACCGACATGTACTGGGTGGGCTACACCGACGCGGGTGCTGCGATCGGCATGATTGCCCTGGGGGGCAACTACGACATGGCGTACGCGGATTTGGCCCTGGCACAGCCCTGGCTAAAGCTCAATACCGGCAACGGGTATCCCGGGGCCTGGATCCAGAACGCGAGCTTCGAAAACTTCAGTATTCAGACATCGCAGCGCGACGACAGCGACGACATGCTGCTGCTGCGCGGCGTCGGCACGTATGACGGCTACGGGGGCTTCAACGGCATCTACGCGGACTGGAGCGCCGTGTCCGACCCGATCATCTGGGACAACGCGGCGAATGCGACGGCCCAGGAGGTTGGCGGTTCGACCATCAGCAACGTGCAGCGATTGCTGGTTAAGAGCGGCGCGGGCAACGACGACATTCGCAACACCGCCGTGGTGACGGACGATGAGTTCGTCACCGGCGCAGGCCATGACACCATTTACGCTGGAGGCGGTAAAGACCGCGTGGATGCGGGCCCAGGCGACGACTTGATCAGCGTGGTGGTGGCCTCGGAGTTTGCCGATACGGTTCATGGTGGATCGGGTACCGATACCCTGATAGTGACGGCTGTGGTGCCAGAGACTTCCCCCTGGATGTCCAAGAACGTGTATTTCACGGGCTACGACGCGCAAGGAGCGGTCACGGGGCAGGCTGCCGCGGGGTCTTCCACCATGGCCAACGCCGATGCGGCGATGAGCGGGGTTTCGCTCAAGCTCAACACTGGCAATGGATATCCCGGCGTGATGATGGACGGCATCGAGAATCTGTCGCTACTGGCCAATCCGAGCGATGACAGCCTTGACATGCTGTTTGTCATTGGCAATGGCACTTACAACGGGTATGCCGGCGTCGATGCGCTCTATGCCAACTGGAGTGGCGCAGGCGCCGATATCGTATGGAACAACCTGGCCAATGCTACGCCGCAATCGGTTGGTGGCTCGACCATCAGCAATGTCGAGCGCTTGCTGGTCCGGACGGGCTCGGGCAATGACGACATCCGCAACACCGCCGTGGTGACGGATGACGAACTGGAGACCGGCCCGGGCAATGACACAGTTTATTCCGGAGGCGGCAAGGATCGCGTGGACGCGGGTGCGGGCGATGACTTCGTCAGTGTGGTGGTGGGCTCGGAGTTCGCCGACACGGTTCACGGGGGAGACGGCATCGACACGCTGCTCATCACGGCCGTGGTGCCTGATGCATCACCCTGGCAGTCCAAGAACATGAGCCTGGTGGGCTATGACGCGCAGGGTGTTGTCACGGCCTCGGCCTACCCCGATTCCTCATTTTCGAGAGTCACGCAGGCCTTGAGTGGTGTGTCGTTCAAGCTGAACACCGGCAATGGCTATCCCGGCGTTTCATTCGACGGTGTCGAGAGGCTCAGCCTGGTTGCCAATCCGTCCGATGACAGCTACGACCTGCTGTGCGTCGTGGGCTCGGGGACCTACAGCGGTGGAGGCGGCGCGGACACGCTGTACGCGGACTGGAGCGCCGCGCAGGGCGCAACGGTGTGGAACAACCTGGCCGACGCCAGCACGCACAACGTCAACGGCAGCGTTATCAGCGGCGTGGAACGGCTGTTGCTGCAGACCGGCGCTGGCAATGATGACATTCGCAACCTCGTGGCCAGCACCCATGACGAGATCGGGACCGGCGCGGGCCACGACACGGTCTACGCCGGTGCCGGCAACGACCGGATCCAACCGGGCGCCGGCAACGACACCGTCGACGGAGGCGCCGGCACCGATACCGCCGTCTTCGCGGGCAACTTCAATCTTTACAGCGTGACCCGGAACGCCAGCGGCACCGTCGTCCTGCTGAGTTCCGCCGTCGAGGGCAGCGACCGTATCAGCAACGTCGAGAACTTCCAGTTTGCCGACGGCTCCCGTGCCATTTCGGCGCTGGGCGGCGTCGACAGCACTGCGCCCACCGTCCTCAGCGCCGAGCCCGCGGACGAAGCCACGGGAGCGCCCACGCCAGGCGACATCGTCATCCGCTTCGGCGAAACCATTGAGCGCGCCAGCGGCACCGCCTGGCTCAAGAGCGGCGCCGGCGACATCATTGAAAGCTTCAATGTGGCCACCAGTGCCCGCATCACTGTCGCTGGAGACCGCCTGACCCTAGACCCCAGTGCCGATCTGGCCTCCATGACCAGCTATCGCGTCGAAATCGATGCCGGCAGCCTCACCGACCGGGTGGGCAATGCCATGGCCGCCGTCACGACCTATAACTTCACCACCGGGGCGGCCAGCTACAACGGCACCCCGGGCGACGATGTATTGACCGGCGACAGCTGGGGCAACACCTTCAGCCCCGGCCTGGGCAACGACCGCATCGACGCCGACGGCGGCGTGGATACCGTCATCCTGCCGATGTTCCCCAACGTCTTCACACTCACCGAAAGCAGCCCTGGTCACATCACCGGCAGCTACGCCGGCTTCAGCCTGAGCCTCAACGATGTGGAATTCGTGCAGTTCGGCAGGCCTCCGTCCGCGGGGGACCCGGAAAGATTCCAGACCACCATTGCCCTGAGCGATCTGGTCTCGGGCGTGGCTCAGCAGCAGCTCGGACGACTCACCGATCTGTACCTGGCTTTCTTCGGACGCGCCCCGGATGTCTCCGGGCTGGAGTATTGGCAAGAGCGCTTGCTGGAAGAAGGCCGCGACTTCGCCACCATCTCCAAGGACTTCGCCTGGAGCACGGAGGCCCAGGCGCTGTTCCCGCCGGCGGCCAGTAACCGGGAGTTCGTGCGCACGGTGTACCTCAACTGCTTCGGACGCGAGCCTGATCCGGGTGGCTGGGACTACTGGACCGGGCGTCTTGACGGCCTGGGCGTAACCGACCTCAACGACCGCGGCGCCTTCGTGGGCGAAGTCATCCTGGGCGCGTATGCGACCTCCAGCGGTCCCGAGGACCGCGCCCTGCTGACCCACCGGCATGAAGCGGCGATGTACTACGCCAACCGGCTGGCGATTGATCCGGGTGAAGGCTTTGATGCGGCCATCAACACCCTGCTGAACCGCGTCACCGGCGATGCGGCCACCGAGGACAAGGCCGAGGCCGTGATCGACTACGCCTTTGCCAATCCCGTCACCCTGACCGGGGTGATGGCGGATCCGGCGCTTTTCGACAGCCTCTGGAGTTGATGCGCTCGGCCGGTCCTGCGTAGTGACGGGCAACATCCCGTGCTGGCTTCCAGGAGTTTGCGTCGGCAGTGACGTTCCCACTGGATTGCCTGGAGCTGGCTGGCGCGGCCGGCGCTTCAATGGGGGCTGATCTCGTTCTTCGCTTTGCCCGGGGCCACTTTTTTTTAATGGTGGACGCGACGATTCATCAACTGCAGGGCAAGGCCCGACGCCAGTGCGATACTTGCCTTCATGTGGTCAATTTACCCCGTTGCTCAAGAACCCTGGGGCCAGGCGGTTACCGCAGGGCTGTTCCGGTGAGGGTTCGTGCGGATCGGTCTGCGTCATCGCAGCAGCCGGGAAGACCGGGCCTGATCGTGCTACCGGGTGGCTTTGCACCTATCTCCGGGACGCGCAGCGCCAGACGGCGCGGAGCCAAGGTGCCGAGGTGCGGCTTGACAGGCGATGAACCAACACCTGCCCCTGTCGGCCTGCCGGTAGTGCAGTGTGCGGCCGGCCTCTGCGCTGGCGGACCAGCCGTGTCTTGACGCACTGAATTTTCGTCGCTCCCTTGCCTGCCTTTCAACCATGACTTTACCCACGCAATCCCGACAGGCCTTTGCAGCCGGCGCTCTCTGGCGCGAGATGCCGGGGACGGCTGGCGCTGCGCTGTCCAGCGCCTTGACCCACGCACCCGAGAACGCCGCCTATGGGCTGATGGCGATGGCCCCGCTGGGCGCGGCCTTCGGGCCGGTGGCCATGGGCTTGGCCCTGCTGGGTGCGGCGGTGGGCAGCGCCACGGGCTCGCTGGTGGGCTCGGGGCGGCTGGCCGGTGACGCCGGCGCGGCGCTGGCACTGCTGACGGCGGGGCTGGTGGCTGCCCTCTTGGCGCATGTACCCGGCCCGCCAGCCGATGTCGCCTGGGCGGTATTGCTGCTGGTTGCAACGGGCATCATGGCAGGCGGCGTTCTGACGACGTTGTACGGGCTGTTCCGGATTGGCGCGGTCGTCAAGTTCACCCCTTACCCGGTACGGGTGGGGCTGTCGACCGGTGTCGGACTGCTGCTGATCGTTGGCGCCGCACCTGCCGCGCTGGGGCAGGAATTTGGTTCAAGTCTGACCTCGACCGAATCCGTGCGGCTGGGGGCGGTGTTGATCGCGCTGTGTGCACTGGGCGTGACCTGGTTCGCCGACCGCGCCCACACCCGGGTGCCGCCGGTGTTGCTCGGCCTCACGACAGCCACATTGCTGCAGATGGCCGGCGTCCAGGCGGGCTGGGGCACCAGCCTGGGCCAGACGGTCGGCGTGCCCGAACTTCCGACGGCCTGGTTCGGCGGCGCGGCCACGGCATCCACCTGGCTGACGGCGCTGGGCGAACCTGCGGTCCTGGCGCTGCTCGCCAGCTACGCGCTGACCGCCTCGATCGTTGTCAGCCTGGACACCCTGCTGGCGGCTTCGATTATCGACGGCCGTCTGCGCATCTCCCGCAATGCGAACCGCGAACTGGTGGCGCAGGGCATGGCGAACCTGGCGTCGGCGGCTGTCGGCGGGCTTCCAGCGTCGCCGGCGGTGCCAGCTTCACTGGGTCTCGTCATGCGCCGCCCGGCCCAGCGTCACATCGTCGTGGCCTACGCCGCGGCCTTGCTGGCCGTGTTGTTGCTGGCGCCAGCCGTTCTGGGCGCGCTGCCTACCAGCGCGGTCGGCGGGGTGCTGGCCTACCTGGGCGCCGAGATGATCTCGCGTACGCTGTGGCAGACGCCGGCGGACCTTTGGCGGCTGCGCGGACAACAGCCCACGCGCGATCCACGTCGCTGGCGTCAGCTGGCCGCGAACTGGGCGGTCACCGTCGCCGTGGCGCTCAGCGCCCTGGTGCTCGGGTTGGGGCACGCCGTGCTGATCGGCGCGAGCTTCTCGGTGCTGCTGTTCGTAAGGTCGAACATGCGCGACGTGGTGCGGCATGTCTGGAACGGCACCACCCGGCATTCGCTGAAGACCCGTCCCATGAACGTCACCGAAGCGCTGCGCCGCGAAGGTCAGCGTATCGCCCTGGTCGAACTCGAGGGCGCGCTGTTCTTCGGCACCGCCGACGCCCTGCGGGCGCGCCTGCACGCCCTGGCGCCGCGTGCGGAAACAGCGATTCTCGACCTGCATCAGGTGCGCGAACTCGACGTGACGGCGGCGCGCATCCTTTATGAGATGGCCGAGGACTGGGAAGGCATGGGCAAGTCGCTGGTCCTCGCCGAATGGCCGGAGCACGACCCGCGGCGGAGTTTGCTGGAATCGGTGGCCAGCGCCGAAAGGTCGGTCACCCTGAACTTTGAAGACACCACCGATCTGGCACTGGAACGTGCCGAGGAGCAGTTGCTGGAGCGACTGGAGATCGAACGCCACACCGGAGCGGTGCTGCAACTGGCGGACACGATGATTGCCCGCGGGCTTTCCGCACAGGAACTGAACCTGCTCGCCGCCGAATTGACGATGCACGAATTCCCGTGCGGGCATGTGCTGTTCCGGGCGGGCGACCCGGGTGACTGCCTGTTTATCAGCCTCAGGGGCGAGATCGGCCTGCGCGTCCCGGGTACCACGCGCCGGCTGGCGTCTTTTGCGCCCGGCGTGATGATCGGCGAGATGGCTGTGCTTGCGGGCACTGCGCGCTCGGCTGAGGCGGTGGCCGAGTCCGATGTCACGGCGCTCGGCCTGTCGGTCGAATCGTTCCGACACCTGATGCGCTCGCATCCCGAACTTGCTGCCAAGGTGTCCGGCAACATGGCGCTGCACCTCGCCGACCGGGTGCGCATTCTGACCGGCGACCTGGCCGGCTGGGTATCGCGCTCCGGTGCGGGGCGGTCGGATTGATTCAGGGAATCAACGTTCCAGAAAAGGGGCGCTTTTGAACCCGCTCCGGATTCCCCGGCGGGCCTGGCAAGACCAGCGGTGGACCGGGTGGTGAATGCGGGAGCCGGCTCAGTTTTCCAGCCCCGCCGCGCGCAGGCGCTGGCGTAGTTGCGCCACTTCCTCGATCAGGTCGGCGGCCAGCGCGGCGATTTCGGGGTTGGCGTCGAAGGTGGTTTCCAGGCTGCACAGGCGGCGGGCGCGCACCAGGCTGGCGCTGGCGAAACGCCAGCTGCCTGGCGCGCTCGGCGATGCCTGCAGCAGGCCGGCTTCGACGCGCTCGATGACCCAGCCCGGCGGCACGCGGCAGGCGCGGGCCAGTTCGTCCAGGCTCAGGGCGACGTCATCCAGCAGTTCCCCGGCGAGGGCCTGGCGCACGGAGATGGCGGTGATGGGGGTGTTCATGGTCCGGCCTCACAGTCCGGCGCGCGGGTCGAACGGCAGTTCGCGCGCCATGGTTTCATACAGTTCTCGCGCTTTGGGCGTGTCGGCCGGCGGCAGCGCGAGTTCGAGTTCGAGGTACAGGTCGCCCGCCGGGTCGGCGGCACCGCGGCCGGGAATACCGTGCCCTCGAAGGCGCAGCTTGCGGCCTTTTTTCCAGCCGGCCGGCACCGTGACCTCTACCCGGCTGGTCGGGGTGGGCACCTCGATCTGCGCGCCCAGCGCCGCTTCCCACGGGGCCAGCAGCAAGCTGGCTGTGACGTCGCGGCCCTGCACGCGGTAGCGCAGGTCGGGCTTGAAATGTACCTCCAGGAACAGGTCGCCCGGCGGGCCGCCTGCATGTCCGGGCCCGCCCTGGCCGCTCAGGCGGATCTGCTGGCCTTCGATCACGCCTTTGGGGATCTTGACGTTGAGTGTGCGGTCTTCGGTGACCATGTGGCCGGACTCGTCGAGCCTGGCGCCGCGCAGGCTGATGTTGCGCTCTGATCCGTTGAAGGCATCGAGCAGGTCCAGTTCGATCTTGGCGTGGTGATCGGTGCCGCGCTCGGGCTGGGGTTCGCGCCGGTGGCCTCGGGCACTGCCGGCGCTCGCGCCACCCTGGCGGGTGCGGCCGAAAAGCTGTTCGAAGAAGTCGCTGTAGTCGCCCGACCTGCCGCCACCGGCGCCGCCTGCACCATCGGAGAACTCGAAGCCGGCGTCCCAGTTCGGGGGCGGGCGGAAGTCGCGCTGGCCCGGGGGCTGGCTGCCGAGCGCGTCATAGGCGACGCGCTTCTCGGGGTCGGACAGCACGGCCTGGGCTTCGTTGAGCTCGGCCATGCGGGCCTGCGCGTCGGGCTCCTTGCTGACGTCGGGGTGGTATTTGCGCGCCAGCTTGCGGTAGGCCTTCTTGATCTCGTCGGCGGTGGCCGTCTTGGCGACGCCGAGAATCTTGTAGTAGTCCTTGAATTCCATGGCGGTTCCCTGAGGTTGAGCACATTCCACAAGATTCTGGCGCAAGCCGCGCGTTGTGACCATGCGCTGTCGCACATCCGACGGCTTTTTGCCCGGGGCTGGCGGTAGGATGCTGTTATCTTGACTTCCTGGTAGCTTGCGTGACCGATTTTTCATCCGGACAGGTTCCGGCAGCTGCGGCGCTGAACATTCCCGAGGGTTTTCGTGCGGTCTCCGTCGGCGGGCCCTTCATGGCCCACACCGGCCCGCTGTATGCCCGCTGGACCGGCGAGCGCCTGCAACTGGGTTTTCGCGTGGAGCACCGCCACACCAATCCGCTCAACATCTGCCACGGCGGCATGATGGCCAGCTTTGCCGACATGCTGCTGCCCTGCGCGTCGAT
>JAABRA010000287.1 GCA_011391155.1 Burkholderiales bacterium
AGAAACGCGCAGCTTATGACCAGTTGGGGCGCGGCCAGCAGCCTGGACAGGAGTTCAAGCCACCACCCGACTGGGACGCCGGGTTCGAGTTTTCCGGGCGCGGCTACTCGCCCCAGGAAACCGCCGATTACAGCGACTTCTTTGCCGAATTGTTCGGCAGGATGGGCGGCGCGCATCCGGGCGCGCGGGACGGCCATGCCGGCTTTCGCATCCAGGGTGAAGACCACCATGCCAAGGTGCTGCTCGATATCGAGGACGCGCTCAATGGCGGCACCCGGCAGATCAGCCTACGCGTGCCGCAGGTGGACGACCAGGGCCGGGTGCACTTGGCGACCCGCACGCTCAACGTCAAAATTCCCAAGGGGGTGCGTGCCGGCCAGGTGATCCGCCTGGCGGGGCAAGGCGCGCCGGGAACCGGCGGCGCGCCCGCCGGGGACCTGTTGCTGGAAGTGCAGTTCAAGCCACATGCGCGCTATAGAGCAGAAGGGCGCGATCTCCATCTGACCCTGCCGGTCGCGCCGTGGGAAGCGGCCTTGGGTGCCATCGTGCCGCTGGACCTGCCGCATGGCGGCGTCAAGGTGCGAATTCCGGAAGGTGCCCAGAGCGGCCAGTCATTGCGGGTGCGCGGCCACGGTCTGCCCGGCGAACCGCCCGGCGACCTGCTGCTCGATATCCGGGTGGTGCTGCCGCCGGCCAGCACGCCCAAGGCGCGGGAACTGTACGAAACCATGGCGCGAGAACTGGCGTTCGATCCGCGCAAGCAGGAAAGGGGTTGAAGCATGCGTGACGACGACATTCTCATCGGCAGCCTGATGGAGGATTCCTGGCTGACCCTGGAGCAGGTGGCTGCCGCCTGCAGTGTTGATGCAGCATGGCTCATGCGTCATATCGAGGAAGGCCTGTTCCCGCATGCCGAAAGCGTGGCCGGCACCTGGCGTTTTTCCGGGACGAGCCTGCTGCGTGCGCGACGGATGCGGCAACTGGAACGGGACTTCGACGCGGTGCCGGAACTGGCTGCCCTGATGGCCGACCTGCTGGAGGAAATGGACGCGCTGCGGGAACGCGTCCGCCGCAGTGGCCTGGGCTGAGCCCGGGCGTTCAGGCGGCCAGTTCTTCGCTCGACTGGACCAGCGCCTGCGCCAGCCGCAGGCCACTTTCCCAGGCACGTTCGACGCCCGCCCCGGCGATGCCGTCCCCGATCAGGGCGACCCGGCTCTCGCGATCGCTCAGCCAGAAACTCCCGACCGGGTTTTCCGGCAGGGCATAGCGCCAGAGATGCGCCGCTTCGACATCCACCGGCCATGGCAGGCCCAGCAGTCCCAGCAAGGCCGAGGCCGCGCGGGTGCAGGCTTCCTCGGTCGACGCCTCGAGATAGGCCTCGGCAAATTCGTGCGTGCTGTGCACCGCCCACAGGTCGGAGCCCCCGCTTGTCTGCCGCACTGCCAGATTCAGCAGTTCGTCGTCGAACTTGATGACATTCGCTGCGGGCCCGCCTTCCCAGCGCATCAGGAATGACCAGATCGGGCGATAGCGGACATCAGAGAGTCGCTCGCGCAGGCGCGGCAGTTCGGCCAGCAGGGGGATGGCCTGCGGCGTTGGCACGCTGCAGATCACACAGTCGAAATCGTTGAACACGTGACCATCCTCCAGCACGATGGCGCGCGGCTGAATGGCTGCAACGCGTGCCCCGGTATGCAGGCGCGCGTCACCCAGCAATTGCCTGACCAGTTGCGAAGGCTCGATGGTGGGCCGGTAATGATTTTGCATCTGGGCCTGGGCCCACGACACCGTCGCACGCCCTTGCAGAACGTCCCCTCGCACCGGTTCCAGCCAGCCTTTGCGGGCCCAGTCGCGCAGCACGCTGCGGAAGGGATCGCGCTGGGCGGAGATGAACGGCGATCCCAGCGTGGCCCAGCCCTGCCCGAGACGGCGAGTCGACAACCGTCCCCCCGCGCCGCGCGCCTTGTCGAAGACATCCACTTCCCACCCGGCTGCGGCGAGCTGCCCCGCACAATGGGCGCCGGCAATCCCCGCCCCGACGATGGCTGCACGGAGCGTGGTTGTTGCCGACTTGTCGGCTTTACTACCACGGCCTGCCCCTTGCGGGTGGAGCGAGGTTGTTGCCGACTTGTCGGCTTTACTGCCACGGCCTGCCCCTTGCGGGTAGCTTTTTGTCATGTTTTTGATCCCAGTCTGTTGCAGCCGCATTGTGGCTGGAGCGAAGCGGCCAGTTTTCGTCCACTTGGCGGAAACGCAGCCCAATGCTTCCTGAATTAAGTCAGATTATAGCCAGCATCGGTATTTTATTTATTTCTAATATACAGGCCTGACCAGCATCCGCCTCTTCCGTTAATCCAGTCGCTTCCGCATCGCCACATGGGGAATGCCGGCCTCTTCGTACTCGGTGCCCTCGCTGACGAATCCGGCACGAAGATAAAAGCCT
>JAABRA010000288.1 GCA_011391155.1 Burkholderiales bacterium
AAGCTCGACAACCCTTGGCGCAAGCACGGGAACATCCCTCTGTAAGGGCGAGTGGCCTCGACAGGATTGACCGTTCCTTACAATCATGTAAGGCAAACAGGAGACGTTCATGACAACCGCCACGCTGACCAGCAAGGGCCAGATCACCATTCCGGCGGACGTTCGGCGTTCGCTGAACGTACAGACGGGTGACCGCGTCGAGTTCGTGCAGATCGAGCCGGGCCGCTTCGAGATCCTGGCGGCCACGCGCTCGGTGCGCGAACTGAAGGGGATGTTCGGCAAGGCCGCGCGAACCGTGTCCATCGAGAAGATGAATCGCACCATCGCCGAGCGCGGCGCGTCGGCCGGCCTGCGCGCCAGGGGCCGCGTGGCGATCCCGGGGCGCGCGAAGTGACGGGCCTGGACACCAACGTGCTGGTGCGCTACGTCATGCAGGATGATCCGCGCCAGTCTGCGCGAGCGACCCGACTGATCGAGTCGTTCACCGGCGAGGCGCCGGGCTTCGTTCCGGTGGTGGCGGTGCTGGAACTGGTGTGGGTGCTGTCGGGCGGCTACGGACTCGGCCGTCCGCAAGTGGCCGCGGCGCTGGAAAGCCTGTTGCGGAGCAAGGAACTTGTCGTAGACCGTGCCGACCTCGTGGCCCAAGCGCTGGCCCGTTTTCGAGACGCCGGAGCCGACTTCGCCGACACACTGATCGAGCGCATCGCCGTAGCCGCCGGCTGCCCGGTCACGATGACCTTTGATGTCAGCGCGGCGAAGGCAGCCGGAATGACCTTGGTGCCTTAGCGATGGCGGCGATCCACGACCTGACCGACCAGATCAGCGCCGCTGAGGCGGGGCACCTGTTCGCGGACTCGGCTGACCTTTTCGCCTGCAGACTCACAGGTTGGGAGCCAGGCGTGCTGGCCGAGGAGTTGGCGCGCGGCGACGTCGTGGACTGGCTTCGCAATAGCCACACAAGCCCTGGCCGCTCGAGATTCCGAACGAGACCGGCGGCGACGTCGGGCCCATGTTTGCGGACTTCGTGGTCGTCCGAAAGGTCGGCGAGCAGTATCTGGTCGACATCCTCGAGCCTCATGACCCTGGCGGTGCCGAGCAGTCGTGCGCCTTGAGATCAACCGCGTGGAAACGATCCAGAGCTTGCTGCTTGTGAATCAAGCATCGCAGCTCGACGCCCTCTTCGATGGAGTTCACTGATGTTCAAGAAGATCCTCATTGCCAATCGCTGCGATAACGGTCGTCAGGCTGTTGCGGCGAAGCCAAATTGCATGGCGCGCTCAGTGCGCACAGGCGATCTCGACCCGATGGAGCAGACTCATGTTTAAGAAGATCCTCATTGCCAACCGCGGCGAGATCGCCTGCCGCGTCATCAAGACCGCCAAGAAGATGGGCATTGCCACCGTGGCGGTGTACTCCGAGGCCGACCGCGATGCGCGCCATGTGTCGCTGGCCGACGAAGCGGTGTTCATCGGTCCGGCGCCCAGCCGTGAAAGCTACCTGGTGGCAGACAAGATCATCGCTGCCTGCCAGGCCACCGGCGCCGAAGCCGTGCACCCGGGCTACGGCTTCCTGTCGGAGAACGAGGACTTCGCGCGCCGCGTCGAAGAAGAAGGGATCGTCTTCATCGGCCCGAAGCACTATTCGATCGCCGCGATGGGCGACAAGATCGCCTCGAAGAAGCTGGCGCTCGAAGCCAAGGTCAACACCATCCCCGGCTGGAACGAGGCGATTGAATCGGCCGAGCAGGCGGTGACCATCGCCAAGGACATCGGCTACCCGGTGATGATCAAGGCCAGTGCCGGCGGCGGCGGCAAGGGCCTGCGTGTGGCCTTCAACGACAAGGAGGCGTTCGATGGCTTCAGTTCGTGCCGCAACGAAGCGAAGAACAGTTTCGGCGACGACCGGGTGTTCATCGAGAAGTTCGTCGAAAGCCCGCGCCACATCGAGATCCAGGTGCTGGGCGATGCGCACGGCCACATCGTCTACCTGCACGAGCGCGAATGTTCCATCCAGCGCCGCCACCAGAAGGTGATCGAGGAGGCGCCGTCGCCTTTCATCAGCGAGGCCACACGCAAGGCCATGGGCGAGCAGGCCGTGGCGCTGGCCCGGGCCGTCAAGTACCAGAGCGCGGGCACGGTGGAGTTCGTGGTCGGCAAGGACCAGAGCTTCTACTTCCTGGAGATGAACACCCGGCTGCAGGTGGAGCACCCGGTCACCGAGAGCATCACCGGCATCGACCTGGTGGAGCAGATGATCCGTGTCGCCGCTGGCGAGAAGCTGCCGTTTGCGCAGGCCGATATCCCGCGCCGCGGCTGGGCGATGGAGTGCCGCATCAATGCCGAGGACCCGTTCCGCGGCTTCCTGCCGTCCACCGGCCGGCTGGTGCGCTACCTGCCGCCGCTCCAAACCATGGAGGCCGCCATGCCGGTACCCGAAGGCGGC
>JAABRA010000289.1 GCA_011391155.1 Burkholderiales bacterium
CAGGATGGCGTGTCCGCAGTTGAAGTGGACGGCGCGGGCAATGTTGTTTGCTGCGCCTTACCCCGCCAACCCCGCTTCAATGCTGCGCAGCACCTCGGAGGCATCGGTGTAGTGGTGCGGAATGGGTTGGATAGCGCCGTTTCGTTGCAGGAATAGCGACGGGAAGCTGTCGCCCCCGATGCTGCGGGCGAAGTGGATGTCCTCCAGCAAGGCCTGCCGGGTTGCCTCGGCATTCAAGGCATGGGCGAACGCGGTGGCATCCAGCCCGATCTGTTGTGCCAGTTCGCACAGCGTGCTGTCGTCGGAGGGGTTGCGTGCCTGTCGGTAGTAGGCATCCTGGATCGCGTGGATCATGGCGATTTCGGCCTCCCGGCCATGCTGGCGGGCGAGCAGCACCGCGCGGCAGGCGGGGTAGGTGGAACGTCGCGGCTGGCATTTTTCCCAGAACTCGAAGTTGAACAGCGTGCCCGGAACGCGCTCGATGATCTTGTGCCACTGGCCCTGTATGAAGGCGCGGGTTTCGGCGGGCATGGGTTCGTCGTTATCAGGCGCAAGCCCGCCGAGGACGTACTGCACACGAACGCCGGCGGGGAGGTGCTGCTGGATGTGCGACCACACCGGGCGGAAGGCGTAACACCAACTGCACATGGGGTCGTGGACGAAGTAGAGCGTGGCCTCGGGGTGCATGGCGGCGAAAGGGTCTCAGGACGGCGACGCCATCAAGATTACCCGACTGTGCCATTCATGGGGTGTGGTGGACCGTGCATGGGTGTCCATGATGCCCGGTGCGTGCGTCTTCCAGCGAGGGTGGGCTGGGGGTCAGGCGCCCCCGCCGGCCCTTGCGTGGCTACTTCCGCGTGATCACCACTTCCAGGTACTCGCTGGGGACAACCAGCGAGCGAGGCCCGCCGACGTTCCGGCGTTCGAGCAGCGCGCTGATGTCGTCGGTCAGGCTCGCCTGGCGATCGGCATCGAGCGCCGCGTAAACCTTGTACGTCGGCCCGTAGAAGTTGCGGAACACCTCGATCCAGTGCGCGGGCGATTGATAGCGAAAGTTGAAGCGCCGCCGCTCGCAGCGAATGTCGGTGGAGTCCGGGCCGAACAGCTCGACGATGCGCGGCTCGGTTCCCCACAGCATCGGGGATTGCAGGCCGGCTGGCGGCGGAACATACGAGGCAATCAGGCGAAACAGGTCGCCGATGAAGCCTTCAGGCGTCCAGCTCGCCAAACCGATGCGGCCGCCGCTGCGTACCACGCGCGTCAACTCTTGCGCCGACCTGGCCTGGTCGGGTGCAAACATCACACCGAACGTGGACAGCGCGACATCGAACGTGCTGTCGGCGAACGGCAGATCTTCCGCGTCGGCCTCCTGGAACCGGATTTCCAGTCCGTTGGCCCGGGCGCGCTCGGCGCCTTTTTCAAGCAGATCCGGCACATAGTCGGTCGAGGTCACGTGAGCAAAGCGGCGCGCTGCCGCCAGGGTGGCATTGCCGTTGCCTGCGGCCACGTCCAGCACCTGCTCGCCGGCGCGCAGGTCCACCGCTTCTGCCAGATGCTCGCCGACGATCTGCAGCGTCGTGCCGACGATTGCATAGTTGCCGCTGGCCCAGGTGGCGTGCTGCCGCTGCTTGATCGCGCCGAAATCAACAGGGGCCTGACCGGGGGAAGGTGCCCGGCCGGATGCGGCAGGGGTGCAAACATTCAGTTCGAGGTTCATTTTGGTTCTCCTGATGATGACGGGAGACGCAACCTGCCTGTTGCAGGTTGTCCCGTGATTACATGCCGACCAGGCGCGCATCGAACCCGCGGTGCACGACGGTGCGGAGGATGTGCTGGGTGTCGGTCTGCTCGGCGTCGAAGTCCACGAGCACCATACGCGGCGTCCGCGGGCTCACCCACGCCCGGCTGACGCCCTGCAGGCCACCGAGCTCGCTGACCAGCGCGTCGCCGGATTGGCGGCTGAGTGCCTGCTTGACGTCTACAATGATGTTCACTTGGGTTGCTTTCATGATGGCTCTCCTTGTTCAATGGTTGGGTCGGCTGGGCGATTGCTCGCTGCTTGATCGGCCTGCTCGCGCCGTCGAGTACTTCCCGGAGATGGCTTTGCAGTGAAGCGTCTTCCCTGTATCGCCGTCGGTCAGTCAGCGCCCCCATTGTCACGAATGCGATTGATTGACACTTCACTCGGCGTCGCGCGAATATGCTCAGGCGTCCGGGATTCGCAGGCCACTTGATCGCGTGTCCACGCTGCTTGATCGAGCCTCCGTCGAAAGGTCCATGCCCATGAGCCGAGACACACTTTCCGATCTCCTGCGCGCCGTGCGGGTGCGCGGCGCGGTGTTCTATTACGTGATCTGCAGCGACCCGTGGTCTGCCGAGGCGCCGCCGGCAAGCGAGATCGCCGAGGCGGTGATGCCCGGCTGCGAGCACGTCATCGAGTAC
>JAABRA010000290.1 GCA_011391155.1 Burkholderiales bacterium
GACAGCCAGCCTGCATCGCAACCCGCGTCGCTTCCCCGCGTCACTCGTTCATTCCCAATCGAGCCATCCGATAGCGCAGAGAGCGAAAGGTGACACCAAGCAGGCGGGCGGCGGCGGTACGATTGCCGTTCGACTGCGTCAGGGCATCAAGAATGGCGAGACGTTCCACCTGGTCGAGGTGATCCTGTAGCAAGCCGCCGACGGTTGCGGGAGCGACGCCGGACAGTTGCGCAGGAGCCAAATTCAAGTCGGCGGCATCGATACGCTCGCCGGCCATCAGGGCCAGCGCCCTCTCCAGGATGTTTTCGAGCTCGCGCACGTTGCCCGGGAAGGGGTAGCTTTGCAATGCCTCAATTGCAGAAGCGGTCAGAACTGGGGTAACCAAACCGGCCGCCCGCGCCAAGCGCTGCAGAATGTGCTGCGCCATTGCCGGAATATCCTCGCGACACTCACGCAATGCCGGCATCCGCAGTTCGATGACATTGAGTCGATAGAAAAGGTCCTGGCGGAATCGCCCCTGCTCGACCAATGCCTTGAGGTCCTGGTGTGTGGCGCAAATCAGGCGCACATCGACGGCTTCCTCTCCGGTGGCTCCGACCTTGCGCACGCGCTTCTCCTGAATCGCCCGCAGCAGCTTGACCTGCATGGCCAGTGGCAGTTCCGCGACCTCGTCGAGGAACAGCGTTCCGCCGTCCGCGACCTGGAAGAAACCCTCGCGATCATCGCTGGCGCCGGTGAAAGCTCCCTTGCGATAACCGAAGAACTCGCTTTCCATCAGGTTCTCGGGAATGGCTCCGCAATTCACCGGCACAAAGGCGCGATCGCGGCGGGCACCCAGATTGTGGATCAGTCGCGCGGCGAGTTCCTTGCCGCTCCCGGATTCGCCGGTCACATGAACCGGCGCCTGGCTGCGCGCCACCCGGTCAATCAATCCGCGTACCTGCTCGATTGCCGGCGACTGGCCAAGCAGATCGGACTCGCCAGCCTTGCCGTCGGACGAATCCGAACTGGGCAAATCCAGCGCGGACTTGACCAAACTCCGCAACTGTTCGAGCGACACCGGCTTGGCGATGTAATCGAATGCGCCGGCCTTGAGTGCGGACACCGCATTCTCGGTGCTGCCGTGTGCGGTAATCACCGCCACCGGCAAGTCGGGCACGGTCTCGGCAATACGACGCACCAGGTCCAGCCCCTCGCCATCGGGGAGGCGCATGTCGGTCAAGCATAACTGATAACGCTGGCTGGCAAGCATGCGCCGCGCCTCGGCAAGCGAACCGACACAATCAGCCAACAGCCCCATGCGCGCCAGGGTAAGGTCGAGCAACTCACGGATATCGGCTTCGTCGTCCACCACCAGAACACGCTTGCCCTCGCCATGACCGCGAGAACGACGTTCATTCTTCACTGACATACAAGCCCCTCAGCCGTAATGCGGAAATGGGCGCCCGGAGAATCGTCCAGAAGTTCGAGCGTAGCGCCGCTCGCCTCGCATAATTCCCGCGCAATATAGAGTCCCAGTCCGGTGCCGGCACCGTGCGTGGTAAAAAACGGCTCGAATACCTGATTGCGCTGCGCCGCATCGACTCCCGGCCCGTCGTCGACAACATGCAACTCGACCCTGCCTGGTGCGGCAGCCGCCCTCGCCTCCAATCGCACCGCCCGATCTGCCGCGCTGGCATGGCGCAGCGCGTTACCCATGAGGTTCCACAGTACGCGATAAAGATGCCCCCGATCAAAACGTAATTCGACATCGACCTCGCCGACCTGCAGGCGCCGGCTGACCGACGCATCGTGCAGAGCCAGTTCCTCAAGGAATCCGGAAAGAAAAGCCTGCCAGCGCAGGGTCTCGGGTTGCGCGCGATCACGACGGCCAAGTTCCAGCACCTCGGTCACCAGCCGGTTCAGGCGGCGGGTATTGTCATGAATGATCTGGGCCAGACGGGTATGCAAGGGATCACGGTCTTCTTCGGCCAGCAGTTCCGCGGCATGGCTGATGGCAGCCAGCGGATTGCGGATCTCGTGCGCCATATTCGCGGTAAGCCGTCCAAGTGCAGCAAGTTTCAGTTGCTGTGCCTGGGATTGCACCCGTTCCATGTCTTCCAGATAAATCAGCGCATGCCCCCCAAGCTCTGCTGAAGGCATATAACGTACGCGAAGCAGGCAGCCATCTTCCTGGCGCAACATCTCCACCATCTCTACGGGCTGTTCGCTCCACATTCGGTAGCGATCGGCCAGCGCGCTGGACAGGGTCGTCAGTTCGGTACCTGTCGCTGCCTCGATCCCGAGCAGGGCTTGGGCGCGCGGGTTAAGCAATCGCACGCGCCCGTCGCCATCCACCACCAATACGCCATCCTCCATGTCGCGAATGATTCGTTCACTGATTCGCAACTGGTCGTTGAGTTCCCTTCCCCGTTCCCGTGCCAGGGTTTCGT
>JAABRA010000291.1 GCA_011391155.1 Burkholderiales bacterium
CGAAGCGCCGGCGCAGGCCCTCCACGAACTCCAGATGCGCGGGCGGCAGCGCCGCCTGCAGCGTTTCGAGGCTTGCCTCCTGGGGCACTTTGGACGGCAACATCAGGTCGATGCCATAGGGCATGTCTTGCATCCGTTCTTCCACCTGCGCCAGGATCTCCGGAATTTCGTGCGGCATCTCCCGCGCCAGCCCCAGTACCGGAAAGCCCCCGGCACGCGCAATGGCGACCGCAACGTCCATCGAATGCGAGAACCCGAAGATCGGATACCGAATGCCCAGCTGGTCGCAAATGGGCGTACGGACAGTACCCATCACTTGGCCTCGATGCCCGCCTGCTTGATCACCTTGCTCCATTTGGCAAATTCGCGACCTATGAAAGCATCAAACTCTGCCGGTGCCTGGGGGGCGAGTTCCATGCCAAGCGTTGCCAGCTTGGCCTTGACATCGGGCAGAGTCAGGATTTCGGCCACGTCGGTCGACAGCTTGCGGGCGATGGCATCAGGCACCTTGGCGGGCGCCACAAAGCCGAACCAGGTACCGACTTCGTAGCCCGGGAGGTTCGCCGCTTCGGCCACGGTGGGCAGTTCGGGCAATGCCGTGGACCGCGTGGACGTGGTGACTGCCAGCCCACGCAGCTTGCCGGTCTTCATGTGCGGAGCGGCCAGCGCAGCCGTCAAGGGCATCATGGTGACGCGGCCGGAGAGTAGATCACTCATGGCATCGGGCTGCCCTTTGTAAGGCACGTGGGTCAGCTTGATCCCCGCGCTTTGGGCCAGCAATTCGCCCGAAAGGTGGTTGGAGGTGCCCACGCCGGCCGTCGCATAAGTCAGTGGCGTTGGACTGCTCTTGGCCAGCGCCACCAGTTCAGCCATGCTCTTGGCGGGCACATCCGGATGCACGACGAACACATTGGGAATGACGCCAAAGCCTTCAATGGCGCGGAAATCCCGCACTGGATCCCAGGTCACACCCTTGACCAGGCTGGGGACCACGGTATGGCCGGGACTGACGCATAGCAGCGTGTAGCCGTCCGGCGTTGACTTGGCGACGAAGTCTGTCCCGATGGAACCGCCAGCGCCAACTTTGTTCTCGACAACCACCGGCTGGCCGTATTTGACAGACAGTTTCTCACCGATGATGCGCGCGATGGAGTCCACGACGCCGCCCGCGGTGAACGGAACGATGATGCGTATGGGCTTGGTCGGGAAGTTCTCCGCCTGGGCCTGGGCGGGAGCCGCGGCCAGCATGGACAAGGTTGCCGCACTGGCGGCCAGCAGGATGCGCATCGATTTCATCAAAGTCTCCGGTGGTTGTAAAAGAAGCCTTGCTTGGGAAAGTTAAAAGGGACTCAGTCACCGTCAAGGACACGCCCGGCCTGGGCCATGGTCCGTTTCGCAATGTTGAGCAGGTGAATCTGGCTGGTTCCTTCGTACAGGCGGAACAGACGCACGTCGCGATAGAAGCGCTCGGCCACGTTGTCAGCGATGTAGCCGCCGCCACCGAACACCTGCACTGCCCGGTCGGCCACCCGTCCGCACATCTCCGAGGCGAAGAGCTTGCACATGGAGGCTTCCATGGTCACGTCCTGGCCCTCGTCGCGCTTGCGGGCGGTCTCCAGCAACAGCGCCCGCGCGGCGTGCACTTCCATATTGCTCTCGGCAATCATCTGCTGCACCAGTTGAAACTCTGCGATCGGCTGGCCGAACTGCCGGCGGTTCCGGGCTCGCGCCACCATTTCATCGACCAGGCGGATGGCCGGCCCGATGCACAGGCCCGCGAGGTTAATGCGCTGCTTGTTGAGGGCCTTCATGGCGGTGCGAAAGCCTTGACCGGGCACACCGCCGACGATGGCACTGGCCGGCACGCGGCAGTTGTCGAGAATGACCTCGCCCACGGGGGAGCCATGCTGGCCCATCTTTCGGTAGGCCGGTGGCGTCGAGAGACCCGGTGTGCCACGCTCGATCAGGAAAGCGGTGATGCCAGCGGCACCCTTGGCCTGCGCATCGGTGCGCGCAAACACCGTGAACAGGTTGGCCAGCGGCGCGTTGGTGATGTAACTCTTGGCGCCAGAGATGATGTAGTGATCGCCGTCGCGCACGGCCACGGTCTTCTGCGCGGTGGCGTCCGACCCCGCTTCGGGCTCGGTCAACGCAAAGCAGCCGGTCACCTGGCCGCTGGCCAGCAGCGGCAGGTACTTGTCCTTCTGCGCCGGTGTGCCGTCAACCACGAGCGATTCGGACGCGATGCCGGTGTTGCCGCCGAAACGGGCTCGAAAAGTTGTGGCCACTTGCGAGACTTCGATGTTGACCCATGACAGCTCCTCGCTGGTCAGGCCCGCTCCACCGTAGGCTTCAGGGATGCTGTGGCCAAACAGGCCCAGATCGCGCATGCGCTGGACCAGCGATTCGGGAATTTCGTCGGTGTGATC
>JAABRA010000292.1 GCA_011391155.1 Burkholderiales bacterium
TGGTGATGCGCAGCTCCAGTGCGGAAGCGGTCTCCGGGCCCCGGTTGTTGACTTCGAAGTACACCCGGGTGTCTTCGCGCGAGCTGGGCGATTCGGGCGCGTAGAAGCGCAGCTGCGTGTCGGCGTCGATGAACGCCGCGACCGACAGGCGGACCAGCAGCGGGTCGCGCGCCGCAAACGTGAAGCTGTCGCCGCCGGCCAGCCGCTGGCTGGCGGGGAAGTCGGCGTTCATGCGTGGATGCATGGGGATGACGCCGAAGGCCGCCCGCAGGGCCTGGTTGACGACGACATGGTCCAGCGCGCGGAAGTCGCCGCGGTCGTTGGCGTTGTAGCGCAGGACCGGATTCACCTGCGTGGTGAGGTTGGTGAGCGGCGTGGCGACCGGGCTGGCCATGGCCAGCCAGGTCTGCTGGGCCGGAGCGGGCTGGCCAGTGACGATGCCCAGCACGTCCACCCGGCCATCGTTGAAGGCATCGGCCTCGAAGCCGCCCAGCACCGCGATGGCTTCCTGTGGGTTGGCCAACTGCCGCGCCTGCAGCCATTGCGCGATGCGCTCGGCCTGGCGCGCGCGCAGGGTCATCACCCGCTCGCCCTGCGTGGCCCAGCCGTGGCTGCCGGGCGCCTGGGAGTCGGCGCCATCGGCCTCGCGAAGCTTCACCACCACCACCGTGAGATCAACCTGGCGTCCCTGGGCGTCGGTGACGCGCAGGCTGGCGCGCAGCGGCGGCTGCAGGAACAGCGGCTCGCTGCCGCCGGCCGGATGGGCGCTGGTGGCGTCGGCGGCGAACCGTTCGGCCTCCAGCAACTCGACGCGCGGGCTGGCGCCGTGCACCGTGTGGCCCATCAGCAGGAAGCCGATGTCCAGCCCTTCGGGATCCTGGCCCTCCACGAGCAAGGGCTGGTAACCGGTCGGGTCGGGGCAATAGGTGCTGGGATTGGTACCGATCACCGCCGCCAGGTCACGCAGCACCTGGACGTTTTCAGCGCCCGAGACGGCGATGATTTCCGGGTTGTTCACGAACGAGCACAGTTGCTTGGCCAGCTTGACCAGCCTGGCCTGGTAGGCGGCGTTGGCAGGCACCGGCTCGGCGCGCGACGGGTCGTCGCTGGCGTCGAACAGGCGGCCCAGGTCGAGCCACATCAGCTTGATCTCGCCGGCCACGGCGGTGGCCGCGCCCTCGCCGCGCGAGCCGGTTTCCCACTGGACGGGCGACACCGGATCGATCAGCAGCGAGTAGCGGCCGCCGGCGTAGCCGAGCACGCCCACGGCCTGGATGATCCGGTCGTTGCGGCCCAGGTCCAGCAGCGGCGCGCCCGGCTGGGCCCGGCTGTCCACGCGCAGCACCTGCGGGTTGCCGTCGAACACGGCCAGGGTCTTGCCGGCCGGCGGCGTGCTGGCATCGAGCAGCGGCAAGCCCGGCTCACGGAAGGGGATGGACGCGTTGTCGACGTAGTTGCCGGTAATGACGTGGACCACGCCGTCGCTCTGGGCCGTGAGGGACGCTTCGTCGATCGTCGCGCCTGCGGCACCCACCACCACGAGCTGGGCCGCGGTGACGCGCATGCCTTCCAGTCGCTCGAGCGACGCGATGTCGCTGTTTGCCTGCAGGTCCTGCGGCGGCAACTCCACCGGCGCGGGCAACGGCTGCCCGGTGGCCAGCTGCACCTGCGCCGTCACGCTCTCCAGGCGCGTCAGCGGCATCTGGTGGGGCTGCGACGCCGGGCGGAATTCGGCCACCGTGCCGGTGACGCGAACCAGGTTGCCCACGCTGGCCGCCGCGCCCGGGCTTGCACCCAGGTGGATGAACAGGCCTTCGGAAGTACCGGGCAGGGCGTCGGCGCTGCCTGCGGCGGACTGGATGAAGTAGCCGTCGCCGGTGTGCGCCGTGACGACGCCCTCGGTGACCACCGCGCTGCCCGCCAGCGGCGACGCCAGGCCATCGCCCTGGATGGCGTGGAGGGTGGCGGGCACGGACTCCGCACGCCTGCCGGCAGGGGCCGCCTGCAGCGGCATGGCGGACATCAGTGCAAGACCGAGCAAGGCCGGTGCGGCCAGGCGTATCTGTTTCACGCAATATTTCCCCGGAATGAAGCCCAGTCCAGAGGAAGGGGCGCGGCGTCGCCAGGCGGTAGTCTAGCCACGCTGGCAGGTATTGGGCAGCGGGCGATGGCCCCTGGGCATGGCCGGGGGCATCCATCCTAATCCAACAACCCCCCGTCCGCGTGACAAACTTCGGGTCTTCACATCCGATCCGGCCCTCACCCATGACCCAGCCCCCCAACCAGCGCGCCCTCGAACAGGGCATCACCACCGACCTGAAGGACCGCCTGACCTACGGCGGCTACCTGCAGCTCGACACGCTGCTGGCCGCGCAGAAGCCGCTGTCCAGCCCGCCGCACCACGACGAGATGCTGTTCATCGTC
>JAABRA010000293.1 GCA_011391155.1 Burkholderiales bacterium
AAACCTCTACGTGCACTTCACTGGCATTGCGACTCAAATCATTTCGAGCGAGATCCACCAGCATCACGTGTTCGGCATTCTCCTTCACATCGGCTGATAATTTCTCTGCCAGCAAGGCATCTTCCTGATCGTTACCTGATCTTCTGAAAGTTCCTGCTATCGGATAAATGTGTGCCTTCCCTTTGGATACTTGAATCTGCGCCTCAGGCGATGAGCCAAATAACTTAAAGTTTCCGTAATCAAAATAAAATAAGTAGGGTGATGGGTTTATGGAACGCAAACTGCGATATACATTGAATTCATCACCTTTAAATCCTGCCGTAAACCTGCGCGATAGCACGATCTGAAAAACATCGCCCCGGTAGCAATGCTGCTTTCCTTTTTCGATGATCTCTAAAAACTCCCCATCGTTGTAATTCGAAACTTCTTCATTGGTTCGAGTAAACCTGAACGTGGTTACGCGATTGTTATTGATCAACTGCTCTAACCGATCGAGTGAAGGGCCTGCCTCATTCCCTGCAACTGCATGTTCAAACAAGGTAAGTTCATTATAAAAATGATCGACCACAATCACATACCTGAAAAGTGAATAGATAATATCCGGCAAGTCGGTTTTTGTTTTTTGAATGGGCACCTGCTCGAAATATCGAATCGCATCATAGGCCATATAGCCAAAGAGACCATCATGGGGATATTTAGATCTCACAGAAGTGTCTACCAGAAATGAATTCTTAAACTCTTCAAGAAGTTGAGTTACCTGACCTGGTTTGTTGATGGCTACCTTGGTTAACGGCTTGCCGGGCAGTGAGATTTCTGCCTGTTCCCGGTAAACCTTAAACGTGGCCATCGGATCGCAGCAGATAAACGAAAGACTGTTTTCATGGCCATGGTAATCCGAACTTTCCAGCAGGATACTGCCCGCGAATATGTCCCTCAGCTTAAGGTAGATATTCACTGGAGTCAGCGTATCTGCCAGCATCTTTTTGGAGTATGTCTTCAGTTGAAAATTCATGTCACTCGTGAGTCTATATCGTTTTCAAAATGTTTATAAAATAAGAAAGCCCACTGTGAACAGCGGGCCTTCGGCAAAATTATAGTTAAATAGCAAGGCTGCTCACATATCGAAGTTCGATTTGTGCCACCACCAAGCCATATGAACGCTTTTTATCGTCATGATTATGCGTCAGCTTTTTTCTTTGCTACTTTCTTAGGCTTTACCTCTGCAGGTGCAGCGGCTGCAGCAGCTTTAGACTTCGTAGAAGCATTTCTCTTCAACTGCGTCTTGATTTTCTTCTTGTTTCTTGATACGCCAAAAGAACCGATGGTTCTCTTACCTTTTGCTGTTTTTTTATCTCCTCTTCCCATGGATTTAAATAATTGTCCGCAATAATAGTAAACTCCGCGTTAAATACAAAAAACCGATTTTTTTTTATGGCTTCCCAAAAGAGTCTGAGGAAACAAAATCTGACAATATCGGTTTATAGTTATATTCGTTTTCAACCATGGCTAACATACGTTTCGAACTGATTCAGGCCTTAAAAACAACGGCCCGCAAAATTGAACATAACACCTCTTATCAATGGGGGCACATGGGGCTTTGCAACTGTGGTTTTCTGGCTCAGGAAATTACTTCCTTGTCCAAGGATGAAATTCATCGCAGGGCAATGCAACGGCATGGCGACTGGTCGGAACAACTGAATGACTACTGCCCTACCAGTGGTTTGCCCATGGATGATCTGATCGACCAGCTCGTAAATTTTGGGTTTACCTTACAAGAGCTCAGGCACCTGGAGCGGCTTTCTGATCAGGCCGTTCTGCAACGATTGCCTCTGGAAAAAAGATATTTAAGTCACAATGTAAAAGCAGATGTGATCGTCTATTTGAATGCCTGGGCAAATCTGCTTGAAGAATCATTGCTCGATGCTATCAGTTTAAAAGAACTGACCATTAAAAAGAAAGTGCCGATACTTTAAGTGTATCTTTGAGCTCATGAAAGAGCTAGCCGCGAAATCCACTAATTCATCCCTGATCTGGCTGGTTGCGCTCATGCTTGTGCTTCATGTAAGCACGGGTAACTCAGGGAGTGGTTCATTGGCTCCTTTTCGGAACCTCAAGCAAACGGAATTAACCTTAACGACTGCTGATTTAAAGTCCGATAAAAAATCTCATTTCTTTCTCACCAGCATTACCAAACACGCTACCTCCTTTACCGGTGATTTCTCATTCTACACACGTATTTTCCATCACACACACTCTGCTGAATTAAAATGGAAAATATTAAGGAAGCATCATTTACTCACCTCCCAGATTAGAATCGTTCATGTTAAGTTAGCACAGAACGATGACGATGATCTTTCTATCCTGAACGGATAACCTCCCTTTTTCAGTAAATCATTTATTCAACCAAGCATAG
>JAABRA010000294.1 GCA_011391155.1 Burkholderiales bacterium
CAAGAATTACCTGCAACTGCATATCGCCCGGCGCCCGCATGAGATCTTCGCGGTGCTGTTCCTGGACAGCCAGAACCGGCTGATCGCGCTCGAAGAGCTGTTCCGCGGCACGCTCACCCAGACCAGCGTCTACCCGCGCGAAGTCGTGCTGCGCGCCCTGCACCACCACGCCGCCGCCGTGGTGCTGACGCACAACCACCCCAGCGGCACGGTGACGCCCAGCCGCGCCGACGAGGCGCTCACGCAGACCCTCAAGGCCGCGCTGGCGCTGGTGGATGTGCGCGTGCTCGACCACGTGATCGTCGCGCCCGGCCAGGCCCTGTCGATGGCCGAACGCGGCCTGATCTGAAAGCCCGCATGAAACTCACGTCGCTCAAGGATCTGCAGCAGGTACAGCGCCATCTGGCCGAGGCGCAGGCGCTGGCCGCCACGCGGGAGGCCGAGCGACGCGAAGTCGCCCGACGCCACCAGGCCGAAAAAGAGCTGTTCACGCGGGCGGTGGGCGCCGTCAAGACCCTGCCCGACCCGCGCAAGGCGCACCTGAAACCGCCGCCGCCGGCGCCCGTGGCGTTTCAGCAGCAGCTCGACGACCAGGCGGTGCTGCGCGAGGCGATCAGCGATGAATTTGACGTGGGCACGCTGCTGGAGACCGACGCCCAGCTGAGCTTTCGGCGGCCCGGCATCGGAACCGACATCACGCGCAAGCTGCGCCGCGGCGAGTGGAGCATCCAGCGCGAGATCGACCTGCATGGCCTGCGCACCGAGGACGCGCGCGAGGCGCTGGGCACGTTCATCCGCGAGGCCTTCAAACTGGGCCTGCGCTGCGTGCGCGTGGTGCACGGCAAGGGCCTGGGCTCACCGGGCAAGGCGCCGGTGCTCAAGTCGCGCGTGCAGGGATGGCTGATCCAGAAAAGCGAGGTGCTGGCCTTCGTGCAGGCCAAGCCGGCCGAAGGCGGCGCCGGCGCGCTGCTGGTGCTGCTGCAGGGCTCCAATGGCGGGGTTCAGGCCAAAAACAAGGGGTAGCCAGCGTGGAATGGTCAACGTGTGCTTCACGCCGCTGAATCTGCCGTCGGTGCAGTTCCGGTTCCCGCGGTCGCAGCGCACGCCGGACTGTCGGTGCCGGTCTTATTGTGGAGTTATCACCGGAATCACTTTTCTGCCATGGCGTCGGTACACCGCGAAGTCGCTGTCGAGTGTCAGCACCCGGCAAGGGTCGTGCAATTCAGACAGGCGGATCAGGCACACGTCGGCCAGCGAAGCGGGCACGTTGTCATAGCGCTCAAAAAGCGCCCGTACTGCTCCCACCTGGTCCGCCAGCGACAGGGCCACCCGGACGACCCCGCGTTCAATCAGCGCCAGCGCCCGAGACGGGTCAAACCCCGAGCGGGCCAACAAAAAACAGGTCTCCGCAACCACCGCCTCACAGGTCAGAAAGGGTGCCGGAAACTGCGCAAATTGCGCCTTTGCCCAGGCATGGTGCGTGTCGCCACTGCAATGCAGCGCCACCCACGGGCCGGTGTCCAGAATCAGCTGGCCGTTCATACGCAGCCGAAATCTTTCAGATGCTCGGGGTTGGAAGACAAGTCCGGCGGTCCTCCACGGAAACAAGCGACCAGATCGCCGGCCTGATCCAGGGCTGACACCAAGGGGCTTGCAGCGTTGGTCTGCGTCATGAACGCCTGCAAGGCGCGGCGCACCAGTTCCGACTTGCCCAGGGCGGTCTGTTCGCTCATCTGGCGCAGTTGCTGCTCAAGCTCTGGCGGAATTTTGACGGTCAAGGTGTTCATGGGAATATATTACCTCATGGCGACCGGTGTTACCTGCTCGATTCGCTTACGCCAATTCCCGCAGCACTTTGTCGGCGGTGGATGAAAATGGGCCAACGGACGGATTTCAAACCAAAACGGGTCATAGCCTTCGTGGAATGCTCACGGTCCGCTATCAACTCCGACAGCACCTACGGCGTATGACGCTCCTGCGCGGCCCAGGGAACCTTCAGGCGCCGGCGCGGTTGCGCATCCAGTCGGCGGTCTGGAAAAAGCTGGCGCGCAGGCGCTCGCGCAGCGCGTCGGGCACCCCGGTCTCGCCCATGGCCTGGTTCATGCACGACAGCCACTGGTCGCGCTCCAGGATGCCGATGGAAAACGGAAGGTGGCGCGCCTTCAGGCGTGGTGCGCCGAACTGGTCGGTGTAGTACGACGGCCCGCCGAGCCAGCCGCAGAGGAACCCGAACAGCTTGTCGCGCGCGCTGACCAGGTCGCTGCCATGCGTGGCGCGCAGTTCAGCGTAAGCCGGGTCAAGCTCCATCAGGTCGTAAAAGCGCTCGACCAGGGCCTTGACGCCAGCCTCGCCGCCGATCCACTCGAACGGGGTCTCCGCGGGGAGCATTTCATCAGTTTTTAGCA
>JAABRA010000295.1 GCA_011391155.1 Burkholderiales bacterium
ATCCGCCAGCTGTTGCCAGCGCCGGTTTCAGCCGGGCAAACGGCCCCGGTCTGAGACTTTCAGCGCACCTTGAGCGCGCCCAGCACCCGTTCGGCCGTGGCTGGCGCATCGATCTGCACCGGGCCGCCACCACGGGCCGAAGCCACCGCATCGCGGATCGCCTCCCAGACGCTGATCGCCAGCATGAACGGCGGCTCGCCCACGGCCTTGCTGCCGAACACGTTGTCCTCGCGGTTGGGCTCTGGCCAGAAGTCGATCTTGAAGTGCGCGGGCACGTCGCCCGAGGTCGGGATCTTGTAGGTGCTCGGCGCGTGGGTGGCGAGGCGACCCTTCGCGTCCCAGACCAGTTCCTCGGTGGTGAGCCAGCCCATGCCCTGCACGAAGCCGCCTTCGATCTGGCCGATGTCGATGGCCGGGTTGATGGGGGTTCCCACGTCGTGCAGGATGTCCACCTTCAGCACGCGGCTCTCGCCGGTCAGGGTGTCGATCACCACTTCGGTGCAGGCCGCGCCATAGGCGAAGTAATAGAAAGGCCGGCCACTCAAAGTGGCCTTGTCGTAGTGGATCTTGGGCGTGCGGTAGAAGCCGTCGCTCCAGAGCTGGATGCGGTTGGCATAAGCTAATTTGACGACATCGTCAAAAGCGTGGCTGGCCTTGGGCGAGCTGACCTGCCCGCCGGCAAAGCGCACCGCGCCCGCGCCGCAGCCGTCCATGCCCGCGACGAAGGCCGCCAGGTTGTCGCGCACGTGGCGCGCGGCGAACTGTGCTGCGCGGCCGTTGAGGTCGGTGCCGCTGGAGGCGGCCGTGGCGCTGGCGTTGGGTACGCGCGCCGTGTCGCTGGCGCTGACCAGCACGCGATGGAGCGGCACGCCGAGTTCGTCGGCCACGATCTGCGCCACCTTGGTATGCAGGCCCTGGCCCATCTCGGTGCCGCCATGGTTCACCATGACGCTGCCATCGGTGTACACATGCACCAGCGCGCCGGCCTGGTTGAAAAGCGTGGCCGTGAAGCTGATGCCGAATTTCACCGGCGTGAGTGCCAGGCCGCGCTTGAGCACCGGGCTGCGGGCGTTCCAGGCGGCGATCTGCGCGCGGCGCTCGCGGTACGACGACGTTACTTCGAGCCGGGTCATCAGCGGCTGCAGGATGTTGTCTTCCACTTGCATTTGGTAGTGGGTGGTGTCGCGGCGCTGCGCGGATGAACCACGCAGGCCCTCACCCCAGCCCTCTCCCAGGGGGAGAGGGGGTAGGAGGGGGGCAGGCCCGCTCTCGCTCTGGAGGTGCTGGGGCAAGAGGGGGGCCCGCGCAGCTTGCGAGTTCTGGCTGTCACTCCCCCGCCCTCTGGGAGAAGGCTGGGGTGAGGGTGGCTCCACCACGGCGTCGCTGTACAGGTTGCGAACCCGCACATCCATCGGGTCGCGCCCCAGATGCCGCGCGATGTCGCCCAGAATGGTTTCGATGGCGATCACGCCCTGCGGGCCACCGAAGCCGCGGAACGCGGTGTGGCTTTGCGTGTTGGTCTTGCAGCGGTACGAGGTGATCTCCACATCGCTGAGGAAATAGGCGTTGTCGGCGTGGAAGACGGCGCGGTCGGCCACCGGGCCGCTCAGGTCCGCGCTGAAGCCGCAGTTGGCCAGCAGGGTGAGCTTCAGGCCGGTGATCAGGCCGGTGTCGTCGAAGCCCACGCTGTAGTGATAGGCGAAGGGATGGCGCTTGCCGGTGATCATGAAATCGTCGTCGCGGTCCAGCCGCATCTTTACCGGGCACTTGAGTTTGTTCGCCGCAATGGCCGCCCAGACCGCGAGGTGGCCGGACTGCGTTTCCTTGCCGCCGAAGCCGCCGCCCATGCGTCGGCATTCCACCTGGACGCGGTGGTTGTCCAGACCCAGCGCATGCGACACCCAGTGCTGGGCTTCGCCGGGGTGCTGGGTGCTGGAGTGAATGAGCCACTGGTCCTGCTCCCTGGGCAGCACGTAGGCAATCTGACCCTCCAGATAGAAATGCTCCTGCCCGCCGACCTCGAACCGGCCTTCGAGCGTGTGCGTGGCGCGCGCGAGGCCCGCCTGCGCGTTGCCGCGCTTTACATGCACCGGCGGCAGCACGAAGCTCTGCGCCGCCATCGCCTGGTGCACCGTGAGCACCGCCGGCAGGGGCTCGATGTCGAGCACCACCTGGCGTGCGGCCCGGCGCGCCTGCATCACAGTGTCGGCCACCACCAGGCCGATGACCTGACCCACGTGCATCACGGTGTTCTGCGCGAAGATGGGCTCGTCGTGCGCGAAGGCGGCGAGGATCAGGTCGCCGGGGATGTCGCTGGCCAGCACCACGCCGCGCACGCCGGGCATGGCCAGGGCGGCGCGGGCGTCCACGCCCTTGAGGCGGCCGTGCGCCACGGGCGACAGGAT
>JAABRA010000296.1 GCA_011391155.1 Burkholderiales bacterium
TGAGCTGTTCACCGTGCTGCCAACAGACGAGCGGCTCTACGGAGACTTCCTTGCACGCATTGATGACAAGGCGATGATCAGCAAAATGGAAAATAAAAACTTCTACGAAATAACATTAACCAACAAGGGTGGGTTAATGATGCCTGTAATCATTGAGTGGACCTATAAGGACGGCACAAAAGAAATTGAAAGACTGCCTGCCGAAATATGGCGCATCAATGAAACCAGGGTGACCAAGGTGTTCATGAAAGAAAAAGAAGTGGTCAATATTGTGATCGACCCGAAGAACGAAATAGCCGACATCAGTCAGGATAACAACACCTTCCCCAAAGTAACTCAGCCCAGCAAGTTTGATGAATTGAAAAAGAAAAAATAATACCCAAAATCAAATGAAAAATATTCTTGTCTTGCTTCTTATCTGTGGAAGCTTTTATACGGTTGCACAACAAAAAGAATGGCAGGGCAAGTTTGAACAGTTAGACCAGCTTCTTCCAACTCCCAATGAATACCGAAGTGGCTCAGGAGCACCGGGTCCACGATACTGGCAGCAGCGTGCTGACTATGTGATCAATGCCGAGTTGAATGACAGCAATCAAAGTATTAACGGAAGCGAAACCATTACCTATTTCAACAACTCCCCGGATATTCTTAAATATCTATGGCTCCAGCTTGATCAGAACATCAATGAAACAAAAAGCATGACAAGCCAAAGCAGTCAGTATTCCATTCGCGACTCGGTGACTGCCTACAGTGCTGCAGGTCCGCTTAAGTTACATGACTTTGATGGGGGCTTTAAAATTAAATCAGTGAAGGATGCAATGGGGAAAGATCTTCCACACTTCATCAACTACACGATGATGCGCATCGATCTTCCTCAACCACTTGCCCCCGGCAAGCAAATTTCGCTTTCCATTGACTGGTCATTTAATATTAACAACCGCATTCACAATATGACCCCCAATGATGGCCGCAGTGGTATGGAGTATTTTCCCGAAGACGGCAATTACCTGTATATCATCGCTCAATGGTTTCCTCGCATGTGTGTGTATGATGATCTTGTGGGATGGCAGAACAAACAATTTTTAGGACAAGGTGAGTTCACACTTACGTTCGGAAACTACACAGTAAATCTTACCGTACCCTCCGATCATATTGTGGCAGCCACAGGCATGGTGCAAAATGTAAAAGACGTGTTGACATCCGAACAGCAGCAACGATTTGAAAAAGCCAAAACTTCTTTTGATAAACCCATTGTGATTGTAACGCAAGCTGAAGCAACTGCCAAAGAAAAGGCAAAATCCACCACCAAAAAGACATGGAAGTTTTACGCTGAAAATGTACGCGACTTTGGTTTTGCAACTTCCCGTAAATTTATCTGGGATGCCATGGCCGTAAAAGTGGGCGACAAAACTCCTCTCGCAATGTCCTACTATCCGAAAGAAGGCAACCCTTTGTGGGAAAAGGAATCAACCTTAGCCGTAAAGAATACGCTGACTACCTACTCTAAATATTCTCTTGATTATCCATATCCACAGGCTACTTCGGTGCATGCTGCTGCCCTGGGAATGGAGTATCCTATGATTTGTTTCAACTTTGGAAGACCTGACAAAGCAGGCACCTATTCCGAGCGCACAAGAGCCGGAATGATCAATGTTATAATTCATGAAGTGGGGCACAACTTTTTTCCCATGATCATTAATAACGATGAACGGCAGTGGACCTGGATGGATGAAGGATTAAACACATTCGTTCAATATCGCACTCAGGTAGAAAATTATCCGACTACTGCTTCTGAATTGAATGGATCAAATACTTTCGGGATGGAGGGACCCTCTACAATGATTTTGTCTTACATGAAGAGCAGCGCTGATCTTCAACGTCCGCTCATGGTCAATTCTGAAACCGTGGTAAGGGATAATTTTGGGAATGAACAATATGCCAAGTGTGCCACTGCGCTGAACATATTGCGCGAAACCGTGATGGGACCCGAACTATTCGACAAGGCATTTAAGGAATATGCCCAGCGCTGGGCTTTCAAACATCCCAAACCTGCCGATTTCTTCCGCACCATGGAAGATGCCAGTGCTGTGGATCTGGACTGGTTCTGGAGAGGATGGTTCTACTCAACTGATAATGCTGATCAGTCAATTGAAAACGTGAAATGGTTTAAAGTGAAAAAACAAACCACGGATGTGGAGAGCAAAGGCAAAAGTGTGAAGCAGGGAAATCTTGGAGCTTCTGCTTCCGGCACGTCTGGAAAAAATAATAATGACTTCAGCAATGGCCCTGAGCTTTTCACCGTGCTGCCAACAGACGAGCGGCTCTACGGAGACTTCCTTGCACGCATTGATGACAAGGCGATGATCAGCAAAATGGAAAATAAAAA
>JAABRA010000308.1 GCA_011391155.1 Burkholderiales bacterium
CATGGACAATGCCAGACGACGGACAGGACGCACTTCAACCGGCACCTGGTAATTCGCGCCACCGACGCGGCGGGATTTCACTTCCACCATCGGCTTGACGTTGTTGATGGCGGTCGTGAAGGCTTCCAGCGGATCCTTGTCCGGGTTCTTCTTCTCGATCAGGTCCAGGGCGCCATAAATGATGCGCTCTGCAACCGCTTTTTTGCCGCCTTCCATGATCACGTTCATGAACTTGGACAACTCGACATTGCCGAACTTGGGATCCGGCAGGATTTCACGTTTAGGGACTTCGCGACGACGTGGCATTTTTTCACCTCTTTGCTTCAGTTGACATCTTCTTCAGATGCCGCGAAAACCATTTCGGCTTTCACTTACTCGACCCAACATCGGGTCACTACGCTGAATCACCGCGCCACGCGGGAAACAGCACCATTTACCTTCGTTCCGGCACGACGCCGGATTATTTGGCCTTGGGCCGCTTGGCACCGTACTTGGAACGCGACTGCTTGCGGTCTTTCACGCCTTGCAGGTCCAGCGAGCCACGTACGATGTGGTAACGCACACCGGGCAAATCCTTGACACGACCACCACGAACCAGCACCACGCTGTGTTCCTGCAGGTTGTGGCCTTCGCCGCCGATGTAGGAGATGACCTCAAAACCGTTGGTCAGGCGCACTTTGGCAACCTTGCGCAGCGCGGAGTTGGGCTTTTTAGGCGTCGTGGTGTAGACGCGGGTACAGACGCCGCGGCGTTGCGGCGAATTTTGCATCGCAGGGCTTTTGGACTTGGTCTTTTCGACCTCGCGCCCCTGACGCACCAGTTGATTGATGGTTGGCATTGAAAAACGTCCCTAAACGTTCGAATAAAAAAACAGCGCCGTACCCGTTCGTTTGCACGAAAGATACGGCCAAACTCTCCCGCCCCAATAGCGGAAAAGCTTTCCAGTATAGCCTGTTGAGGGTTTCTACGCAACAAATAGCCCACTTCGTAAAGTAAGTGGGCGCAAACTTGGTGGATTTACTTGATCCAGAGCCGCACCGCATCCCAGGCACGGCCCAGCACGCCAGCCTGCTCTACAGACTCGAGGACCACCAGCGGCACATCGACCAGCGGCTCGGTCCCTATCGACACCTTGAGCGTCCCCACCGCCTGGCCCTGGGTGAAGGGTGCGACCAGCGGGTCGGGACGCACCACCTGCGTCTTGACCTGGCCAGCGCTACCGGCGGGCACGGCCACCACGATCGCCGTGGTACGGCCGAGCTTCAGGTTAGGCGACCTGCCCTTCCACACCGCGGGCGTGACGACGGCCTGGGCCGCATCAAACAGCTTGACGGCTTCAAACGCGGTGTAGCCCCAGTTCAGCAGCTTCTGGGATTCGTTCGCGCGGGCACCTTCGCTGGCCGCGCCCAGCACCACCGACAGCAGCCGGCGGCTGCCGACGTTCGGAAAATCACGCTTGGCCGTCGCCACCAGGCAGTAGCCAGCGGCCTCGGTGTGGCCGGTTTTCAATCCGTCCACGGTCGGATCGCGAAACAGCAGGGTGTTGCGGTTGTTGTCGTTGGCAGCCGGAGTGCCCGGATAGCGGTATTTCTTGACCGCGTAATAACCCACGTACTCGGGGAAGTCGCGCAGGAGCCGGGTTGCCAGCACGCTCAGGTCGCGCGCGGTGGTGGTGTGGCCGGCTTCGGTCAGGCCTTCGGGGTTCTTGAACGTGGTGGCGCTCAGGCCAAGCGCCTTGGCCTGGGTGTTCATGAGTTGCACGAAACGCTCGACGCTGCCGCCCACCCCTTCGGCCAGCGCCACCGTGGCGTCGTTGCCGGACTGCACGATCATGCCTTTCACCAGGTCTTCGACCGGCACCATCATCTTGGGGTCGATGAACATGCGCGAGCCGGGCATCTTCCAGGCACGTTCGCTGACCGGCAGGGTCTGCTTGAGGTCGATCTTCTTCGCCTTGAGCGCGTCGAACACCAGATAGGCCGTCATCAGCTTGGTCAGCGAGGCCGGCTCCACCGGGGTATCAATGTCTTTCGCGGCCAGGATCTGGTTGGCCGTGACGTCCATCAGCAGGTAGGCGCGCGCCGCGATCTCGGGCGGCTGGGGCGTCTGCGCCGTGGCGGCGAAGGCAGCAAGACACAGGGGCGCAGCAATCAGCCGACGCACTACAGACAACAGTTTGTTCATGGAATTTCAGGGGAATGGTGGATTCAGGGCGTGGCCGCTTGATCGCGGCGGCCCACCCGGTGATGTTTTCAGGCGTGCAGGTGGCGGACCACCAGATGCTTCAAAAGGGTCAATTGTCCGTGAAAGAAGTGCTCGACCCCGGGAATCACCGTGACCGGGAGCATCTGCGGCCGCGCCCAGTCCATGACCGCGGCCAGCGGCACGGTGTCGTCCAACTCGCCATGGATCACCAGGGCGCGGTCATGGGCCTCGGGCGGCAGCGGCGCCACGTCGAAGCGCGAGGCCGCTGTGCCGACCAGCACGATCTTCTCCATCGGACGGGCGGGCCACAGCGCGTGCACCGCCTGCGAAGTGACAAAAGCGCCAAAGGAGAACCCGGCCAGGGCCAGCGGAACGCCATTGGGAGCGACCTGTTCGACCACGGCCCGCAGGTCGGCCGCCTCGCCCACGCCGTGGTCATGCGCGCCAGCGCTGGTGCCAACGCCGCGGAAGTTGAAACGCACGGCGCTCCAGCCGCACTGCACGAAGGCGCGCGCCAGCGTCTGCACCACCTTGTTGTTCATGGTGCCGCCAAACAGCGGGTGCGGATGGGCGATGACGGCCACGCCGCGCGCAGGCGTGCCCGGCAGCCGCATCGGCTCGTCGCGCAGCGCCTCGATGAGGCCAGCGGCACCTTCAAGGTTGAGGCGTTGGGTTTGAATGTTCACAGATAAGTAGCATATTGATAGCAAACTATGACCATTTCATGCTGGGATAGTGCCAAAAAAGCTTGAATTTTCACGGTAAAGCCGCTTTCAGCGCCCGAGGTGGGCCGGGGTGCGCAGCCGCTCCACCACCTGGCCGTTTTTCAGGTGCGATTCGACGATCTCGTCAATGTCGCTGTCATCCAGATAGGTGTACCAGACGGCATCCGGGTACACCACCGCCACCGGGCCGGCGGCGCAGCGGTCCAGGCAACCCGCCTTGTTCACCCGAACCTGCCCCGGCCCGGCCAGGCCGGCGGCCTTGACCTGCACCTTGCAGCGCTCGAATGCGGCCTGGGCGTTGTGCGAGGCGCAGCAGGCTTCGCCGTTGGCGCGCTCGTTCAGGCAGAAAAAGATGTGATGCTTGTAATACGACTTGTTTTCATTCATCGCCCGATTTTAAGTTTGCGCGTCGCGCCCCGACACCCGCAGCAGCACATAGACCAGCGTCGCGTAAGGCCAGAGCCAGCCCAGCCACTGCGCCAGGCCGTTGAAACGGATGAAACGCCCCTGCTCCCAGGTCTGCAGGGTCTGGGCGAAGTAGGCGCTGGTGGGGGCGTTGTTGAGCAGGCTCAGGTGCAGCACCAGCGCCACCAGCACCAGCGCCGCGCTGGCGCGACGCGGCACCGGCAGCAGCAGCAAGGCCAGCACAAAGCCCGCCCCCACCCCCACCTGCACCGGCAGGGTGAGCCAGGCCCAGGCGTGACCAGGCCCGTAGCTGAGCGCCGCCGACAAGGCTGAAGCCCCCAGGCCCGCGGCCAGCGCGGCGACGGCCAGCGCCAGACGACGCCCGGGCGAACGAATGATGGAGTAGCCCAGCAGGCACGGGATCAGCACCCCGAGCATCACGCACAGCAATTCCACGCCGGGCAGCAGCGGTTGCAGTTCCACCTCGCGGATCGGCACCCACTCCAGAAACGGGGTATCGGCCAGCCATTCGGCGAGCGCCTCTTCGGAGCGCTCCAGCACCTGGCCCAGGCCCAGTGGCACGGAAGCCGGAAACATCAGCGCCACCGGCCACAGCGCGAGCAGCACCAGTGCGCCGCGCGAATCGGCCACGAACCAGCGGGCGCGAAAGCGGCTCCAGCGATCGATAACCCCCATCTTTTCCAGCGCAAAGGCGGTCAGGGCGCCCAGCAAGGCGCCGGCAGTATTGAGCGCAAAGTCCACGTTGGACGCCACGCGCAAGGGCAGATAGGTCTGCAGCGACTCCATGCCGAGCGACAACAAGGCCCCGCCCAAGGTGGCGAGCAGCACGGCGGGCCCGCGCGAACCGGTGCGCAGCGCGCTCAGGGCCAGCAGGAAGCCCAGCGGACCGTAGCCCAGCAGGTTGGCCGCTACGTCGAAACCGGTCCAGTATTTGGGCAGCGGCACGACCAGGAACGTCCAGGGTGCGATGCCGACCGCCCGCCAGTCATCGAATGGGTACAGGCTCGCATAGATGATCAGCGCCGCGTAGATCAGCGCCAGGGGCCAGGCTGCGGTCTTGTGCATCGCAGCTTGAATCAGTCGTCGCCGGGCCGCCTCCAGGCGACTGCGGCCCCCACGGGGCTGAGGGCTGCGGCTCCCGGCCAGCCTGCGCAGGGCGGGCCAGCCCGAAGAGGCGATGACTCCGGCGGCGCCGCGGCCTGCAAGGCCAGCGCAGTACACGCAGTGACGGGCGTGGGGGCGGGCAACATATCAGAACGGCTTGACGACCACCAGCACCACGGCGGCCAGCAGCATCAGCACCGGCGCCTCGTTGAACCAGCGGTACCAGACGTGCCCCCGGGTGTTGCCGCGGACCGCAAATGTGCGCAAAAGGCGCCCGCAGGCGTGGTGGTAGCCCAGCGCCAGCAGCACCACCGCCAGCTTGGCATGCATCCAGCCGTTGCCCGGCCCCCAGCCAATGCCATAGCCGATCCAGAGCCAGAGCCCCAGGCCCACGGCGGGCACCGCCAGGATCGTGGTGAAGCGCATCAGCTTGCGCGCCATCAGCAGGAGCCGCTCATGCTCGGCCACCGATTCCGGCGCCACCATCGCCAGGTTCACAAAGATCCGCGGCAGGTAAAACAGCCCGGCAAACCAGCTGGCGACAAAAACAATGTGGAAGGATTTGATCCAGAGCATGGCGAAAGTGTAGTCCCCGCCCCGCTGGACAACGGATCGCGCGGCCAAAAAAAACCCCAGCACACGGCTGGGGCGAGAAGCCTTTTTGCTGTCACACATCAAGGCCCCGCTCAGGGAGGAAAAGCGGGAGACGGCGAACCGCCCGGAAACAATGTATCAAATTGAGTCACACTCTTCAAGCCCAAATCTAGGAATTTTCCTAAAACCTATCGCCCTCAGGGAAAACCCCCTGAACCGGGGGTCGCGCAGGCCGCCCCCGCACGATGCCTGCGGCGCGGCGCCCGGAAACCGTCCTGCCCGCCTTTGAAATTCAGGCACAATTTTCGCCATGACCCCCTACGCCCCCTACCCCCAAGGCCGCCCGCGCCGCCTGCGCCGCGACGATTTCACCCGCAACCTGGTGCGCGAGCATGCGGTCACCACGAACGACCTGATCTACCCGGTGTTCGTGCTTGAAGGCGCCAACCGCCGCGAAGCCGTGGCGTCGATGCCCGGCGTGGAACGCCTGAGTCTGGACCTGCTGCTGCCGGTGGCTGAAGACTGCGTCAAGCTGGGCATCCCCGTGATGGCGCTGTTCCCGGTGATCAGCGCGTCGCTGAAAGACCCGGTCGGCAGCGAAGCCAGCAACCCCGATGGCCTGGTGCCCACGGTGGTACGCGCGCTGAAGCAAGAATTCCCCGGCCTGGGCGTGATGACCGACGTGGCGCTGGACCCCTTCACCAGCCACGGCCAGGACGGCCTGCTCGACGACACCGGCTACATCCTGAACGACGAAACGGTCGACGTGCTGGTCAAGCAGGCGCTGACCCAGGCCGAAGCCGGCGTGGACATCGTCGCGCCCAGCGACATGATGGACGGGCGCATCGGCGCGATCCGCCAGGCGCTGGAAGCCGCCGGCCTGATCCACACCCGCATCATGGCCTACAGCGCCAAGTATGCCAGCGCCTTCTACGGCCCGTTCCGCGACGCGGTGGGATCGGCCGGCAACCTGGGCAAGAGCAACAAGAAGGTCTACCAGATGGACCCCGGCAACAGCGACGAGGCGCTGCGCGAGGTGGCGCTGGACATCGCCGAGGGCGCCGACATGGTGATGGTCAAGCCCGGCATGCCCTACCTGGACATCGTGCGCCGGGTGAAGGATCAATTCCGCGTGCCCACCTTCGCCTACCAGGTCAGTGGTGAGTACGCCATGCTGAAAGCCGCCGCGCAGAACGGCTGGCTCGACCACGACCTGGTGATGATGGAAAGCCTGCTGGCCTTCAAGCGCGCCGGCGCCGACGGCGTGCTGACCTACTTTGCGCGGGATGCCGCCCGATTGATTCGAAATAGATAGCTGAAAGTGACCGTACTACACTGGGATAGAGGCGATTTGATTCAAATATTGACCTGAAAACCGGTTTCACCGCACCTGCCAGCCACCCATGCGCATCTTCAGCATCAGCCCTTCGGCGGTGACGGAATCCGACACCCTGCCGGCCCGGCCGCCCGCACCGGGCTATCTCTGGATCGCCTGTGATCGGGCTGAATTCGAGGCCCGGCAGCCACAGTTCCAGGCGGTGCTGCAGGCCCTGACCGGCACGACGCTGGTCGATCTGCACATCTCCGATCTGCAAAACCAGCTGCTCCCCTCGCGTTTTGACTGCACCTCCCGATACGACCTGCTGGTCTTTCGCCGGCTCGCCAGCGGCCAGGGCGAGGCGGCACGCGGGCCCGTCGGTGAGCCCGCGCTCGTGCCCGTGCGGCGCGGCGGTCCGCCGGTGTTGCGGCGCATCGACACCAGTCCGGTCGGCTTTGCGGTGTTCGACCAGGTGCTCCTCACGGTGCATCCCGCCGAATGCGCCGCCCTGGAGACCTATGCCGCGCGCCTGCTCGCTTCGGGATCCGCCACGGCGGACGCGAACGCCCGCAGCGTGGACCCCCGCCTGGGCGGCTCCCGCCTGCCTGCCAGCCCGCCTGACCTGATGCTGCGCATCGTCAACCAGATCGTCGACGGCTATCTGGCGCTGCGCCGCGATCTTTCGCGCCAGCTCGATCACTGGCAGGCCGAGCTGCTGGACCCGCGCACGCGCTTTTCCAACTGGTCGGCCCTGCTCGAGGCCCGCATGGCGCTGAACCAGCTCGAAGACATCTGCGAAGACCAGCGTACCGCCGTGCTGGACTGGACCGAGGCGCTCAAAGGCTGGCCCGTCCCCGACGACGCCGCGGCCCGCCACGAGTACGAACTGCTGCTGGTGCGCAGCCGCGACGTGCTGGAGCACATCGAACGCGTGGTGCGCCACGTCACACGGCTCGAACACAACGCCGAGACCGCGGTGCAGATGCACTTCTCGGCGCAGGGCAACCGCACCAACAACATCATGCGCACCCTGACCGCGATCACCGCGATCTTCCTGCCGCTGAACCTGATCACCGGCTTCTTCGGCATGAACTTCGAGACCTTCCCCTTCATCCACACCGCCCATGGCCTATGGTGGACGATCGGTGCGATGGTCTTGATCGCCCTGACGATGGGCCTGCTGTTCTGGCGCAAGCGCTACCTGGCGCGCACCGGGCGCTGAAGCCGCGCGGGCGCTGGCACGCCAGGGGGCGCCTCATCCCCGCATCAGCGCCTCGATCTCATCCGCCTTGACCGGTACCCCGCGCGAGATCAGTTCGTTGCCATCGGCCGTGACGATGGCGTCGTCCTCGATGCGGATGCCGATGTTCCAGAACTCCCTGGGAATCTTGTCGCTGGGGCGCACGTACAGGCCGGGCTCGATGGTCACCACCATGCCGGGCCGCAGGATGCGGCTGGGGCGGTCCTTGATGGTTTCGCCGCTCAGCGGGTCTTTGCGCTCATGCACCTGGCCGACTTCGGTGGGCTCCACGTAGCTGCCGCAGTCGTGCACGTCCATGCCCAGCCAGTGGCCGGTGCGGTGCATGTAGTGGGCGAAGTAGTGGCGGTGGTGGATGGCGTCGTCGAGCGTACCGTGCTGGTCTTTGTCGAGCAGGCCCAGGTCCAGCATGCCTTGGGTCAGCACCTTGACGGTAGCCTCGTGCGGGTCGGTGAAGCGGGCGCCCGGTTTGGTCGCGGCGATGGCGGCGTCCTGGCTGGCCAGCACCAGGTCGTACAGCACGCGTTGCGGACCGGTGAATTTTCCGTTGGCGGGGAAGGTGCGCGTGATGTCACTGGCATAGCCGTCGAGCTCGCAGCCGGCGTCGATCAGCACGAGTTCGCCGTCGCGGATGGGCGCGTTGTCGGCGCGGTAGTGCAGCACGCAGGCGTTGGCCCCGGCGGCCACGATGCTGCCGTAGGCCGGGTACTGCGAGCCATGCTGGCGGAATTCGTGCAGCAGTTCGGCGTCCAGGTGGTATTCGCGCACGTCCTGGCCGGCGCGCAGCATGGCGGCGCTGCGCTGCATGGCGCGGATGTGGGCGCCGGCGCTGATCTGCGCGGCGCGGCGCATCACGTCCTGCTCGAAGGGGTCCTTGATCAGGCGCATTTCGTCCAGGATGCTGCACAGGTCGTGCTGCGACCCGGGGCACAACGCGCCGAAGCGCACGCGGGCGCGCACGCCGTTGAGCCAGCCGTCGACGCGGGTTTCCAGCCCCTTGTGCGTAGCGAACGGGTACCAGACGGCGGCCTTGTTCTCCAGCAGTTGAGGCAGGCGCTGATCCAGTTCCGCGACGGAAAACGCGGCGTCCACCCCCAGATGCGAGGGCGCGGCCTCAGGCCCGAGGCGGATGCCATCCCAGATTTCTCGCTCCAGGTCTTTGGGCTGGCAGAACAGCGTGGTGTGGCCGTCGGCGGTGATAACCAGCCAGGCATTGGGCTCGCCAAAGCCGCTGAGGTAGTGGAAGTAGCTGTCGAAGCGGAACAAAAATTCGCTGTCGCGGTTGCGCTGGCGCTCGGGTGCAGTGGGGATGATGGCGATGCCGCCCTGGCCCAGCTGGGCGGCGACGCGCGCGCGACGGGCAGCGTAGATCGAAGAGGTCATGGATTCAAGTCTCGGGTTGGATAACGCTTGCGTTCAATGCGGCCAGACGCTCGGGCGTGCCGACGTCGGTCCAGGCGCCGGTGTACAGCTCGGCGCTGACCAACTCTGCGTCCATGGCAGCGCGCAGCAGCGGCGCCAGCGGCGCGGCCGTGCCCTGCGGGTTGCCGGGCAGGATGGCGCACCACGGCGGCTCGAACAGCGCGCGGCGGTACAGGGCGATGGTGCTGAAGGTGTATTGCTCATCGGCCTGGTTCAGCGCCAGGCCGTCGCCGCTCAGGCCGAAGTCGCCCCGGGGGTTGTGCGGCGGGTTGGGCACCAGCCAGAGATGGGCGAGTTTGCCGCTGGCGGCAAAGCGGTCGACGCTGGCTTGCGTGTAGGCGAACTCGGGCGCAAACACGTCGCCGGCCAGCACCCAGAACACCTTACCCAGCAGCGGCAGCGCACGGGTTATGCCGCCGGCGGTCTCCAGCGCGTAGCCGAAGTCCTGCTCCTCGTGTGAGTAGTGCACTTCAATACTTGTCAAATTCAATAGCGAACTATGACCATTCGACGCTGGGATAGTCCCAAAAAAGTCTGAAATCTGCTCGCCCAGCCAGCCGGTGTTCACCACCAGCTGCCCGAAGCCGCCGTGCGCCAGTGCTTCCATCGGCCACTGCATCAGCGGCTTGCCGCGCACATGCAGCAGGGGCTTGGGGGTGGTGTCCGTCAGGGGCCGCATGCGCTGGCCACGGCCGGCCGCCAGGATCATGGCGCGGATCGTGGGCATGGCCGGGCTGGAACAAGGGAACCGAAACGGTGCATCGGCGGATTATCGACGGGCGCAAAAAAGCCACCCGGACGGGTGGCTTTTCTGGACAGCGAGGGACTCGCGTTTACAGCAGGTTGATGGTGAACGCGCCGGCCGCGCAGCTTTCGGCAAAGCTGTAGGCCAGGTTGGCCGCGCCCACAATACCTTGCTGACCGCTCAGCGCCTGGGACAGCGTGGAGTTGCCACTGGTGCAGGAACCTGCCGCGAGGCCGGTGACGCAGTAGTTGACGTTCAAAGGCACCGTGAAACCATTGGCCGTGACCGTGCCCGAGACGTTCACACCGCAGCTGCCGGTGCCGCCGCCGGCACCCGTGCCACTGATGTTGAAGCCAGTGGCCGTGAAGTTCACGCGCATGGTCGAACCGTTCTTGGCCAGGGCATCGTTGTAGAGCGTGTTGAAAGCCGTCAGATCGCCCACATTCGCAAAGACCGAGTTGGTGATCGTCGCCAGGGTCTTGCCGTTGTCCGCCATGTAGCGCGAGAGGCCGCGCAGGGACTCTCCATAGGCATTGAGCGTGCCAGTCACCTGGGGCATGGTTGTCGCCAGGTTCACGCCGGTCAGGCCGAACTGGCTGGCAATGTTTTGCGCCTGCGTCTGGAATGCGGCGTTGGTGACGGGCGCGCCGCTGTTGAAGGCGTAGGTATAAGCCATGGTGGTCAGCGGGGTGACGACGCCGGTCACGCTGCCGCCGTTGGCATTGAGCACCACGCGCAGGGGCGTGGCCAGCGGGGTCGTGGCGCCGGTGGCCTCGTCGGTGTAAGTGCCGCCGTTGACCTCAACCACCACATCGCCGGTGAACGGCACACCCAGCGAATAGGCGCCGCCGACCGCCGTGGTGGTGGTGCCCAGCACCGCACCGGTGGCGGCGTTTTTCACCGTCACGATGGCGCCCGACACCGGCCCCTTGACGGCGGAGCCGCTGATGGTCGTGGTGGCGGCAGGCAGCGGCGTCGGAGCTACCGCGGCGGTGTCATCGTCGTTGTTGCTGCAGGCGGCCAGGAAGACGACCAGGGAAGATGCTGCAAAGGCAGCCAGATTTTTCCAGCGCATGGGGAACTCCAGTTTTGAGAACAGCGAAGTCCGCATTTTGCGACTGGAAAAAGCCGTTGTCACCCCCCCGAAAGAGGGGCTCCGCGCAAACAGGGGGTCAGCCGATTTGTCCGCGTTGCAGTGCCCGCCGTTCCACATGCCCGGGGCGCAACAGCGCCACCAGCGCCTCCAGCAAGTCCTGGGCCTTGGCCGAATGATCGCCGCCGAAGTTGCACACATAGACATCGAGCGTCACGGCGCGCTGTTCCGGCCAGGTGTGCACGCACAGATGGCTCTCGGCCAGCAGCACCGTGGCGGTGATGCCGCCGGGGCCGTGTCCGGTGTCGGGGAAGGTATGGAAAAGCTGGTTGACCGGCTGCAGTCCGGCGGCGCGAACCGCATCCATGCACGCCGTGCCCAGCGTCGATGCGTCGAGCAGCCAGCGGGCCTCACAACGGCAGTCGTGCAGATCAGCGGTGAGGTGCAGGCCTTGCATCGTTCGACTTTAAGGCAGTTTCAGGGCGCGGCTTGAACGAATCAAGGGGGTGAAGCGCCAGCCCCGGTAAAATCCGGGGTTTTCCCTGATCCATCTTCCGGAGTCGCCCGACATGGCAAATACCCAACAGATGGCCAGCGCAATCCGCGCCCTGGCCATGGACGCTGTCCAACAAGCCAACTCCGGTCACCCCGGTGCTCCCATGGGCATGGCCGACATGGCCGTCGCGCTGTGGGGTAATCACCTCAAGCACAACCCGCGCAACCCCCAATGGATCAACCGCGACCGCTTCGTGCTGTCCAACGGCCACGGCTCGATGCTGCTGTATGCGCTGCTGCACCTGACGGGCTACAAGCTGCCCATGACGGAGCTGAAGAACTTCCGCCAGTTGCACAGCAAGACCGCCGGCCACCCTGAATTTGGCATCACGCCCGGCGTGGAGACCACCACCGGCCCGCTGGGCCAGGGCCTCACCAACGCGGTGGGCATGGCGCTGGCGGAAAAGCTGCTGGCGAAAGAATTCAACCGCAAGGACGGCAACAATGACCACACGGTGGTGGACCACCATACCTATGTGTTCCTGGGCGACGGCTGCATGATGGAAGGCATCAGCCACGAAGCGTGCGCACTGGCCGGCGCCTGGAAGCTCAACAAGCTGATCGCGCTGTACGACGACAACGGCATCTCGATCGACGGCCCCGTCTCGCCCTGGTTCATCGACAACACCGCGCTGCGCTTTGCCGCCTACGGCTGGAACGTGATCGGCCCGGTGGACGGCCATGACGCCGCGGCCGTGACGCAGGCCATCGGCGACGCGAAGAACAGCGCCGACAAGCCGACCCTGGTCATCTGCAAGACCCACATCGGCAAAGGCAGCCCGAACCGCGCCGATACCGCCAAGGCCCATGGCGAGCCGCTGGGCGTCGAAGAGATCAAGCTGACGCGCGAGGCCATTGGCTGGACGGCCGCGCCCTTCGTGATCCCGAAGGAGGTCTATGCCGACTGGGACGCCAAGACCCGCGGCCTGGCCCTTGAGGCCGAATGGGATTCGAAATTCGCCGCCTACAAGGCCGCCTACCCGGACCTTGCCAAAGAGCTGGTCCGCCGCATGAAGGGCGAACTGCCGAAGCACTTTGCCCAGACCGCCGTGGACGCCACCATCACCGCCCACAGCAAGGCCGAGACCGTGGCTTCGCGCAAAGCCTCGCAGATCGCGCTGGAAGCCTTCACCGCCGCCATGCCCGAACTGCTGGGGGGTTCGGCCGACCTGACCGGCTCCAACCTGACCAACACCCCATCCACCCCGTCGCTGCGCGTGGACCTGGCGGGTGAGGTGGTCGTCACGCCAGACGGCAAGATCGGCCGCCACATCAACTATGGCGTGCGCGAGTTCGGCATGGCCGCGATCATGAACGGCGTGGCGCTGCATGGCGGCTACATCCCTTACGGCGGCACTTTCCTGACCTTCAGCGACTACAGCCGCAATGCGATTCGCATGGCCGCGCTGATGAAGCTGCGCGTGATCCACGTGTTCACCCATGACAGCATCGGCCTGGGCGAAGACGGCCCGACGCACCAGTCGATCGAGCACGCTGCCAGTCTGCGCCTGATCCCGAACCTGGACGTCTGGCGCCCCGCCGACACCGCCGAGACCGCCGTGGCCTGGGCCGTGGCCCTGCAGAACAAGGACAAGCCGACCGCCCTGCTGCTGTCGCGCCAGAACCTGGCCTACGCGCCCAAACACGACCTGGGCGAAATCAGCCGCGGCGCCTACATCCTGGCCGAGCCCGCCGCTGTCGGCCTGAAGAAAAAAGCCCAGGCGGTCATCATCGCCACCGGCTCTGAAGTGCAGCTGGCGCTGAAGGCGCAGGAACTGCTGGCCGCCCGCAAGATCGCTGTGCGCGTGGTCTCGATGCCCAGCACCACGGCCTTCGACCGCCAGACGGTGGAGTACCGGTCCGAAGTTCTGCCCAAGGGTGTACCGCGCATCGCGGTGGAAATGGGCGTGACCGCCGGCTGGTGGAAATACGGCTGCGCGGCCGTGGTCGGCATCGACACCTACGGCGAATCGGCCCCCGCGCCGGCGCTGTTCAAGCACTTCGGCTTCACGCCCGAGAACGTGGCCGACACGGTGCAAGCCGCGCTGGCCAGGAAGCAGTAAGCACCGTTCGGTGCGGTGCCGGTCGATGGACTTCGAACGGCCCCTGCCAGGCGGATTCGGTTTTAACTCTGGAGAACCTTCATGACTATCAAGATCGGCATCAACGGCTTCGGCCGCATCGGACGCAACGTACTGCGCTCGGCCCTGCAGAATTTCAGCGACATCGAAGTCGTGGCCATCAACGACCTGCTGGAGCCGGAGTACCTGGCCTACATGCTGCAATACGACAGCGTGCACGGCCGCTTCAAGGGCACCGTCAGCGTGGACGGCAACACCCTCATCGTCAACGGTCAGAAAATCCGCCTGACGCAAGAGAAGGACCCCGCCAACCTGAGGTGGAACGAAGTCGGCGCCGACATCGTGATCGAATCCACCGGCATCTTCCTGGACAAGGCCGGCGGCGAGAAGCACCTGGCCGCCGGTGCGAAGAAAGTCATCTTCTCTGCCCCGTCCAAGGACGACACCCCGATGTTCGTCTTCGGCGTGAACGACGCCACCTACGCCGGCCAGGCCATCATCTCCAACGCCAGCTGCACCACCAACTGCCTGGCCCCCGTGGCCAAGGTGCTGCATGACAAATGGGGCATCAAGCGCGGCCTGATGACCACCGTGCATGCCGCCACCGCCACGCAGAAGACCGTGGACGGCCCCAGCAACAAAGACTGGCGCGGCGGCCGCGGCATCCTGGAAAACATCATCCCCAGCTCCACCGGTGCGGCCAAGGCGGTGGGCGTGGTGATTCCCTCCCTGAACAAGAAACTGACCGGCATGAGCTTCCGCGTGCCCACCAGCGACGTGTCGGTGGTCGACCTGACCTGCGAGCTGAATTCTGAGGCCACGCTCAAGGACATCTGCGCCGAGATGAAGGCGCAGAGCCAGGGCGCGCTCAAGGGCGTGCTGGGCTACACCGAAGACAAGGTGGTGGCCACCGACTTCCGGGGCGAGACCTGCACCAGCGTGTTCGATGCCGACGCCAGCATTGCACTGGACGGCACCTTCGTGAAGATCGTGGCCTGGTACGACAACGAATGGGGCTATTCGAACAAGTGCCTGGAGATGGTGCGCGTGGTGGCCCGATAGGCCGCGCCGTCGCCGGCATTGGACCTGGGGCCTGTGCGGCGACCGCACAGGCCCTTTTCTTTTGGGGGCGTTCGGCAGGCGTGATGCCGATTGCCCACTTCCACTGCAGGGCCAATTGCGGCATATTCCGGGTTTTGAACCATGAGAGTCCGTGATGCGTCTGAAGAAACTTCTGGTCGGTTTATGTTTTCTGGGCGCGCTGCTCGTCGCGCAGGCCGAAGATGGTGTGACTGAGGGCGAAGTCCAGGTCGGCCAGTTTGCCGCGATGAGCGGGCCGGCCGCCCAGCTGGGGCTGCGCATGAAAGCGGGCATCCAGGCCTACTTCACCGCCGTCAACGCCGCGGGCGGCGTCAATGGCCGCTCCCTCAAGCTGGTCCAGCGCGACGACGGCTACGAGCCCACCAAGGCTGCGGAGGCTGTGAAGGCGCTGATCAACGAAGACCGGGTGTTTGCCCTGATCGGCTCGGTCGGCACGCCCACCGGGCTGGCGGCGGTGCCGATCGTGAGCGAGGCCAGGGTGCCGCTGGTCGGCATGTTCACCGGCGCCCAGGCGCTGCGCGAGCCATTTCGCCGCGAAGTCTTCCATGTGCGCGCCAGCTATTTTGACGAAACCGAACGCATCGTGCAGCACCTCACCACGCTCGGGGTGAAAAAAATTGCCGTGTTCTATCAAAACGACGCCTACGGCAAAGCCGGGCTGGAAGGCGTGGAACGGGCCCTCACCAAGCGCCAGCTCAAGCCGGCCGCCACCGCCACGGTCGAGCGCAATACCGTCGAGGTAGAAAAAGCGCTGGCGACCATCCTCGCGGCCCAACCCGAGGCCGTGGTGCAGATCGGCGCTTACAAGGCCTGTGCGGCCTTCATCAAGCAGGCGCGCGCCAAGGGCTACGGCGGGCAGTTCTTCAATGTGAGCTTCGTCGGCTCCCGGGCGCTGGCCGATGAGCTCGGCGACGCGGGCCAGGGCGTGGTGATCTCCCAGGTGGTGCCGTTTCCGTACACGCCGGCCAGTCCGATCGTGCGGGAATTCCAGCAGCACATGCTGGCCGTCGGCGATAAGGAGTTCGACTTCTCCAGCATGGAGGGCTACATCACCGCCCGCGTGTTCGTGGAAGGCCTGCGGCGGGCCGGCCGAAACCCGACGCGCGAATCGCTGATCGCGGGTCTGGAGTCGATCCGCGACCTGAACCTGGGTGGTTTCACTGTCAGCTTCTCGCCGAAGAACCGCCAGGGCTCCACCTTCACCGACCTCACCATCATCGGGCGCGGCGGACGCTTCGTGCGCTGACTCGCGTACCGGGGGGGGATGGCACAGCCGCGCGCCCGCTGGTGCGTGGCACGGCGCTCAGGCGATCGCTGCGCGCCGTGCTCAGCCCAGGTGCCGGCCTGCGATCCCCGCCAGCTCGAACATCGTCACCTGCGGCTTGCCGAAGACCGCAAGCAGTTTGGCGTCGGCGTTGATGGCACGCTTGTTGGTGGCGTCCTGCAGGCCATTGGCCTTGATGTAGTCCCACAGCTTCTTGATCACCTGGGTGCGGGCTACCGCCTCAGGACCAATCACCGCGGCCAGGGCTTCGCTGGGTTTGAGACCGGCGGCGGTGCTGGCGGCACGCTTGCGCGGGGTCTTGGCGGCTGCGGTTTTGGCCGGCGCGGTCTTCGCAGCCGTCTTTCCGGCAGGTTTTGAGGTTTTTACGGCCTTCCCCAGCGCCGTGCGGTCATTGTTTGCTCCTGTTTTCGTGGCAGCCGTCTTGCGTGGCGGGAACTTGCTGGGCGCGAACTCGAAGTTCACCTTGCCGGCCTCGGCGTCCCAGGCCAGGAAGGCCTTGAACGCGCGGCGCGTGCGCATCGAGACGAACTTGTCGAGCAGGTCGGTCTTGCCGGTGGCCAGCAGTTTCTGCATCTGCGCGCGCTCCACCGGCTGCTGCAGGATGATCTTGCCGCTCTTGAAGTCGCAGCTCGGCGTGGGCTGCGCGGCGGTGGGTACGGCCTTTTCGCACAGGTAGTTGCTGCCGTGCTCATGCACCGGTGCACCGCACTTGGGGCACTTGCCGAGCGACTCACTGGTGCCGAAATCCACCAGCTCGCCAGTTTCCGCTGCATTCCTGTCGTCGCCAAAGTCAAATTCGAGCTTCCAGTTGTTGTCTTCGTCGCTGTACTTGAGCGTGATTTCGGCGGTGAACGGCCAGCCGGCCTTGGAGCGAAAGCCGTCGAGCGGGCCGATGCGCTTGGTCGCCAGAAAGGTCTCGACTTCAGCCGGCTCGAAGGTGCGCCCGGCCGGGGTCTTGCCGAACGAGAAACCACAGCCCTCGCTGGCCCCGTCGGCGCCGGTGCAGGTGTAGCGGCGGTAGTTTTCTTTCACTACGCCGCCGCAATTCGGGCACGGCGTCGAGAGCGTGGCGTAGTCGCCCGGCACGGTGTCGCGGTCGTATTCCTTGGCTTTCTTGACGATGTGCTCTGTCATCGCGGCGATCTCGAGCATGAACGCCTCGCGGCTGAGCTTGCCGTGCTCCATCTGCGCCAGCTTGTATTCCCACTCGCCGGTGAGCTCGGGCTTGGAAAGCTCTTCCACGCCCAGGCCGCGCAGCAGCGTCATGAGCTGGAAGGCCTTGGCCGTGGGGATCAGCTCGCGGCCCTCGCGCAAGATGTATTTTTCATTGAGCAGGCCTTCGATGATGGCCGCGCGGGTGGCCGGTGTGCCCAGGCCTTTCTCCTGCATGGCCTGCCGCAGTTCGTCGTCGTCCACCAGCTTGCCGGCGCCCTCCATGGCGCCGAGCAGCGTGGCTTCGGAGTAGCGCGCGGGCGGACGGGTCTTCAGGCCCTTGGGCTCCACCACCTCGGCACGCACCATCTCGCCGGGCTTCACGGGCACCAGGCTCTGGCCCTTGTCGCCTTCTTTCGCGTCGGCCACTTCGTCGGCGGCTTCCTTGCCGTAGATGGCCAGCCAGCCCGGCTTGACCAGCACCTTGCCCTCGGTCTTGAAACTGTGGCCGACGGCTTGCGAGATCCGTGTTGTCACCAGGTATTCGGCGCTGGGGAAGAACACCGCCATGAAGCGGCGCACCACCAGGTCATAGAGCTTCTGCTCGGCGTCGCTCAGGCCGCTGGGCGCCTGCAGCGTGGGAATGATGGCGAAGTGATCGCTCACCTTGCTGTTGTCGAAGATACGTTTGCTGGGCTTGATATAGCCATTGTTCAGCGCCGTCAGCGCATGCGGCGCGAGGTGCCGCATGCCGCTGTCGGCCAGCATGCCGAAGGTCTGCTTGACCACCGGCAGGTAGTCCTCGGGCAGGGCCCGCGAGTCGGTCCGCGGGTAGGTCAGCGCCTTGTGGCGCTCGTAGAGGCTCTGGGCCAGCGCCAGCGTGGTCTTGGCGCTGAAGCCGAACTTGCCGTTGGCCTCACGCTGCAGGCTGGTCAGGTCGAACAACAGCGGCGAGGCCTGCGTCGTGGGCTTGCTCTCTTCCGTGACGGTGGCGGCCTTGCCCCGCACGGCATCGGCAATCGCCTGCGCCTCGCGTTGGGTCCAGACGCGATCGGCCCGCTTCTCGCCGTCTTCCGCGTCTTTCTTCCATTGGGGATCGAACCATTTGGCGGGATATTCGCCCGCCTCGGCCAGGAAGGTGGCGTGGATTTCCCAGTAGTCGCGGCTGATGAACTTGCGGATCTGCTCCTCGCGCTCGACCATCACGGCCAGAGTCGGCGTCTGTACCCGGCCCACGGTCGTCAGGAAAAAGCCGCCGTCGCGCGAGTTGAACGCCGTCATGGCGCGCGTGCCGTTGATGCCGACCAGCCAGTCGGCCTCGGAGCGGCTGCGCGCCGCGTCGGCCAGGCCGCGCATTTGCTGCTCGGTGCGCAGGCTCTCGAAACCGTCGCGGATGGCCTGGGGCGTCATCGACTGCAGCCATAGACGCCTGACAGGCTTGCCCAGCGGTTTTGCGCCACCCGCGTACTGCTCGATCAGGCGGAAGATCAGCTCACCCTCGCGTCCCGCGTCGCAGGCGTTCACCAGCGCGCCGACGTCCTTGCGCTTGGCCTGCCTGACCACGGCGTTCAGCCGCGTTTTGGTCTTGTCCACCGGCTTCAGGTCGAAATACGGCGGAATCACCGGCAGATGCGCGAAACTCCACTTGCCGCGTTTCACGTCGAAGGCCTCGGGGGCCTGGATTTCCAGCAGGTGGCCCACGGCGCTGGTGACCACGTACTGGTCGTTCTCGAAATGTTCATCGTGCTTCTCGAACTTGCCCGCCACGGGCGTGAGCGCCCGCACGATGTCCTGAGCCACCGATGGCTTCTCTGCAATGACCAAGGTTTTCATCTAATTACAATCCCGTTGTCTCGCGTGCGCAGGCGCACACCCACATGCGGGCGCACACGCGCCCATACGGATTCACCATACCAAATTTTCAGACCGTGTCCAAAAAGCCCGCCCCCGCCCCGACCCGCCGGATCCAGACCCGCCGCTCCGGCGTGCACGGCAAGGGGGTGTTCGCGGTGCAGGACATCGCTGCTGGCGAAACCCTGATCGAGTACGTGGGCGAGATCATCAGCTGGGACGAGGCCCAGGATCGCCATCCCCATGATCCGGCCAACCCGAACCACACGTTCTATTTCCACGTGGACGAAGACCGGGTGATCGACGCGCTGCACGGTGGCAACTCGTCGCGCTGGATCAACCACAGCTGCGACCCCAACTGCGAGGCCGACGAGGTGGACGGGCGCATCTTCATCAAGACCCTGCGCGACATAACCGCCGGCGAGGAGCTCAATTACGACTACGGCCTGGTCATCGAGGAGCGCTACACGCCCAAACTCAAGGCGGAGTACCCGTGCTGGTGCGGCGCTGCGAACTGCCGCGGCACGCTGCTGGCGCCCAAACGGCGACCGCCGACGCCCAAACAGCGTGTCCCGGCCACAACCAGGCGCTGAGACGGCCGGATGACGCCATCGCCCGTGATTCACTGGCCCGCCGAGGCCATCTGGGAAGCCGTGGCACCGACGCTGCCAGGCTTCACGGTGGAAATCCTGCCCGAGATCGACTCGACCAACACCGAACTGATGCGGCGTGGCCGCGCCGGACGGCTGGAGCCGGTGCTGCTGGTCGCCGGGGCGCAGACCGCAGGGCGGGGCCGGATGGGCCGCGAATGGCGCAGCGCGCCGGGTGACTCGCTGACGTTTTCCCTGGGCCTGCCACTGGCCCCGGCCGACTGGTCGGGTCTATCGCTGGCCGTCGGCGTGAGCGTGGCGGAAAGCCTGAACCCGGCCGTCGGCCTGAAATGGCCCAACGACTTGTGGTGGCAGGACCGCAAGCTCGCCGGCATCCTGATCGAAACCGCGATGTTGGGCACCCAGCGCTACGTGGTGATCGGCGTGGGTGTCAATATCGCACCGCGCGACGCCACCGGGCTGTCCACCCCGCCGGTCGGGCTCCAGGAACTGCTGCCGGGCATCGGCGCGGCGCAGACCCTGCTGCGGCTGGCCGGGCCGCTGGTGCAGACCGTCCAGGCATTCCAGACCTTCGGGTTTGCCCCGTTCGCCGCGCGCTTCAACGCCCGCGACGTGCTGCGCGACCGTGCGGTCACGCTCAGCGACGGCCTGCAGGGCACCGCCCGTGGCGTCGATGCATCCGGCGCCTTGCTGGTGCATACTGCCGCTGGCATGAAACACGTCACCAGCTCCGAAATCAGCGTGCGGCCGCGCTCTGCCGATCAGCCCTGATCCGTCGATGCTGCGCTTTTTCGTCCTGTCCCTGCTGCTGGCCAACGGCCTGTTTTTTGCCTGGTCCTCGGAACTGCTCAAGGCCTACGGCTGGGCGCCCGCGCCGCAGGGCGAACCCCATCGCATGGCGCAGCAGCTCCATCCGGAAAGGATTCGCCTCCTGGGCGCCGAGGACGTTCGTCGACTGGAAACGCAGGCCGCGCAGGCCGCCCTGCCCCCGCCCCCGGCCGAATGCCTGCAGGCCGGCCTGTTTGACGAGCGCCAGGCCGAGATCCTGCGCCAGGCCCTGACACCGGCCCTGCCTGCCGGCAGCTGGGTGCTCGAAAGCGGCATAGAGCCGGAACGCTGGATTGTCTACATGGGCAAATATGCCGACACCGAAGCCATGAACAAGAAACTGGCCGAGCTGCGCGGCCTGAACATCCGCTTTGAGCCCTTGATGGACCCAGGCCTGGCGCCAGGTCTGTCGCTGGGCGCCTATGCCTCCGAAGCTGCGGCGCGCGAGTCCCTGGCCGAGTTCACGGGTCGCGGGGTGCGTACGGCGCGCGTGCTGCGCGAGCGTGCCGAGGTCCGCGGCCAATGGCTGCGGCTCCCGCTGGCAGACGCCGCCCTGAAACAGCGCCTGGACAGCTTCAGGACCGAGCTGGCCGGCAAGCCCCTGCGGGCCTGTCGCTGACCCCCCCAACCGGAACCTCCGCCATGACCCTGAAACTCTACTATGCGCCCGGCGCCTGCTCCTTCGTGCCCCACACGCTGCTGGAAAGCTCGGGCGAGGCTTTCGAGCCGATCATGGTCAAGCTGCACAAGGGTGAGCAGCAGAGCCCGGAATACCGGGCGATCAACCCGCGCGGGCAGGTACCGGTGCTGGTCGATGGCGGGCACGTCATCACGCAGATCCTGGCTATCGTCACGTACCTGCACGAGCGCTTTCCGAAGATGGGCTTCCTGCCTGCGGAGCCGCTGGCTAAGGCGCGCGTGATGGAGACGCTGGCGTGGATGAACAACACCGTGCACCCCACCTTCACCCACATCTTCATGCCGCAGAAGTTCAGCGCCAACGCGGCCGTGCACGACGACCTGCGTTGCCACAACACGGTGTTGTACCGGGGCCTTCTCGGCGAACTGCAGGCGCTGGTGCAACGCGCCAATGCTGCTGGTCAATCCTGGCTTGGCGGGGCGAATTTCGGCCCGCTCGACGCCTATGCGCTGACCCTGGCGCGCTGGGGCAGCATGGCGGGCATCGATCCCCTGGATTTCCCCGATCTGTGGGTTTTCGTGCAGCGGGTGGCCAGCCAGAGCGCGGTGGCGCGCGTCATCGAGCGCGAACGCCTGCAGCTCAACCTCTTCAAGCCGGCCTGAAGCGCCCCGTCAAGGCGCCGCGTCGGACTTGTCGCCCACCGCGAAGCGCACACTGAAACAGGCCCCCGGCGGGTTCTGGCCCGGGTGTGCATCTTCCACCGTGACCGTGGCGCAGTGTTGCTGCGCGATTTCCAGCACGATCGGCAATCCCAGGCCCGAGCCGTCGACATTGGTGCCCAGCACCCGGTAGAACGGCTGGAATACCAGTTCGCGCTCGGATTCGGGAATGCCCGGCCCGTTGTCTTCCACCTGCAGCACCAGCACCTGCCCGAACGGGTCTGACAGCAGCCGCACCGTAATGACGCCAGGGCGGTCTTCACTGGAGAGGGCATAGTTGATGGCGTTGTCCACCAGGTTGCGCACCAGCTCCTTGAGCAGGGTGGGATTGCCGCTGAGCATCACGCCCGCAGCCCCGGGTGTCGCTCCTTCGTAGCCCAGGTCAATGCGCTTGTCCAGCGCGCGCGGCACGGAGTCCTGCACCACCTCCATGATCAGGCGCACCATATCGCAGGGCTGCCGGCTCAGCGCCGCGCCGCCGGCCTCGGCCCGGGCCAGGGCCAGCAGCTGGTTGACGGTGTGGGTGGCGCGCTCGCTGGAGCGGCCAATCTGCTTGAGCGAATGCTTGAGGTCCTCGGCGCTTGATCCCCCGCGCAACGCCAGGTCGGCCTGCATGCGCAGACCCGCCAGCGGGGTCTTGAGCTGGTGCGCCGCGTCGGCCAGGAAGCGCTTTTGCGTGCCGATGGATTCCGTCAGGCGGGTCAGCAGGTCGTTGACCGACGACACCAGCGGCGCCACCTCCAGCGGCACGGTCTTCTCGTCCAGCGGACTCAGGTCGTCCGGTTTGCGGGCGCGAATGCGCTCCTCCAGCTGGCTAAGCGGCTTGATGCCGCGCACCAGTGCCATCCAGACCAGCAACACCGCCAGCGGCAGGGTCACGAACTGCGGCAGCATCACGCCCTTGATGATTTCCGTGGCCAGCACCTTGCGTTTTTCGCGGGTCTCGGCCACCTGCACCAGGGCGGGCTGCGCGCGCGGCAAGGGAAGCTTGACCCAGATGTAGGCGACGCGCACTTCCAGTCCACGCAGCTCGTCGTCGCGCATCTGGACTTCCCCCAGGGGGACCGCTCCTGGCTCCCCGGCAGGGAGCGGGAGATCCCGCTCGCCACTGAGAAACTCGCCGTTGGCGCCCAACACCTGGTAGTAGACAAGGTCTGAATCATCAGCGCGCAGGATTTCGCTGGCGGGTTGTGGCAGATTGAACTGCACGCGGTTGTTGCTGACGGTGACCAGCTGGGCCAGCGCCTGCACGTTGTAGACCAGCGCGCGGTCAAACGGCTTGTCGGCAATGCCCTGCGCCACCAGCCAGGTCAACGCCAGGCTCACCGGCCATAGCAGCAGCAGCGGCGTGAGCATCCAGTCCAGGATCTCGCCAAACAGCGAACGCTGCTCCCGCTGGAACAGCTTGAGCGACCAGCTCTGGGGTTTCACCAGACCTATCCGGGAATCTTTTCCAGGCAATAGCCCAGACCGCGCACGGTGGCGATCCGGATCGGGCCCTTCTCGATCTTCTTGCGCAGGCGGTGGATGTAGACCTCGATGGCGTTGTTGCTCACTTCCTCGCCCCACTCGCACAGGCGCTCGACCAGCTGGTCCTTGCTGACCAGGCGCCCGGCGCGTTGCAGCAGCACCTCGAGCAGGCCCAGCTCGCGGGCCGAGAGTTCGACCATCTTGCCGTCGATGGTCGCCACGCGGCCGGCCTGGTCATAGACCAGCGGGCCGTGGTTGATGGTGGAACTGGCCCCGCCCATGCCCCGGCGCACCAGCGCCCGCACGCGGGCTTCAAGCTCCTGCAGGCTGAACGGCTTGGCCATGTAGTCATCGGCGCCGTAGTCCAGCCCCTTGACGCGCTCGTCCACGCTGTCGGCGGCGGTCAGGATCAGGACCGGCAGCTTGGAGCCGCGTCCGCGCAGCTTCCTGAGTACCTCCAGCCCATGCATCCTCGGCAGGCCGAGGTCCAGGATCAGCAGGTCGAACTCGGTGTTGGTCATCAGGGCGGCGTCGGCCTGGGTGCCGTCGGCGACGTGGTCCACCGCCGCTCCCGAACTGCGCAGCGTGCGCAACAGCCCATCGGCCAGCACCTGGTCATCTTCCGCAATCAGGATTCGCATGACGGTCTCCTCGTTGTCGTCGGGCCGGGTGGCCACGCATATAGGGCAAATTCTAGGCGCATGCGGATCGCGGGCGGCGCTTTGGCGCAGGCGGGGTTGCGCGTTGCGCCGTTCAGGTGACGTAGGCCTCCAGACCCAGGGCGACGACGGTGGCGACTTCATCCCCGACAGCCGCGCGAAATTCCGCCTCCGCCTGCGCCACGGCCCGGCGAAAAGCGTCGAGCCACGCCAGACCCAGGGGCGTGAACCGCACGCAGCGTGCGCGGGCGTCCCGGAGGTCGATCTCTCGGGTGACCAGCCCCCAGGCTTCACACTGGTCGACCAGATTGCCCATGGCCTGCTTGCTCATGCCCGCTGCGCTGGCCAGCTCGGTCAGCCGGGAGCCTTCCACGGCGAGGTGGCGGGTGATGTGAATATGCGCCGCGCTGACCTGCCCGCGCGCGGCCAGGTTGGACAAAGCCAGCGGCACACCCACGTCAGCCGCCATGAGGGCGAGCACCCGGGCGTCAAAACGGCGCATGGCGTGGCCCAGCAGACGCCCCAGATGGGTCTGGCGCCAGCCACTGCGCAGGGTCA
>JAABRA010000298.1 GCA_011391155.1 Burkholderiales bacterium
TCGGTCCAGGTGCCTTCACGGTATTTGTACTGCAGCCGGCCCACCAGCGTGAAGCCCTGGCCGTCGAGGGTGCCGCTGGCCATGAGCTGCAGCAGGCTGTGGTCGTCGAACAGCTCGGCCATCTTGCCGATGCGCTGCAACACCTCGCCCTGGCGCACCACCGTGCTCTGGCAGTAGCCGCACACCGCCGTGGTCGATTGCGCGCTGCGGAACGTCACCGGCGCGCCGCAGCCGGGGCAGGGCGCACGGTAGTGCCGCTGGGCGTTGGAGGGGTCAGCCATGGGCGGGGAGGCTCAGCGCCACGCGGTTTTACGCCAAAATGGCCTTAACCCAGCGTGAAATAGTCGTTTTATGCTATAAATTCAGGAGTTTTTGGGCTGAATCAGACCAGCTTCTTGAGCAGTTCAGCCTTCTTGGCGTCGAACTCGTCCTGCGTCAGGATGCCCTTGGCCTTGAGTTCGCCGAGCTTCTCCAGCGTGGCCATCACGTCTTCAGGCTTGACGCCAGCGGGCTGCGCAGCGGCTGCTGCGGCGGCGGCCGCGCCCGCGGTGCTGCCCTGCAGCCCGGCGGCCAGGTTTTGCGCCAGCACCTGGCCCAGCGCCACGCCCGCGCCCAGGCCCATGGCGTCACCGGCAATGCCACCACCACCACCGCCCGCGCCCTCGGCGAATTTGGGAATGGCCTGCGCGGTCTGGTACTGCATGAACTTGGCCATGTCGTTGCCGACCATGCCCATGCCGATCTTCTGGTCGAGGATCTTCTGCAGCTCTTCGGGCAGCGACAGGTTCTGCACCGTCATGCCTTCGAGCTTCAGTCCGATCTTGCCGAACTCGGGCGCGAGCTGGGTCGCCAGCGCCTCGGCAAACTTGAGCTGGTTGGCGGCCAGGTCGAGGAACGGAATGCCGGCGGACGCGATGGCGTTGCTGATGTTCTGCAGCACCAGGCCGCGCAGCTGGCCGTCGAGGTCGTCCACCGTGTAGGTGTCGCGGGTGCCCGAGATCTCGGTGTGGAACAGCTTCGGGTCGGCGATACGGAAGGCGAAGTTTCCGAAGGCGCGCAGGCGCATTGCGCCGAAATCGGCGTCGCGGATGGTGATGGGCTGGGGCGTGCCCCATTTCTGGTCGATCTGCTGGCGCGTGCTGAAGAAGTAGACGTCGCTCTTGAACGGGGACTCGAAGAGCTTGTCCCAGTTCTTCAGGTAGGTCAGCACCGGCAGGGTCTGGGTGGTCAGCTTGTACAGCCCGGGGCCGAACACATCGGCCACCTGGCCTTCGTTGACGAACACCGCCATCTGCGATTCACGCACGGTGAGCGAGGCGCCGTTCTGGATTTCCATCTCCGCCATCGGGAAACGCCAGGCCAGCGTGCCGTCGCCGGTCTCGGTCCACTGGAGAATGTCTATGAACTGTTTCTTGATGAAGTCCATCAGGGCCATGGTCGTGCGCTCCGCAGGTGAAAGGAGCGGAAATCATACGCCCGTGGCGGGTCGATTCGCCATCGCGGTGCGGGGGTGCCGCAGGCGCCCCCCGGCCGCCGGGTTTTAGGGGGTTTTCGGAGGCTGGACCGCGTCGGGGCTTGCTGCCGCGGAAGCGCCCGCTGAAGCCGAGGCCGCCGAGGCCGCCGGCCGCGGCGCGTTGGCGGGCGGGCCGGCCTGGCCTTTTTGCACGGCGGCCATGTCTTCCGGCGTCGGCGACTGTCCGAGCAGCCAGTAGTCGAACACCCGGCGGGTGATCGGTGCGGCCATGACGCCGCCGAATCCGGCGTTTTCCACCACCATGGCCAGCGCGATCTTTGGCTGGTCGGCCGGTGCAAACGCCATGTACAGGGCGTGGTCGCGATGGCGCTCGGCCATGCGCGCAGCGTTGTATTTTTCGTTCGCCTTGATGGCCACCACCTGCGCGGTGCCGGTCTTTCCGGCCGCGACATAGCCCGCCCCGCGGAAGGCGGTGGCGCCGGTGCCCTCGATGTTCACGCCGACCAGCGCATTCTTGATCACGGCGATGTTTTTCGGGTCTGCGATGGCTTCGGCCTTGATCTCGCGCAGGGTCTCGCGTGACGTGCGGGTGACCACGTCCACGACTTCCTTCACCAGGTGCGGTTTCATCTTGATGCCGTCATTGGCAATCACGCTGGTGGCCAGCGCGAGTTGCAGCATGGTGAAGTTGTTGTAGCCCTGGCCGATGCCCAGCGAGATGGTTTCGCCGGCATACCACTTCTGCTGCTCCGGGCGCTTGTAGGCGTTGCGCTTCCACTCGGTCGACGGCAGGAGCCCGCGCACTTCGCCGTGGATGTCGATGCCGGTCAGCGCGCCAAAGCCGAATTTCTGCAGCTCGTCATGCATCAGGTCCACACCCATGTCGTTGGCGAGCACGTAGTAGTAGGTG
>JAABRA010000299.1 GCA_011391155.1 Burkholderiales bacterium
GCCTGGAGCTGGGCTTCGCCACCAACCTGCTCGGCCACTGGGTGCTCGACCAGGGGCTGCGCCGCGGCGGCGCACTCACCGCCGGCAGCGCCATCATCTCGATCAGCTCGGGCGGCATGTACGGCGCGGCGCTCGACCTCAACGCGCTGCAGGCGCCAAGCGCCGCGCACCACGACGGCTTCGCCGCCTACGCCCAGCACAAGCGCGCCCAGGTCGAACTGACGCATCACTGGAACAGCCTCGGCCCAGGCCAGCCGCGCGCCTGGGTGATGCATCCGGGTTGGGTGGACACCGACGGCGTGCGCAGCGCGCTGCCCGGCTTCCGCAAGCTCTTCAAGCCCGTGCTGCGCACGGCGCAGGATGGTGCGGACACGGCGCTGTGGCTCGCCGCCACGCGCCCCGGCGCCGGGCCGCTAGGCCGAGGCAGGCGGCGCGCCGGGGGGCCTGGTCCCGGTGAGCAGGTAGGCCTTGATGGCTCCGCGTCCCTTGGCCTGGATTTCACCGCGCGGCTCGAATGAGAACGCGTGGCGCGCACGCAGGTAGGTGGTCTCGGAAACCTGTACCTGGCCCGAGACCCCGGTCGATTCCATCCTGCTTGCGAGGTTCACCGTGTCGCCCCACAGGTCGTAGATGAATCGCTGCCGGCCGATGATGCCCGCCACGCACGGGCCGGTGTGGATGCCGATGCGGATGTCCAGCGCGTACTCCGGGAACTCGCGGTTCACCGCGGCCATCTCCTCGCGCATGCCCACGGCCATGCGCAGTATCCGCTCGGCGTGGTCGTCCACCTCGGCCGGGACGCCGCAGGCCGCCATGTAGGCGTCGCCGATCGTCTTGATCTTCTCCACGCCGCAGCGTTCGGCCACTTCGTCGAAGCCCGAGAAGACCCGGTTGAGCACTTTCACCAGCGTGCGGGGCGAGACCGTGCTGGAGAATTCGGTGAAGCCGACGAGGTCGGCGAACAGGACTGTGACGTCGGAGTAGCCATCGGCGATGGTGTTCGCGCCGTCCATCAGGCGGTCGGCGATCGGGTCGGGCAGTATCTGGTGCAGCAGCTTGTCGGCGCGCAACTTCTGCGCCGCGATGTCGTTCGTCTGCCGCTCGATGAGGTCTTCATGCGCGTAGCGAAGGTGCACCAGGCGCTCGTGGTCGTAGTTGCTGACGCAGCAGATGAGGGTGGCGCCGACCAGGAAGAAGTTGTTGCTGATCGCCACGGACGCGGAGATGCCGGTGTAGAGCAGCGAGACGTTGTAGGCCAGCACCAGCGCCAGGCAGATCACGAAGACGTAGCGGAAGCGCAGCGGAATCAGCACGCACAGGAACACGATCACCATGATCAGGCCGGCGTAATACGTGGCGCTGTCGGGCTGGCCGTCGACGATGAGGTTGAGCAGGATGATGCCGACGCCCCCCGCCAGCACGCACAGCGACAGCGTGGCCTGTGAATGCCGCAGGTAGAACCCGGGCGCGAGCACGATGATCCCGGCCTGGGCCACCAGGCACGCGATCACGGCGGCGCGGATGGGCAGCATGCTGGCGGCCGTGCCCGGGAAGATGAACCCGTCGAGTACCCCGAAGACGCCGTACAAGCCGATGGCCAACGCGAGGGCGAACAGCGTGCTGCGACGCTTCTCGATCACCAGGCGGGACCAGGCGGACTGCGGTTCCATGGGCGTTCCTGCTCCGGCGGTCCCCGCCGTGGTCGGCGGGGCCAGTGGGGTGGCAGGCCTACTCTAGCCGAACTTCCGGCAGCGTCCTTCCTGTGCAGCCGGAGGCGCTCGAAGTGGCACGGAGGGCACAAAAAAACCCGCAACCGGGCGGGTTTTTAGTGGTGGCTATAGGTGGACTCGAACCACCGACCTCGGCATTATGAGTGCCACGCTCTAACCGGCTGAGCTACATAGCCACACGGCCTGTCCTTTGCAGACAGGGGTGCGAATTTTGGGTTATGGCCGCCCATCTGTCAATCAAACCCCCTCGACGTCCGCCCCGCTTGTGGCCCTTCGCGCCGCTGTGGCAGTCTGGCTCCAGTAGATTTTTGGAGTCCGATCGTGGTCGATCCGGACGGGTATCGCCCCAATGTGGGCATCGTCCTCATGCACGGTGACGGGCGGTTGTTCTGGGCCAGGCGGGTCAACCGGGACGGTTGGCAGTTCCCGCAGGGCGGCATGAACACCGACGAGACGCCGCTGGAGGCGATGTTCCGCGAATTGCGTGAAGAAACCGGGCTGCTGCCCGAGCACGTGGACGTGCTCGGCAGCACGCCGGGCTGGCTGCGCTATCGCCTGCCGCGCCGCTGCGTGCGCCGGGGCAACCGGCCGGTGTGCATCGGCCAGAAGCAGGTGTGGTTCCTGCTGCGCATGACCTGCGAAGAGCACGAG
>JAABRA010000300.1 GCA_011391155.1 Burkholderiales bacterium
CGGCGCGCACGATGGCGGCGGCCAGTTCCAGGTTTTCCGCGATGCTCAGGTTCACGAAGACATTCTCGGTCTGCGGCACGAAGGCCAGGCCCTCGAACACCATGCGGTGCGCCGGCACCCGGGTGATGTCCTGCCCGAACAGCAGGCTGCGCCCGCCGGTGACCGGCACCAGGCCGGCGACAGCCTTCACCAGCGTGGACTTGCCGGCGCCGTTGGGCCCCAGGATGGCGACGATCTCGCCGCGCTGCACGGTGAGGCTGGCGCCACGCACGATCGGAAGGCCCGGCTCGTAGGCGGCCTCCAGCGCATCCACCGCCAGCGCGGCAGGGTCGTTGTCGGGGCCTGGCGCGGTCATCAGGCGGTTCCCAGGTAGGCGTCGACGACGCGGGGGTCTGACAGCACCGTTTCGGCATCCCCCGACAGCAGCAACTCGCCTTGCGCCATGACCATGACCGGGCGGCACAGCGAGGCCACCAGGTCCATGTTGTGTTCGATGATCAGGAAGGTCGTGCCCTGGGCGTTGAGCGCCGCGATCTTGTCCACGATCAGGTCCAGCAGGGCCGGATTGACGCCGGCGCCGGGCTCGTCGAGCAGCACCAGCTTGGGCTCGGCCACCATCACGCGGGCCAGCTCCAGCAGCTTGCGCTGGCCGCCGGACAGAATCCGGGCGGGCTTGTGTTCCAGTTCGCTCAGGCCGACGAAAGCGAGCCAGCGGCGCGCGGCGTCACGCGTCTGGTGCTCCTGCCGTCGCACCGCGCCGCCACGCAGCCAGTTGGCCCAGAAGCGCTCGCCGATCTGGTTCAGCGGCGCGATCATGACGTTCTCGAGCACGGTCATCTCGGGGAAGGGCCGCGGGATCTGGAAGGTGCGCGCCAGCCCGCTGGCAAACACCTGCGCCGGCGAGGCGCCCCCGATCGGTGCGCCATCGAGCCAGACCTGGCCGCTGGTGGGTTGCATGAAACCCGCCAGGCAGTTGAACAGGGTGGTCTTGCCGGCACCGTTGGGCCCGATCAGACCGCCAATGGCGCCGGCCGCCAGCGTGAACGACACCTCGTGCACGGCGCGGTGGCCGCCGAAGTGCCGTGACAGTTTTTCCACCTGCAGCAGCGAGTTTTGTGGGGGCGGCGCGGGCGGATTTTCCAGCATGATGGGCGTCGATTGTGCATGGGAATGCGGGGCTTTCCGGGCGCCGGGGCTTTCGTTGATAAACTGGTTTCCATGACCGACGACAGTTTTGAGCTTTACGACCTGCGGGTCGAGGTGGTGGCCCCGGCGGATGCACGCATCCTGTGCAATGCCCGGGTCGGCGACTTCTTTGAAGTGCGGGGCGAGATGCTGCATTTCCCGCCCGGCCAGGGCTTCTCGATGTATTCGCTGGCCGCGCTGCTGCCCCTGCTGCCGGCCAAGCAGCGCATGACCCATCCCAACGACTGGATGAGCACCGACGCCGAAGTCGCCTGCCCTGATCCGAACTGCCCCACGCGTTTTCGCATCACGCGGCTGGGCCGGCGGGTGTTCCGCCATGGCGAGACGACGGCAGTGCCCCTGCCGGGGCAGCAGTGAGCCCGGCGGTGGCCCCACCGGCCGTGCCGACGGTCGAACTTGCACCCGGCTACCGCATTCCGCGCATCATCCGCGGCGGCTGGCAGTTGTCGGGCGATCATGGTGCGGTGGACCGCGAGCGCGCCCTGTCCGAGATGGCCACCTTTGTGGCGGCCGGCCTCGACACCGTCGACGGCGCCGACATCTACACCGGTGTCGAGTCGATGTATGGCGAGTTCAACGCCCGGCGCAAGGCGCAGGGCCTGCCACGCCTGCAGGTGCACACCAAGTTGGTGCCCGACCATGGCGATCTGGCCCGCGTCGATGCGGCCTATGTGCGGCGCATCGTGACGCGCTCGCTCGAGCGCCTGCGGCTGGAGCGGCTGGACCTCGTGCAGTACCACTGGTGGGACTACAACATCCCGCGCTGGGCCGAGGCCGCCCAGGCCCTGGAGGCGCTGCGCCAGGAGGGCCTGATCGCCCATATCGGCGGCACCAACTTCGACACCCCCCACACCGCGGCCATGCTGGACGCCGGCGTGCCGATGGTCAGCATGCAGGTGCAGTATTCGCTGCTCGACCGTCGCCCGCAGACGGCGCTGGCCGCGCTGTGCCAGCGCCGGGGCCTGCACCTGCTGTGCTACGGCACGCTGGCCGGCGGATTTTTCTCCGAGCACTGGCTCGGGCAGGACGAGCCCCTGAGCGGCATCACCAACCGCTCTCTCATCAAGTACAAGCTGGTGATCGACGAATTCGGTGGCTGGGCCGCCTTCCAGGCGCTGTTGCGCACACTCAAGGCCATCGGGCAGCGGCATGGCGTGTCGATTGCCAC
>JAABRA010000301.1 GCA_011391155.1 Burkholderiales bacterium
CGGCGGTCAGCGCGGCGCGTTCGCGGCCGTACTTGGCGTAGATGTACTGGATGACTTCCTCGCGGCGCTGGTGCTCGAAATCGACGTCGATGTCGGGCGGCTCGTTGCGCTCGCGGGAGATGAAGCGCTCGAACAGCACGCTCAGGCGCGCCGGGTCGACCTCGGTCACGCCCAGGCAGTAGCAGACCGCCGAGTTGGCCGCCGAGCCGCGCCCCTGGCAGAGGATGCCGCGCTCGCGCGCAAAACGCACCAGGTCGTGCACGGTGAGGAAGTACATCTCGTACTGCAGCTCGGCGATCAGCGCCAGTTCGTGCTCGATCTGCTTCTGCACGGCCGGTGGCACGCCAGCGGGGTAGCGCACGCGGGCGCCGGCTTCCGTGTGGTGGCGCAGGGTCATCGCGGGCGTGGTGCCGGGCAACACGGTTTCCATGGGGTACTGGTAGCGCAGCACGTCCAGGCTGAAGCTGCAGCGCGCAGCGATGACGGCGGTGTGGGCTAGCAGTTCTGGCGGGTAGAGCGCGGCCAGGCGCAGGCGCGGGCGCAGGTGCGCCTCGGCGTTGGGCTGCAGGCCGAAGCCGCACTGGGCCACCGGCGTGCCCAGGCGCACGGCGGTGAGCACGTCGTGAAGCACCTTGCGCGAGCGCACGTGCATGACCACGTCGCCGGCGGCCACCAGCGGCACGCCGGTGCGGGCCGAGGCTTCTTCGAGCAACGTGAGCCACAGGTCGTCGTCCAGGCCGTGCAGCAACTCGGCCGCCAGCCAGAAATGGGAGCCAAATTGGCGCCTTCCCATCGTCAATCGGTCACAGAGTGCTTCCAAGGTGATAGCGCTGCGGCTGAGCCGGTCCGGCGCCAGGATGAGTTCGCAGTCGGGCAGGCGCGCCGCGTTGACGTCATGCCAGCCCAGGCGGTATTCGCCCTTGGGCGCGGCGCGCCGCCCGGCGGTGATGAATTCGCACAGCGCGCCCCAGCCCTTGAGGTTGTGCGCCAGCGCGATCAGGCGAAATCGCCCGTCGCCGCCGTCCAGTACGAACTCGCTGCCGGCCAGCAGCTTGAGGCCGAGCTTCTTCGCCTCGGCATGCGCGCGCACCAGCCCCGCCACCGAACATTCATCGGTGATGGCCAGCGCGCTGTAGCCCAGGGCGTGGGCGCGCGCCACCAGTTCCTCGGCGTGCGACGCGCCCACCTGGAAGCTGAAGTTGGTGCGGCAGTGCAGCTCCGCGTAGGCGGGAAGCGACGGGAAGACGGGGGGTGAGGCGTTCATCAAGTCATGCGCCAGGGCGCAGCCTTTTCCAGGCTGTCATTGCGAACCATGAACAGCCCCCGTCATTGCGAACGCAGTGAAACAATCCATGAATTCAGGAGCCATGGATCGCCACAGCCCTCCGACCAAGCCGGGGGCAGGCTCTGCGGGCTTCGCGATGACGGCGGGTTGATGACAACGCGGGTCCATGGAAAACGGTGCGTGCTAACCCAGGGATTCATCGACGCTCAAGCGAACAGGCCATGCAGAAACCACCCCGGCTGGGCCCCGGCCTGCGCCAGCCGCTCGCGGTAGATCCACAGCAGGCCGGCCTGCGCGCTGCGGGCGACGAAGTAGTCGCGCAGCGCGGCCGGGGCGGCGGCGGTGCCGGTGGCGTCGGGCTCCCACCAGGCGGCCTCGATGCGCTGCGGCCCGGCCAGCAGGGTGAGCGGGCCCTGGTACAGCGGGCGGTGGCGCTGCACCGTCAGCCGCTGCGGCGTGGCGAGCAGCCAGGTGGGGTAGAGGGCGTCGGGCTGCAGGGTGGCAGAGGCGGCGACCGCGGCGGCCGTGGAAGCCCTGGGGGTGCCACCGGCTACAGGGGCTGGCGCGGGCTTCTTCCGGGAAGTTTTCAAGCTTTTTTGGCCACTTCCCAGCGTCTTCTGGTCATTGTTTGCTATCAACTGGGGAGCATCCACGGCCGCCGACCAGGCCTGCATGCGCTCGGGCCGATGGTCGGCGCGGGGCTCCACGCGCTGCACCTGGGCCGCACCGAGGCGCGCGCTCAGGCGCTCGACGAGCTGGTGCAGGCTGTCGCCCTGGCGGCGGTCTTCCAGCAGCAGGCTGGCGCTGGCGCCGGGCAGCGGTGCGGTCTCGACCGTGGCCAGGCGCAGGGCGATGGCGGGTGCGGCCAGCGTGATCCGCGCCAGGTGCTCGGCCAGCAGGCGCTCGAAGTGCGCCATGTCGAGCGTGGGCTCGGCGGTGCGCACCAGCAGGTGGTCGTCGGTGGGGCCGTTGCGCCGGCGGTCCATCTGCCAGCCCAGGCGCAGCACCAGCGCGCCCTGCCGGCGCGCCTGCAGCCAAGCGTGCAGCAGCGCCAGCAGGCGGCGCGCGCCGAACAG
>JAABRA010000302.1 GCA_011391155.1 Burkholderiales bacterium
CAGGCGTGGCCGTCGGCGCGGGCTGGCGCAGAGGTGATCCATTGGCTGAGGCCGTTGTCGAGCGCGGTTTTGCCGTCGAGCGAGGCCGCCAGCTTCATGCGAACCCAAGGGGTTTGACGCAGCATGCGGCTGAAAAAGCCGATGTTGAGTTCACGCGACTCGGCAGCGCCCGAGCCGGTTTCGACGTCGATGCCTGCCGCCCGCAAACGTGAAAAGCCCCGGCCCGTGACCACGGGGTTGGGGTCCCCGATGGCGGCAACCACCTTCTTGATACCAGCGGCAATCAAGGCATCGCAGCACGGCCCGGTGCGGCCCTGGTGCGAGCAGGGCTCCAGCGTGACATAGGCGGTGGCACCCGCCACGCTGTGGCCGTGCGCGGCGGCATCGCGCAGCGCCATGACTTCGGCGTGCGCCTCTCCGGCGCGCTGGGTAAAGCCCTGGCCCAGCACCTGGCCGGCGGGGGTGGTGATGACGCAGCCCACGCGCGGGTTGGGCGATGTGATCAGCAGACTTTGCGCGGCCAGGGCCAGCGCTTGCTGCATCAAGGGTGCTGGTTCAGGCATGCGGCTTCAAACGGCGGCTTCCAGGCCACTCGCGAAATGTGCCTGCATGCGCTGGCTGCAAAGTTGAACATCGCGCAGCGCCAATGCGGCCATGATGTCCCGATGCTCGCTCAGCGACTTCTGAATGCGCCCGGATTTGAGCAGCGAGTTGTGGCGGTTGAGCTTCATGACCTTGCGCAGGTCGGCCACCATCTGGTTGCGCCAGCGGTTGTCGGCAATCTCCAGCAGACGCATGTGAAAACGCTCGTTGATTTCAAAAAAGCGCTCGCGATCGAGTTGTTCCGGCCGGGCAGCGTCTTCGAGCTCCTGGTGCAGCGCTTTCAATTCATTTATTTGTGCCTCGTCGGCATGTTGCGCCACGACACCCGCGGCGTCCGATTCAAGCAGGCTCAGCAGGTGGTAAACATCGGCCAGGTCGCGCTCCGACACCTCGGTGACGTAGGCGCCGCGACGCACTTTCATGGTCACCAGGCCCTCGGTGGCCAGGACTTTGAGGGCCTCGCGCATGGGCGTGCGGCTGATGCCGTAGTCGTGCGCAATCTTGAGTTCGTCAATCCAGCTGCCGGGCTGGAGTTCGCGGTTAAAAATGCGCTGACGCAATAGTTCAGCAACTTCTTCGTAAAGTGCGCGTGGGGCTAATGAAAGTTCTGCCATGACTCAAATTGTAAGCTGAATGGAATTTTTTGCATGAATAATTATAAATAATGTAAACTCATTTGCTCAAATCACGCATCGCTGTCACAGTAGATGTGTTGAAGATCCAACCACTGAAGCTTGCCACCATGACACACACCAATCCTGAATTTCAGTCTGCCAGCCTGGACGCCTGGACCAAAGCTGCCGCCAAATCTGCGCCAGGGGGGGATGTGAGCGCGTTGAACTGGCTCACGCCCGACGGTATTTCGGTCAAACCCCTGTACACCGCCGAAGACACGCAAAACCTGCCCTACGCCAACACGCTGCCGGGCTTCGAGCCCTACCTGCGCGGCCCGCAGGCCACCATGTATGCGGTGCGGCCCTGGACGATTCGCCAGTACGCCGGGTTTTCCACCGCTGAAGAATCCAACGCGTTTTACCGCAAGGCGCTGGCGGCCGGCGGCCAGGGTGTGTCGGTCGCGTTCGATCTGGCCACGCACCGCGGTTATGACTCCGACCACCCGCGTGTGACTGGCGACGTCGGCAAGGCCGGTGTCGCGATCGACTCGGTGGAGGACATGAAGATTCTGTTCGACCAGATTCCGCTGGACAAGGTGAGTGTCTCGATGACCATGAACGGCGCGGTGCTGCCGGTGCTGGCCGGTTACGTGGTGGCCGCCGAAGAGCAGGGCGTGTCGCAAGACAAGCTCAGCGGCACGATTCAGAACGACATTCTGAAAGAGTTCATGGTGCGCAACACCTATATTTACCCACCCGAGCCGTCGATGCGCATCATCGGCGACATCATCGAGTACACGGCCAAACACATGCCGAAATTCAACTCGATCTCGATCAGCGGGTACCACATGCAGGAGGCCGGTGCCAACCAGGCGCTGGAACTGGCTTTCACGCTGGCCGACGGCAAGGAATACGTCAAGACCGCCATTGCCAAGGGCATGGATGTTGATGGTTTTGCCGGCCGCCTGAGCTTTTTCTGGGCGATTGGCATGAACTTCTACCTGGAAGTGGCCAAGATGCGCGCCGCGCGCCTGCTGTGGTGCCGCATCATGAAAGGCTTCAACGCCAAAAATCCCAAATCGCTGATGCTGCGCACGCACTGCCAGACCAGCGGCTGGAGCCTGACCGAGCAAGACCCCT
>JAABRA010000303.1 GCA_011391155.1 Burkholderiales bacterium
CTGGCCGACCGCGTGGTCATCATCGACCACGGCCGCGTCGTGGCGCAGGGCACGCTGCCCGAGCTGTACCGCACGCTGCCGATGGCGCAGATGCTGACACTCGACATCGATGGCGAGCCTGCAGGGGACTGGCTGCAGGCCCTGCCGGGGGTTCAGGCCGTCACGCGGACGAATGGCCGCTGGACCTTGGGGTTGGACGACCTGGCGCTAGGCACCGTGGGTGTGCTGCAGGCGCTGGGCGCAGCCGGGCTGACCGTGCGGCACATCGATTCCGAACGCGCCAACCTCGAAGACGTCTTCCTGGCCCTCACCGGCCGCCAACTGCGCGACTGAGGAAAGCCCCTCGACATGAACGCCTTCATCGCGCTGTTGCGCAAAGACCTGGTGCTGCACTTCTCCAACCGCCGCGCCGTGCTGATGAGCCTGGTGGCGCCGATCCTCATCGCCGCCTTCTTCGGCAGCCTGTTCGGCCGCAGCGACAAGGGACCGGCGCAGATTCCCGTGGTGTTGACCGACCTCGACCAGAGCGAGATATCGGCACGCATCGTCGCCAACCTGCGCGGCGACCCCGCGCTGCGCTTGAGCGAAGCGTCCGCCGCCGAGGCCCAGGCCCTGGTGCGCGCCGGCAAGCAGCGTGCGGCCGTGCTGCTGCCCGCCGGCTTCGGCGCGCAGGCCTCCAAGGCCCTGTTCGGCGCTGCCGCCAAGCCCGAGGTGGTGGTGTTCTACGATCCCTCCCAGGCGATGGTGCTGCCGATGGTCAAGGGGCTGCTGGCCCAGCATGTGATGCAGCCGGTCAGCCAGTCGGCCCTCGGCAGCGGCAGCCCGGTAGTGCGCGACCTGCGCGCGCAGATGCAGCAGGCCGGCAACCTGCCTGACGAACGGCGCCAGGCGCTGGTGTCGATGTTCGACAGCATCGCCCGCGTGCAGGCGCTGCCGGCCCCTGCGGCTGCGGCCCCTGCGTCTGCGGACCCTGCGTCTGCGGCAGACGCGGCTGCACCGCCCGCGGCGACTGCCGCGTCCGCCGCAGGGGGCGCAGCGAACCCGGCCCGCGGTCTCGCCATCCCGTTCTCGACGCGCGACGAGGCGGCCGTGTCCGAACTGGGTGCCCAGTACAACAGCTACGCCCACTCCTTCGCCGGCATGGGCGTGCAGTTCATCCTGCTGATGGGCGTGGACATGGGCGTGGGGCTGCTGCTGATGCGCCGCATGGGGCTGTGGAAGCGCCTGCGCGCTGCGCCGCTGTCGCGGGCGCAGTTGCTGGGCAGCCGGATCGCGAGCTGCGCGATCATCAGCCTGATCATCTTCGCCATCGTCTACGCCGTGGCCGTGGCGTTCTTCGGCGTGCGCATCAGCGGCAGCGTGCCGGGCTTCATCGCCGTGCTGGTGGCGTTCGCGCTGCTCACGTCCAGCTTCGGGCTCATGATCGCCGCGCTGGGCCGCACGCCCGAGACCACGCGCGGACTGGCCATCCTGGCCACGTTGCTGATGGTCATGCTGGGCGGCGCCTGGGTGCCGTCGTTCATCTTCCCGCCCTGGCTGCAGACCGTGTCGATGTGGATGCCCACGCACTGGGCCGTCGATGGCCTCGATGCCATGACCTGGCGCGCATTGCCGCTGCAGGCGGCGGCGCTGCCCGTGGCGGCGCTGCTGGGCTTCACGCTCCTGTTCTCGGCGGTGGCGCTGGCGCGCTTCCAGTGGGAGGAGTGAGGCGCGCTGCGCGGGCCCGATGCGTCGGGCCGCGCAGCGGCCCAGGCCGGCGCGTGCCGTCGCCGCCAGGCCCCGTCAATCGCCCCGGCGGTGCAACTGCAGGGTGAAACCGGTGCGGCGCCAGGCCCAGGCCAGCACGAGGAAGAACGCGGTGAAGATCGCGCCGCCCCACCATTCGGTGATGTTCTCCAGGCGGTCCCGGGCCAGGGGATCAGGCCACCACAGGGGCAGCAGCACATGCGCCAGTCCCAGCAGCGTCAGCAGCGCGCACAGCGCCAGCAGCAGGCCGCGCTCCAGCCACCGGCCGGGCAGCCGGCGCTGCACCTGGTCGGCGACGATCAGGATGCCGATGCAGGTCAGGCCGAAGTAGAGGACCACGCCATGGCGGCGCATCCAGCGGTAGCCCGCGCCCTCGGTGCCGAGGAAGCTGCCGTAGAGCACGAGGAACACGCCCGCGGCCAGGCCCAGGGCCGGCAAGGCGCGCTGCCAGCGGTCGCCGGCGGCGCCCAGCGTGCCCAGCCAGCCCGGGCACAGCAGCCAGCACATCGCCTGCAACACCGCCGCCGGCAGCAGCAGCGCACGGAACAGGATGTTCGGCAGGTCGTACCGGGCCGCGCGGCTGATCGACACGCAGCCGTCGA
>JAABRA010000304.1 GCA_011391155.1 Burkholderiales bacterium
TCCCAGCTTCGAGGCCGACCACCTGGGCATCTCGGTGTGGCGCGGCAAGTTCAACAAGAGCAGCGGCAAGGTGCTTTACGACAAGACCGCTGGCACCGGTACGGTCGAGATCGTGACCGAGATGGCCAGCATCGACTTCGGCATGGACGCGCTGTCCGCCTGGGCGCGTGGCACGGACTTCTTCGACGTCAAGAAATACCCTCGTGCGGTCTTCAAAGGCAGCCTCCAGTCGCCGGTGGGTGGCGTGCCGACGCAGCTCGTGGGCGAACTGACGCTGCACGGCGTGACGCGCCCGCTGACGCTGGCGATCAACTCGCTGAAGTGCGTGCAGCACCCGATGCTCAAGCGCGACTACTGCGGCGCCGACGCCAGCGGCAGCTTCAACCGCGACGACTTCGGCCTGGCCGCTGGCAAGGACTATGGCTTCAAGATGAACGTCGACTTGCGCATTCAGGTCGAAGCCATCGCGCTGCCCTGACTGGGGCGCCAGCGCGACTTCGATTCCGCCTGACGGGCGCCCTTTGCCTTGCGCAGGCCCTGCCGCCAGGCCAGGTCGCGACGAACAAGGCCAGGCTGCCCCGTCAACGTGGCGCTCGCGCCGTTCGACACCCGCCAGGCCGGATCGGGTCCGTCAGTGCGCTGTTCGCGCTTCTTGCCGGCCCGGGCATCGGCCCGCGCCGTGCCAGTGCCGAGAGGGTTTCAGTGGCCAACCGCTCGCCCGGGCCGGTCATGGCGACGTTCGAAGCCGATCTGACGCTGGCTCACCGGGTGAGCTATGCAGAGTGCCTGGCCAAGTCGGCGCGCGAAACGCTCGGTGAGTGGCTGGCCTCGTGGATCCGCACACAACTCGGACCATGTGCGCAGTCACACAGACGCGGTCGCACGCAGGCGCGACGATCGATTCTCGAATTTCCAATATTCCGCCTGGGAAATGACGGCAAACTCGGGACAGCACCCCATGAAGTTCATCATCTGGCCAGTCGTCGGAGGCCTCCGCGCGCGCAGCGTTGACGTTCTGATGGCCGATGGGGTGGCCGCCATTCAGATCGCTGCTGCGCGAGCGGCGTTGCGGGCGCCAAGGTGCAATTGATCGACGCGCGCCTGGGTGACGTGAAACCCGTCATCGGCGAGGTCGTCAGTGCCGCAGGGATGCTGGAGAACCCGGCGGTGGTTCGGTCCGACAGGATCGTGCAGCGGGTCAGCACCTTCGGCGCGAAGATGCTCGGTAGCCGCGGCCCGGTGATGGATTTCATCGAGGCGCTGGGACGCCATCGTCACACCGGGCCCCAAGCGGGCGCGCTGGCCGCCTGAGCGATGTACATCCTGGGCGTCGGCACGGCAAAACCGCCCGTGCGATACACCAAGGCCGAATGCCTCGTCGCGTTCGAGAATTCGGCCTGGTTCGCACGACTCGATGCACGCGCCCATCTCGTCGCGAGAACGGTTCTGCAGCGCGACAACGGCATCGAGGCGCGCCGGCTGGCGGTCGAGTCGCTGGATGAAGTTTTCACGATCGATCCGAACACGCTGTCTGCGCGCTTCTTGAGCAACGCGCCGCCGCTCGCGGCGCAGGCTGGAGCAAGCGCCTTGCTCAAGGCTGGACTGCAGGCCTCGGACATCGACGCGGTGATCGTCAGCACCTGCACGGGCTACCTGTGCCCAGGGCTTTCAGGGCATGTCGTCGAACGGCTTGGACTGCGCTCCGATGTTCAGGCCTTCGACCTCGTCGGTCAGGGTTGCGCCGCCGCTTTGCCCAATCTGATGCTCGGCAAGGCCTTGCTGGCATCTGGTGCCTGCGCGCACGTACTGTCGATCTGTGTCGAAGTCAGCAGCGCCGCGATGTACCTCGACAACGACCCGGGCGTGCTGATCAGCGCCTGCCTGTTCGGTGATGGCGCCGGTGCCGCCGTGCTGGGTCGGCAGCCGACGCCGGCCGGTCGGTACGTCAGATGGTCGGACAGCACGTCGCTCGTGGACCCGAGTCAGCGCGATGCATTGATGTTCGAACAACGCGACGGCATGCTGCGCAACATCCTGACCCGGGCCGTGCCTGCCCTGGCCGCCGACCATGCACAACGTGTGCTCGACACCGTGCTGGCCCGCGCCGGTCTGCATCCCGGCGACATCTGCACCTGGGTCATGCATGCGGGTGGTCGCGATGTGCTGCGGGCACTCGAGGCGCGACTCGAACTCCGGCCCCACGACCTCCGCTACAGCGCGGCGCAGTTGCGGGAGTACGGCAATCTGTCGAGCGCCTTTGTCTTCTTCGTGCTCGAGGCCGCGCTGGAGGATGAAGCCCCATCCGGCTGGTGGTGGCTTTCTTCATTCGGGGCAGGATTCAGCTGCCA
>JAABRA010000305.1 GCA_011391155.1 Burkholderiales bacterium
TTTGCGCTGAGCTGCGTGGGCACCAAGCCCAGTCAGGAGCCGTACTGGCGCGACGTCGGCACGATCGACGCCTACTGGGATGCCAACATCGACCTCACCGCCACCGACCCGCTGCTCAACATGTACGACACGCAGTGGCCGATCCTGACCTACCAGCCGCAGCTGCCGCCGGCCAAGTTCGTGCACAACCAGGAAGACCGGCGCGGCATGGCGATCGAGTCGCTGGTCTCGGGCGGCTGCATCATTTCGGGCCGGGTGTTCCGCTCGGTGCTGTTCTCCAGCGTGCGCGTGCATTCGCATTCCACCGTCAACTGGTCGGTGCTGCTGCCGCTGGTGGAAGTGGGCCGCGGCGTGCGCCTGAACCGGGTGGTGGTCGACCGAGGCTGTGAACTGCCCGACGGCATGGTCATCGGCGAAGACCCGGCCGAGGACGCCCGCCGCTTCTACCGCACGGCCAACGGCATCACCCTGGTCACCCCGAGCATGCTCGAAGCGCTGGCCTGAGCCCGCAGCAATGAAGGTTCTGCAGGTCGGCGCGGAAATCTATCCGCTGATCAAGACCGGCGGGCTGGCCGACGTGCTGGGAGCGCTTCCGCAGGCGCTGTGCCAGCAGGGCGCCGACCTGCGTTTGCTGCTGCCCGGGCTGCCGGGGATCATCGATGCGGTGTTGCATGCCAAGCGCGTGTGCCAGATTGGGCCGGTCTTCGGTGCTGCCAGCGTGACGCTGCTGCGCGCGCAGATGCCCTACAGCCACGTGCCGGCCTATGTGATCGACGCGCCATTCCTGTACCGCCGCGGCGGCGGTCCTTACCAGGACCGCCATGGCGCCGAATGGGCCGACAACCTGCAGCGCTTCGGCCTGCTGGGATGGGTGGCGGCGCAACTGGCGCAGGGCCGGCTCGACCCGGACTGGCATGCCGAAGTGGTGCATGCCCACGACTGGCATGCGGCGCTCAGCTGCGCCTACCTGCATGCGCATCCCGCGGGCGAGGCATCGTCGGTGTTCACCGTGCACAACCTGGCCTTCCAGGGGCTTTTCCCGCAGGGCGACTGGGCGCTGCTGGGCTTGTCGTCACGCTACATGTCGCCGTCGGCACTGGAATTCCACGGGCAACTGTCGTTCATGAAGGCCGGCCTGAAGTTTGCCGACCGCATCACCACCGTCAGCCCGACCTACGCCCGCGAAGTGGCCACGGCGGAATTCGGCATGGGACTGGAAGGCGTGATCCGCGGTCGTGGCGCCGACGTCTCGGGCATCCTCAACGGCATCGACACACGGGTGTGGGACCCCGCCTCCGACAGCGCCTTGTCGCAGCGCTACAGCGCCAGCCAGCCCCAGGGCAAGGCCCTGTGCAAGGCGGCGCTGCAAAAGCAGTTCGGCCTGCTCGCCGAACCGGACGCACCGCTGCTGGGCCTGGTGTCGCGGCTGACCTCGCAAAAAGGCCTGGACCTGGTGTTGTCGGTGCTGCCGGAAATCATCCGCATGGGCGGGCAGTTGGTGGTGCAGGGCACGGGCGAGGCTGCGCTGGAAGCCGCCTTTCGGATCGCTGCCGATGCCCACCCGGGGCGGGTGGGGGTGCTGCTCGGCTACGACGAGACCGGCGCGCACCGGTTGATCGCCGGTGCCGACATGATCCTGGTGCCATCGCGCTTCGAGCCGTGCGGGCTGACGCAGATGTACGGCCTGCGCTACGGCACCGTGCCGATCGTGCGGCGCGTCGGTGGGCTGGCCGACACGGTGCATGACGTGGGACAGGGCGATTCGGCCGGCGCGCCCGGCAACGGCTTTGTCTTCGACACTGCGCAGCCGGAAGCGCTGCGCGACGCCATCACCCGCGCCTTCGGCCAGTACCGCCAGCCGCAGGCCTGGGCGCAACTGATGCAGCGGGGCATGGCCGAGAACCTGTCCTGGGACCTTCCGGCACTGCAGTACATGGCACTGTACGAGCGCCTGGGCAGCGAGCGTCTTGAGATGAAGCGCAGGGATGTCGACTGAACACTGCCTGGCAGACCACAGGCCCCGCGCCTGGGGATGCTGGATACAGGTTGCAGTGGGACCGTCTCCGGACACGGTGGTTACGAAGTCATTCCGCGTCTGGTTTCTTGTCCAGAGCGCACTTCGCCGCGACGGGTGACCTGGTGAAACCGCTGAGCAGCCGGAGCGCATTTGTCATGACGCAGCACAGCCGGGATTTGATGTGCGGCCCCTTGATCTGGCCACATGGGCTCAATGTGCTGGTGCAAGACAAAAAACTACACCGGCTGGCGGAGGGAGCGTCTGCCGTACACCTAGCATTCGTGCGGGTGTCCGGCCGATGGTGCCGATTCAACCATCAATCCGGCCAT
>JAABRA010000306.1 GCA_011391155.1 Burkholderiales bacterium
TATCGCGAACCTTCAAGGCTGCTGGAACTGGTTCGACACCCGCGCCGGGCGTGCCCAGCGGGAGGCTGACGCCCTGGGCGCCATGATCGAACAGGTCTGCCAGACACAGCCGGTGGACCCGGCGCGGGTTGCGCTGGCCGGGCTCTCGGCAGGCGCCAGCATGGCGGCGCTGATGGCGGTGCGCCAGCCCCAGCGCTTTCGGGCCATCGTGATGCACTCGGGCATTGCGCCCGGCATTGCCCATTCCTCGGCAACCGCGCTCGGTGCCATGCGCGGGCGCAGGGCGGCAATACCGCTCGACGCCCTGGCGCCCGGCCAGCACCTCCCGGCCCTGCTGGTGATTCAGGGGACCGCCGACCCGATCGTGGCTGCTGGCAACGGGGCCGAGGCGGCAGGGCTGTGGGCGGCGCGGGAGGGTGCCGTGGCCGGTGCGCAGCGCACGGTGCAGCGCGGCAAACGCTATGCCGCGGCGGTCACGGACTATTCGGTTGCCGGCCGCCAGGTCGCGACCCTGTGCCTGATCGAGGGCCTCGGCCACGCCTGGAGCGGGGGCGCGCCCGGCATGGGCTACAGCGATCCGAGAGGGCCGGACGCGTCGCGCATGATCTGGACCTTTGCCGAGAAGCAGTTTGCCAGCCCGGCGCTGGCGGTGCGGCCCAAGGCGCGAAGCTGAGTCGCCGTGACCGGCTGCAGCGGGTGCTGCCGGGATTTTCAGGGTTTTTTGCCTTCATCCCGGCGTCGAAGGGTCTTTGTCTGCTCCACTTTCAGGAGTCAACAGGTCCCGCAGGGGCGCGTCGCCCGACCCGGTCCGGTGCTTTCGGCTTTGCATGGCGGAGGCGCGCAGTTTCGCGGTCGCCAGCGCCTCGTCCAGCGTGTTCATGAACTGGGTGACGCGGATGGGTTTGGTCAGGTAGCGGAAGAAGCCGGCCTCCAGTCCCCTCTCGATGTCGCGCGGCATGGCGTTGGCACTCAGCGCAACCACCGGGATATGCGCCGTGGCCGGGTCCGTGCGCAGGATGGCCAGCGCCTTGACGCCGCTGATGCCGGGCAGATTGATGTCCATCAGAATGACATCGGGCCGGCGCTCGCGTGCCATCGCGATGCCGCTGTGGCCGTCCCGCGCGGACAGCAGGCGCATGTCCGGGCGTCGCTCGATCAGATCCTCCACCAGCATCAGATTGGCCGGGTTGTCCTCGACATACAGCAAGGTGACCACATCGGATTCGAGCCACACTTTCGCCGGCGCGAGCGCTGCGGATTCAGTGGCGTCGTGGACCAGCACCGATGCGGCCGTCAGGGCCATTTCGATCCAGAACGCGCTTCCCTGGTCGACCGTGCTGTCCACGCCGATGGTGCCGTCCATCAGCTCGATCAGGCGCTTGCACACCACCAGACCAATGCCGGTGCCTTCCTCGTTGGTGGCCTCCCGGCCCAGGCGATTGAAGGGCTGGAACAACTGGGCGATCTTTTCCGGGGACAGGCCTTCGCCGGTGTCCTTGATCCAGATGCGAAGCCGTCCGGCGTCACGCGTTTCGCACGAGATGACCACCGAGCCGCCCACCCGGTTGTACTTGATCGCATTGGACAAAAGGTTGATCAGCACCTGCTTGACCCGTGTCCGGTCGGCCTGTATGTAATACGGCTCGTCAAAGGGAGGGAAAGTCACACTGATTTCCCGCTTCTGCGCCTGGGGTTCGACCATGGTCTTGCACTCGAACATGACGTCGGCCAGCGACATGGGTTCCGGCGACAGCATCAGCTTGCCCGACTCGATCAGCGCCAGGTCGAGAATCTCGTTGATCAACTCCAGCAGATACCAACCCGCCTGGAGAATCTGGTCGGTGCTGCGCTTCTGGGCCGGCGTGGGCGCGGGCGAGCCGGACTCGATGAGCTGGGCAAACCCGAGGATGGCGTTGAGGGGCGTGCGCAACTCATGGCTCATGCTGGACAGGAAATCGGACTTGGCCAGATTGGCCTTTTCGGCAGCGGATTTGGCGCTTTCGAGTTCGACGTTGTTGTCCTGCAGCACCTGGTCGAGCCGCTTGCGCTCGGTCACGTCGCGCGCGGCGGCAAATACCCCCTGCAGGGTGCGATCGCGGTCATAGAACGTGGTGGCGTTGTACGACACCACGGTTTCCTTGCCGTCCCTGGCGCGTGCCGTCAGCTCGTAGTTGGTGACCTTGTTTTCGTTCAGCACCCGCTTGATGGCGGCCTCGGCCCGCTGCGGATCGGTGAAGTAGTTCTTGAACGGCGCGCCGATCAGCTCATCGCGGGTGCAGCCCGTGAGCGCCTCCATCTGCTTGTTGACGTCAGAGATGATGCCGGCCGGGTCGGTCGTCA
>JAABRA010000307.1 GCA_011391155.1 Burkholderiales bacterium
GCACAGGGCCGCATGAGCGGCGGCACGGGCAAGCAGCCGGCCTGGACCGGGGAATGCGAAATCGTCACCAAGGACGGCAAGCGCAGCCCGATGTCCGGGGGCTGAGCCGGGGCTCCAGCGCGGCGTGCGAGAATGCGCCATGACCGAATTCACCGCGCTCGCCCTCCCCACCGAACTCCAGCAGGCGCTCGACGTCCTGGAGTACACGCAGATGACCCCGGTGCAGGCCGCCAGCCTGCCGCCGATCCTCGCCGGCCGGGACGTCATCGCCCAGGCCCGCACCGGCAGCGGCAAGACCGCCGCCTTCGGCCTGGGGCTGCTGTCGCGCCTGGCGCCTGAAACGATCCAGGTGCAGGCGCTGGTGCTGTGCCCGACCCGCGAACTGGCCGACCAGGTAGGCAAGGAAATCCGCCGCCTGGCGCGCTTCATGCCCAACATCAAGGTGTCGGTGTTTTGCGGCGGCGTGCCGCTGCGGCCGCACCTGGCCTCGCTCACGCATCCGCCGCACGTGGTGGTGGGCACGCCCGGCCGCATCCAGGAATTGATCGACGAGGGCGCGCTGGTGCTCGAAGGGCTGCGCACGGTCGTGCTGGACGAGGCCGACCGCATGCTCGACATGGGCTTCGAGCCGGCCATCACCGGCATCCTGGGCCAGGCGCCGGCCGCGCGGCAGACCCTGATGTTCTCGGCCACCTTCCCCGAGGAAATCCGCACCCTGGGCCGGCGCTTCCAGCGCGACCCGGAGGAGCACACCGTCGCCGACGGCGAGGGCAGCGTGATCGAGCAGCGCTTCTACGAAGTCGAAGCCCCGCGCAAGACCGACGCGCTGGCCCTGCTGCTGGCCGACCTCAAGCCCGATTCGGCGCTGGTCTTCTGCAATACCCGGCGCGACGTGCAGCAGGTGGCCGACGACCTGGCCCAGCGCGGTTTCGCGGTGCTGGCGCTGCACGGCGACCTGGAACAGCGCGACCGCGACGAAGTGCTGGTGTGCTTCGCCAACCGCAGCTGCCAGGTGCTGGTGGCCACGGACGTGGCCGCGCGCGGCCTGGACATCAAGGACCTGCCGCTGGTGGTGAGCCACGGCCTGGCCAGCGACCTGGACACGCACACGCATCGCATCGGCCGCACCGGCCGCGCGGGTGAAGCGGGCCTGGCGCTGTCGCTGGTGGCGTCGGAAGACCGTCGCCGCATCATCGGCATCGAGGAACAGCTGGGCAAGGCCGTGCGCTGGGAGCGCATCGACCTGTCGCGCAAGCCCGGCAAGCCGGCGCCGGCGGCGATGACCACGCTGGTGGTGGACGCGGGGCGGCAGGACAAGCTGCGCCCGGGTGACCTGGTGGGTGCCCTCACGGGCGATGCCGGCATTCCAGCCACCGCGATCGGCAAGATCGACGGCTTCGCGACCCGTACCTACGTCGCGATCGAGCGCAGCCAGGCCAGCAAGGCCCTGGAAAGGCTCAAGGCGGGGAAGATAAAGGGCCGCAGCTTCCGGGTGCGGAAGCTGGGCTGACGCCGGGAGCGGGGCAGGGCGAGGCTCCTGCGTCCCCAGCGTCCGGTGGACCGCGAGGCGGTCATCGGCTCAGCGCCAGGGGCGGCCGCTGCTGGCTTCGCGTCGCGGCGCGGCAATGGCCTTGCGGCGGCTGATCTCGGCGTCAAGCCGGCGATATTCCGGGGTGCCGATTTGACCCGCCATGACCAGCTCCCAGAGCTGGATGGCCAGTTCGTCGTCCATGACCTGCCGGGTGGGGAAAGGAATGACGATGCCCATGGTGCGGATCTCCAGTGGATGAAGGAAAGCAGCTCACTGGCCAAAGCGCTGCATCTTTCATGCCAACCCAAGCGAACGGCCTGCGTCCGGCGATCCGGACACCCGTAAAGCGGGACGCAGTTCCCGGATTGCGTCCGTCGACCCCGGATGTTGGGGTCGCCAGCGACTCCAGACACAAGCCCGTCGCGGCGCAGGCGGTGACTTGCCTGCTCCGGCATGACAGGATGCGCGCCACTTCTGACGCGCTGCGGCAGGCCAGGTCCGACGTCCCCATGCGATTGAACAAGTACATCAGCGACACCGGCTACTGCTCCCGCCGCGAGGCGGACCGGCTTGTGTCCGAGCGCCGGGTCACCGTGAACGGGCTGCCGGCCGGCATCGGCACCCAGCTGGGCGAGGGCGACCGGGTGGAAGTGGACGGCCAGGCGCTGTCCGTCAGGGCGGCCAAGCCCGGCGCGCGACGGCACGTCTATATCGCGCTCAACAAGCCGGTCGGCATCACCTGCACCACCGACAGCACGGTGAAGGGCAACATCGTCGACTTCGTCGGCCACCAGCAGCGCATCTTCC
>JAABRA010000319.1 GCA_011391155.1 Burkholderiales bacterium
GAGGCGTTCATTTACAACCCCTTCAGTCTGACGCCCGAATCGCCCGAGCCGCTCGACCGTCTGCCGCACATCGTGGTGGTGATCGATGAGTTGGCCGACCTGATGATGGTGGTGGGCAAGAAGATCGAGGAGCTGATTGCCCGGCTGGCCCAGAAGGCGCGCGCTGCGGGCATCCACCTGATCCTGGCCACGCAGCGCCCCAGCGTGGATGTGATCACCGGCCTGATCAAGGCCAACATCCCGACGCGCATTGCTTTCCAGGTCAGCAGCAAGATCGACAGCCGCACCATCCTGGACCAGATGGGCGCCGAGGCGCTGCTGGGCATGGGCGACATGCTCTACATGCCGTCCGGCACGGGCCTGCCGATCCGCGTGCATGGCGCGTTCGTCAGCGACGACGAGGTGCACCGTGTCGTCAACTACCTCAAGAGCCAGGGCGAGCCGAACTACGTCGAGGGCCTGCTGGAAGGTGGCGCCGTCGATGGCGAGGACGGTGGCCTGGGCGATGGCGAGGCTGGCGGCGAGAAAGACCCGATGTACGACCAGGCCGTCGAAGTCGTGCTGAAGAACCGCAAGGCCAGCATCTCGCTGGTGCAGCGCCACCTCAAGATTGGCTACAACCGGGCGGCCCGTCTGGTGGAAGACATGGAGAAGGCCGGGCTGGTGAGTTCGATGAGCACCAGCGGCCAACGCGAAATTCTCGTGCCGACGCGCGATGAGTGAACCTGTTGACGTGTTCCGGGTCCTATCCAGATGAATTCCTTGATCGTCCGGTGCCCATCGCGCCACCTCCTTGCTGCCGGTTTCATGGCGCTGTTTGCCCAGGCTGCGTGCGCTGCCGGCGTTGAAAGCCTCGAAGACTTCGTCAAGACGACGCGATCCGGGCGCGCCTCGTTCACCCAGGTGGTGACCTCGCCACCGAGGGATGGCGCCGCGCCGCGCAGCAAGAGTTCCAGCGGCAGTTTCGAGTTTCAACGTCCGGGCCGCTTCCGCTTCACGTACCAGAAGCCGTTCGAGCAAAGCATCGTCGCCGACGGCCAGACCTTGTGGCTGTACGACGTGGACCTGAACCAGGTGACGTCGCGCAAGCAGTCCCAGGTGCTCGGATCAACACCGGCCGCCCTGATCGCCGCCGCGCCGGATCTGAAGGCCCTTCAGACTGACTTTGCCCTGCAGGGCGCTCCCGACAAGGACGGTCTGCAGTGGGTGCAGGCCACGCCCAGGGCGCGTGATGGCCAGATCCAGGCGGTGCGGGTTGGCCTGCGCGCGACGAACCAGGGCAGTGAACTGGCGGTGCTCGATATTCTCGATAGTTTTGGCCAGCGCTCGGTGCTCACGTTCACCGGCTTCGTGCTGAATCCGGCCTTTGCGGCCGACGCCTTCCAGTTCAAGCCGCCCGTCGGCGCGGATGTGATCCGGCAATGAAACCGCAGGCCGGGGCCGCTGCGCAGGGCTACGCGCCGCTGGCCGAGCGCCTGCGTCCACAAACGCTCGGAGAGGTCATTGGGCAGCAGCATTTGCTGGGCGAGGGCATGGCCTTGCGGCTGGCGTTCGAGTCCGGCCAGCCGCACAGCTGCATCTTCTGGGGCCCGCCCGGCACCGGAAAGACCACCATTGCGCGACTTATGGCGGACGCCTTCGGTGCGCAGTTCATCGCGATCAGCGCAGTCCTGGGCGGGGTGAAGGACATCCGTGAGGCGGTGGAGCGCGCGCAGGCGGCTCTGGGCGGCGACAGCGTGCAGGGTTCGGTCGGCCCGGTTCAAGGTGGCGCCCGGCAGGGCGCCCTGCTGGGTGCGCGGCGCACCATTGTGTTCGTCGACGAGGTGCACCGCTTCAACAAGAGCCAGCAGGATGCGTTTCTGCCGCACGTGGAGAGCGGCCTTTTCACCTTTGTCGGCGCCACGACCGAGAACCCTTCGTTCGAAGTCAACTCGGCCCTGCTGTCGCGCGCCGCGGTCTACGTGCTGCAGCCGCTGTCCGCGACCGATTTGAAGCAGATTGTGGCCAAAGCCAGCGTCGTCGGGTCTTTGCCTGCTATTGAAAATGATGCGCTCGAACGCCTGGTCGCCTATGCCGATGGTGATGCGCGGCGCCTGATCAACACGCTGGAGACCCTGGCCGTGGCGGCTGGCAGCGAGAAGCGGGTCGAAATCACCGATGCCTGGCTGCTCAGGGTGCTCGGCGAGCGTTTGCGTCGCTTCGACAAGGAGGGCGAGCAGTTCTACGACACCATCAGTGCGCTGCACAAATCCGTGCGCGGCTCGGACCCGGATGCCGCGCTGTACTGGTTTGCACGCATGCTCGATGGTGGAGTCGATCCACGCTATCTGGCCCGCCGCCTGATCCGCATGGCCACTGAAGACGTGGGACTGGCCGACCCGCGCGCGTTGCGCCTGGCGCTCGATGCCAACGAGGTCTACGAGCGTCTGGGCAGCCCGGAAGGTGAACTGGCACTGGCCGAATGCCTGGTGTACCTGGCGGTTGCGCCCAAGTCCAACGCCGTTTACAAGGCCTTCAACGAGGCCCGGGCCTTCGTGAAGAAAGACGGCACACGGCCGGTGCCGATGCATCTGCGCAACGCGCCGACGAAGCTGATGAAGGACCTGGACTACGGCCGGGGCTACCGCTACGCGCACGACGAAGAAGGCGGATTTGCCGCCGGCGAGTCTTACCTGCCCGACGGCATGCCGGCACCGGGCTTTTACCGCCCGGTCCGGCGGGGCCTGGAGATCCGTATTGCGGACAAGCTGGACGAACTCAGGCGGCTCAATCATCAGCAAAACTAATCGGGCGCCATAGCCGCTGATGGAGCGCGCAACAGAGGGTAAACCCCGCCCGTGACCCGTGTTTCAGCGGGGTAACCCTTCGCTACAATCGCGTCCACCCGCCCGCCAACCTGTTCGCCCTGGCGGGTTTTTTGCTAAGTAGCGGGTTCAGCTCACGAGGCCTGAGTCGCTCTAGTCACCCATCAGTGACGCACCCAGGCACACCAGCCGGTCACAAAAACGGAGTACTTCAATCGATGGACATCTTTCTGCAACAGATCATCAACGGTCTGGTTCTCGGCAGCATGTATGCCCTGGTGGCCTTGGGCTACACCATGGTGTACGGCATCATCAACCTCATCAATTTCGCCCACGGGGAGGTCCTGATGGTCGGCGCAATGACCAGCTGGACGGTGATCGGCCTTATGCGCGACGCCATGCCCGGCACGCCCGGCTGGATCATCCTGATCATTTCCATGCTGATCGCCTGTGTGGTGGCGGCGGCGCTGAACTTCGTCATTGAAAAGGTGGCCTACCGGCCGCTGCGCAACAGTCCCAAGCTGGCGCCGCTGATCACGGCCATCGGCATGTCCATCCTGCTGCAGACGCTGGCCATGATCATCTGGAAGCCCAACTACAAGCCCTATCCCACGCTGCTGCCCAGCACCCCTTTCAATATCGGCGGGGCGGTGATCACGCCGACGCAGATCATGATCCTGGGCCTGACGGCGGTCTCGCTGGCCACGCTGATGTACCTGGTCAACCATACCCGGCTCGGGCGTGCGATGCGCGCCACGGCCGAGAATCCCCGCGTGGCCGGCCTGATGGGCGTGAAGCCCGACATGGTGATTTCGGCCACCTTCATCATCGGCGCCATTCTGGCCACCATCGCCGGCATGATGTATGCGTCCAACTATGGCACCGTGCAACACGCCATGGGCTTTCTTCCGGGCCTGAAGGCCTTCACGGCGGCGGTGTTCGGCGGCATCGGCAACCTGGCGGGCGCGGTCGTCGGCGGCATCCTCCTGGGCTTGATCGAATCGATCGGCTCGGGTTACATCGGCACGCTGACGGGCGGTCTGCTGGGCAGCCACTATTCGGACATTTTTGCCTTCATCGTGCTGATCATCGTGCTCACGCTGCGCCCATCGGGCCTGCTGGGTGAGCGCGTGGCGGATCGCGCCTGAACGCCCGGAGCCTCAACATGAAACAAAACAAGATTGTTGTTTTTCTGGTGACCGCGGTTGCGTTGCTGGTCCTGCCGCTGATCCTTCAAGGGTTTGGCAATGCCTGGGTGCGCATTGCCGACATGGCACTGCTCTACGTGCTGCTGGCGCTGGGCCTGAATATCGTGGTGGGCTACGCTGGCCTGCTGGACCTGGGTTACGTGGCGTTCTTTGCCGTCGGGGCCTACATGTACGCGCTGCTGGCCTCGCCGCACCTGACCGAGGCCTTTCCGGCGCTGGCCGCGATGTTCCCCAATGGCCTGCACATGCCGCTGTGGGTCATCATTCCGGCGGGGGCCGGGCTGGCGGGGCTGTTTGGCATGCTGCTCGGCGCCCCCACGCTCAAGCTGCGAGGCGATTACCTGGCCATCGTGACGCTCGGCTTTGGAGAGATCATCCGGGTGTTCCTGAACAACCTCGACCACCCGATCAACATCACCAACGGTCCCAAGGGCATCAACCAGATCGATTCGCTCAAGTTCTTTGGTCTCGACCTGGGAAAACCCGTCAGTTTCATGGGCTTCGAGTTTGCCTCGGTCTCGCTGTATTACTACCTGTTCCTGGCGCTGGTGGTGGTCAGTGTTGTCATCAGCCACCGCATGCAGATGTCGCGCATCGGCCGTGCCTGGATGGCCATCCGCGAGGACGAAATCGCCGCCAAGGCCATGGGCATCAACACCCGCAACATGAAACTGCTGGCGTTCGGCATGGGCGCCACGTTCGGGGGGGTGTCAGGCGTGATGTTCGGCGCGTTCCAGGGCTTCGTGTCTCCCGAATCCTTCAGCCTGATGGAATCGATCATGATCGTCGCCATGGTGGTGCTGGGCGGCATTGGACATTTGCCGGGCGTGATCCTGGGTGCGGTGCTGCTGTCGGCCCTGCCCGAGGTGCTGCGGTATGTGGCCGGTCCCTTGCAGTCCATGACCGACGGACGGCTCGACTCTGCCATCCTGCGCCAGTTGCTGATCGCGCTGGCCATGATCATCATCATGCTGATGCGTCCCCGCGGCCTGTGGCCGGCGCCCGAGCACGGCAAATCGCTGCAAGGCAAATAAGGAACGCGACATGAGCGATACCGTATTGAAAGTCGCCGGCGTCTCCAAGCGATTCGGCGGCCTGCAGGCCCTGAGTGACGTGGGCATCACCATCCTGCGCGGGCAGGTCTATGGCCTGATCGGCCCCAATGGCGCCGGCAAGACGACCTTTTTCAACGTGCTCACCGGCTTGTACACGCCCGACAGCGGCACGTTCGAGCTGGCCGGCAAGCCCTACAAGCCGCACGCGGTGCACGAAGTGGCCAAGGCCGGGATCGCGCGGACTTTCCAGAACATCCGCCTGTTTGCCGAGATGACCGCGCTGGAGAACGTCATGGTCGGCCGGCACATCCGCACCCACTCGGGCCTGATCGGGGCGGTGCTGCGCACCCCCGGCTTCAAGGCCGAGGAAGCCGCCATTGCCAAACGGTCCCAGGAGCTGCTGGATTACGTGGGCATCGGCAAATTCGCTGACTACAAGGCGCGCACGTTGAGCTACGGCGACCAGCGTCGCCTGGAGATTGCCCGCGCCCTGGCCACGGACCCGCAGCTGATTGCGCTGGACGAGCCCGCCGCCGGCATGAATGCCACCGAAAAGGTCATGCTGCGCGAGCTGATCGACCGTATCCGCAAGGACAACCGCACCATCCTGCTGATCGAACACGACGTGAAGCTGGTCATGGGCCTGTGCGATCGGGTCACCGTGCTGGACTATGGCAAGCAGATTGCCGAGGGCACCCCGGCCGATGTGCAAAAAAATGAAAAAGTGATCGAGGCCTACCTCGGCTCGGGAGGACATTGACATGGCAGCAACTCTTCTCAAGGTCAAGGGCCTGAAAGTGGCCTACGGCGGCATCCAGGCCGTCAAGGGCGTGGATTTCGAAGTGCGCGAGGGCGAACTGGTGTCGCTGATCGGCTCCAACGGCGCCGGCAAGACCACCACCATGAAGGCCATCACCGGCATCCTGCCCATCAACGATGGCGACATCGAATACCTCGGCAAGAGCATCCGCGGCCAGGGTCCATGGGATCTGGTCAGGCAGGGGCTGGCCATGGTGCCCGAAGGCCGCGGCGTGTTCACCCGCATGACCATTACGGAAAACCTGCAGATGGGCGCCTACATCCGCAACGACAAGGCCGACATCGCCGCCGACATCGACAAGGTCTTCACCATCTTCCCCCGCCTGAAAGAGCGCAAGGACCAGCTGGCGGGCACCATGTCGGGCGGCGAGCAGCAGATGCTGGCCATGGGCCGGGCGCTCATGAGCCGCCCGAAAGTGCTGCTGCTCGACGAGCCTTCCATGGGCCTGTCGCCCATCATGGTCGACAAGATCTTCGAGGTGGTGCGCGACGTGTACGCGCAGGGCGTCACGGTCCTGCTGGTCGAGCAGAACGCCAGCCGCGCGCTGGCCATTGCCGATCGCGGCTATGTGATGGAGTCCGGCGTCGTGACCATGAGCGGACCGGCCAAGGAAATGCTTCACGATCCCAAGGTTCGCGCAGCCTATCTCGGCGAGTGAGCGGCACTGGTCCTTTCAAGATTCCGCAGTCGGTGCTGGTGGTGATTCACACCCCGGCGCTCGAGGTGCTGCTGATCCGGCGCGCCGATGCCGAGGAATACTGGCAGTCGGTCACCGGCAGCAAGGACCATGCGGCGGAAAGCTTCCGCGACACCGCGATCCGTGAAGTGGCCGAGGAAACCGGCATCCGGTGCGGTGACGGGACGCCGCTGGCCGACGGGCTGCTCGACTGGGGCCTGGAGAACATCTACGAGATCTATCCGCGCTGGCTGCATCGCTACGCGCCTGGCATCACCCACAACACCGAGCACCTTTTCAGCCTGCAGGTGCCGGCCGGCACGCCGGTCACCTTGAGCCCGCGGGAACACACGGCCTTCCAGTGGTTGCCGCACCATGCGGCGGCTGAAGCGTGCTTTTCTCCGTCCAATGCCGAGGCGATCCTGATGTTGCCCCGGTTTTTGGGGTAAGGTTTGCGCTGTGAACACGCCCCACGACACGCTGCGCATCGCCACCTACAACATCCACAAAGGAGTGCAGGGCCTCGGGCCGCGCCGCCGGCTGGAGATCCATAACCTCGGCCACGCGGTGGAGCAGCTCGATGCCGACATCGTCTGCCTCCAGGAGGTGCGCAAGGGGCACCGGCGCGAGCAGCAGTATTTCACCCGCTGGCCGGATCTGCCGCAGGCCGAATTCCTGGCGCCCGAGGGCTATGAATCGGTGTACCGCACCAATGCCGTCACCCGCCACGGGGAGCATGGCAATGCGCTGCTGTCGCGCTGGCCGGTGGTCACGCACCAGCATGAGGACATGTCCGACCACCGGTTCGAGCAGCGCGGCCTGCTGCATGTGGAAGTCGCCGTGCAGGGGCGGGCGGTGCATGTCATCGTGGTGCACCTTGGCCTGATCCCGGCCAGCCGGGTGCGTCAGGTGGCGCAACTCAGGCGGTACATCGAACGCGAGGTGCCGCAGGCGGCTGCGCTGGTGGTCGCGGGTGATTTCAACGACTGGGGCACCCGCAGCCAGCACGCCATGAACGCGATCGGCTTGAAGTCCTCCGACACCGTGCGCTGCCCCACCTACCCCTCGCGCCTGCCCGTGGTGCAACTCGACCAGATCTTCGCGCGCGGCCTGCGGCCGCTGCACCTGCAGGTGCCGCGCGGCAAGATCTGGGGCCAGATGTCGGATCACCTGCCGCTGATTGGCGAGTTCGGGTTCTAGCATGGCCCGGGGTGCGTCCGCGGGGGGGCGGGACGGTCATCAGATCCGGCTCCTGGAGGGCAGCCGCGAGTTTTTCCCGGCCCTGATCACGGCGATGGACCAGGCGCACGCCGAGATCAGGCTGGAAACCTACATCTTTGACTTCGCGGGGGATGGGGCACAGGTGGCGGAAGCCCTGGTTCGCGCGGCGACGCGGGGCGTGATCACCCGGGTGGTGGTGGACGGCGTGGGCACCGGCCCGCTGCCGGCGGTCTGGCAAGGCCGTTTTGCGGCGGCCGGCGTGCAGTGGCGGATCTACTCACCGCTGGGCCGCCTGGGCCTGCTGATCCCCAGCCGCTGGCGTCGCCTGCACCGCAAGCTGTGCGTGGTGGATGGCCGCGTAGCCTTTTGTGGCGGCATCAATATCCTGGATGACTTTCACGACCCGCAGCACGGCCCGCTCGGCCACCCCCGGCTGGACTTCGCGGTGCGCGCGTCGGGCGCGCTGGTGGCGCAGGCCCATGCGGCCACGGGGCAACTGTGGTGGCGCATCCAGGCCGTGCGCAACGTGCGCCAGCGGCAGTTTCCCCAGGCCCTCAGCACCTTGCGCGAGGCGGGTCTGAACCTGCCGTGGAATCCGGACGACACCCATGGCGACAGCGATGACCGGCGGGTCGACCACGCCGGCCTGCTGTTGCGCGACAACCTGCTCAATCGCAGCAAGATCGAGCGCGCCTACCGCCGTGCCATCGCCGGGGCGCGCGATGAAATCATCATCGCCAATGCTTATTTCCTGCCCGGGCGAAAGTTGCGCAAGGCGCTGATCCATGCGGCACAGCGCGGCGTGACGGTGCGGCTGCTGCTGCAGGGCAAGTACGAGTACTTCATGCAGTTCCACGCCGCCCGGCCGGTGTATGGCGCGCTGATGGCCGCCGGGGTGGAAATCCATGAATACACCGCCAGTTTCCTGCACGCCAAGGTGGCCGTGATCGATGCCGGCTCGGAACACCCGTGGGCCACGGTCGGGTCGTCCAACCTCGATCCCTTGAGCCTGCTGCTGGCGCGCGAGGCCAATGTGGTGGTCGAGGACGCCCACTTCGCGTCCGTGTTGCGGGGGCGGCTGTTGCACGCGATGGAGCACGGGAGCCGGGCCGTGGACGCGGCGGATTACGCGAACCGCCCGCTGCACCAGCGAGTCAAGGAGCGCATCGCCCTGGGCCTGATGCGATTCGCGCTGTTTCTGACCGGCAAGCGCTATTGAAGATAACTCCTGAATAAATAGCTGTCCGTGACCATTCGACGCTGGGATAGTGCCAATAACCCCAAAAATCAATCGCTGTTACCATCTTTCCATGTTAATGAACAGTCCCGACGCCATGAGCCCAACCGAAATTGACGAAGGCACGCCGGTTTCCGTGAAAATCCGCGAGCGCCTCAAGGCAGCCCGCAAGCGCTTCAATGCCAACGACAACATCGCCGATTTCATCCAGCCCGGCGAGATGGAACAGATGCTCGACGAGGTGGCGGCCAAGATGCAGGGTGTGCTCGACAGCCTGGTGATCGACACCCAGCGCGACCACAACACCGCCGACACCGCGCGGCGTGTGGCCAAGATGTATGTGAGCGAGGTCTTCAAGGGCCGCTACGTGCACGCGCCGACCATCACCGAATTTCCCAACGCCGAGCACCTCAACGAGCTGATGATCGTCGGCCCCATCACCGTGCGCAGCGCCTGCAGCCACCATTTTTGCCCGGTCATCGGCAAGATCTGGATTGGCGTGCTGCCCAACGAACGCACCAATGTGATCGGCTTGTCCAAGTACGCACGCATTGCCGAATGGATCATGAACCGCCCGCAGATCCAGGAAGAGGCCGTCATCCAGCTGGCGGACCTGATCCAGGAAAAGACCCAGCCCGACGGCCTGGCGATCGTCATGGAGGCCAGCCACTTCTGCATGGCCTGGCGCGGGGTCAAGGACATGGACAGCAAGATGATCAACTCCGTGATGCGCGGGGCCTTCCTCAAGGACCCCAACCTGCGCCGCGAATTCCTTTCCCTCATTCCCCGTTAGGAGTCATCATGCTTGTACGCCTGCTCTATGCCAGCCGCGCGGTGGACCCGAAGCCCGAGGTCATCGAAGTCATTCTCGCGCAGTCGCGCCAGTTCAACCCCGCCACCGGCATCACCGGCATCCTGTGCTACGGCGGCGGCATCTTCCTGCAGGCCCTCGAAGGGGGGCGCATGGCGGTGAGCGACCTGTACGGGCATATCCAGAAAGACCCGCGCCACAAGGACGTGGTGCTGCTGCACTATGAAGAGATCACCGAGCGCCGCTTCGGTGGCTGGACCATGGGGCAGGTCAATGTCGAGCGCATCAACACCAGCATCCTGCTCAAGTACGCCGAGCGCGCCGAGCTCGACCCCTACAGCGTCTCGGGCACGGTGTCGCTGGCGCTGCTGGAAGAGCTGATGGCGACCGCCTCGATCGTTGGACGCACCTGAAACACCGCCCGACGCGGCGCCATCTTCTGTTCCCGTGCCCCGGTCAGCGCTGGCCCTGGCCTGACGCAGGGTCGATGGCATGACCCGCACGCCCCTGATCCTGGGTTGTGACTTCAGCAGCAGCCCCTCGCGGCGCAAACCGGTTGTGCTGGCGCTCGGAGAGCTGTGTTTGCCGTCACTTTCGACTAAAAATGGCACTATCCCAGCGTCAAATGGTCGTGTGTCGCTATTAAAAATAGAGCGATTCGAGACGCTGGACGCCTTCTCGGCCTGGCTCGACATTCCGCGTCAACCCTGGGTTGGCGGTTTCGACCTGCCGTTTGGCCTGCCGCGTGAACTGGTTGAGACGCTGGGTTGGCCCACCGGCTGGCTGGAATGTCTGCGCCATTACGCCGCGCTCAGCCGCGCCGACATCCGCAACTGCTTTGCCGCGTTCTGCGCGGCGCGCCCTGCGGGAGGCAAGTTTGCCCACCGCGCCACCGACGGACCCGCCGGCTCGAGCCCCAGCATGAAGTGGGTCAATCCGCCCGTGGCCTTCATGCTCCATGCGGGCGTGCCGCTGTTGGTCAAGGCCGGCGCGCACCTGCCGGGTTCGCACGCCGGCAACCCGGATCGGGTGGCGCTGGAGGCCTACCCCGGCTTGCTGGCCCGGGAGATCCTCGAAGCCATCGACGCTCGCCTGGGCCGGCCGGTGCGCCGCAGCTACAAGAGCGATGATCGCGCCAAACAGACGCCAGAGCGCCTGATCGCCCGCAAGGACCTCATCACCGCGCTGGAACACGGCCAGACCCACCTGGGCCTGCTCCTTAAGCTGACCCACGCCCAGCGCGACGCCCTGGCCGACGACCCCAGCGGCGACAGCCTGGACGCTGTGTTGTGCCTCATGCAGGCCGCCTGGGCCACGCAGCAACAAGCCGGTGGCACCAGCCCGCCCGAGGGTCCCGGCTGGGGGCTGCCGGCGTTCGATCCGCTGGAGGGGTGGATAGTGACCAGCTAGACTTTGGGCCTTTCACACCTTTGAATCCGGAGCCGATGATGTCGAAAGCACTCCCTGGCAGCCGTGGGCGCCGCAGTTTCATGCAATCACTGGTGGCCACAGCCATCGCACTGACGGGCACTGGCATGGCACAAGCCCAAAACAGCGCACCGCCAGCCCCCGGCAAAGTCAGCTCGGTCTACACCGGCGATGTGATCAACGGAAAGAAGGTGGTGAGTTCGCTCAACACCAACGATCTGGAACCCGGCAGGAAGCACCTGCTGTACTTCCAGGGCGTACAGATGTCCACCGGGCAGCACTGGTATGTGTCGGTCATCGTGGCCAAGGGGGCCAGGCCGGGCAAGCGCTTCACGCTGACCAGCGGCGTGCACGGCGATGAAATGAGCTCGGTGCACACCGTCCAGACCGTGATGAGCCAGCTCAACCCGGCCGAGATGTCGGGCACCGTGATGGCCGTGCTGGACATCGCGCGCCCGGCCATGGAGAGCATGCAGCGCCGCTGGCCCAGCACCGGGCGCGGCTTCGAGCTGACCGACATGAACCGTGAATGGCCGGGCAATGAAAACGGCGTCGGTGCCGTCAGCCGCCAGGCCGGGCTGGTGTTCAACCGGCTTCTCAAGCCCAATACCGACCTGGCCATCGACTTCCATACCGGGACCAGTGGCCTGGACGTATCCGCCTTTCACATCGGTGACATGCGCATCCCGGGGGTGAAGACCATGATGATGCTCTACCCCGTTCCGGCGATCTGGGACAACCCGGCCTACCCGGGTGTGCTGCACAACGCCTACATCGATGCGGGCATTCCCGCTTTTACGCCAGAGGTGGGTGTGGCGCGGCGGCTGGATCTCGACATGATTCCGATCTTCGTCGAAGGCACGATGAACGTGTTCAAGCACTTCGGCGTGGTTCCCGGAGCGATCGGACGCACGGCGGTCGATGCCAACGTCTATATCGGGAAGGGTGCGGTTCCCGTGCTGACCACCCACGGTGGATTCATTGAATTGTTGGTCAAACTGAATGCCAAGGTCACGCCGGGACAAAAGGTGGCTATCCAGCGCAACGCTTTCGGCGAAGTGCTGGCCGAGTACACCAGCCCGGTCAACGGCATTGTCGGTGGCCTGCGTAGCGACGCCACGTCGGAGCCCGGCAACGTGCTGCTGTTCATTCTGGCCGACGCCGCGCCGGCGTCCGGCGCAGCCCCTTACGCAGAGTAGTCAGCGGCGCGCGGGCTGGCGATTTGTGCCAAGCCACTGGGCCCGGCACCAGACGCCATAATCAAATTTTGGCTGAGGAGCCCGGAAACCATGGATTACGAACACTTTGTCGTTGCGGCTGCACGGGTGGTTGAATTCACCGGGGTCTTCGTGCTCCTGCTCGGCGCCCTGATCGCCACCCTGGCCTTTGCCAGGCGGCTGCTGCGCCGCGTCACGTTGCAGGATGCCTACCATGCCCTGCGCGCCGACCTCGGGCGGGCGATCCTGCTGGGCCTCGAATTCCTGGTGATTGCCGACATCATCGGCACCGTGGCGATCGAACCCACCCTGCAGAACCTGGGCGTGCTGGCGGTGATCGTGGCGATTCGCACGCTGTTGAGCTTCGCGCTGGAACTTGAGGTGAGCGGACGCTGGCCGTGGCAGCGTCCGGTGGCGCCGTCGCCTGCGGGTCAGCCGGACTGAGCGGGAGGCCCCGCACAGCGCGGCAGCGGGCGGGCCATCACGCCAGCGTCGGGCGGCTTCCGCGCCGGGATTCGGGGTTTTTCGACCTGCCCACGGCGTGCCATACTTCCATCGGCTCGAACTTACTGTCCTTCCCTCCTGTGCGCATCAAATCCTGCTTACTGGCCCTCTCGCTGGCCTGCGCTGTTCCGGCCTTCGCGCAGCCGCAGCCATCGACCGACCCGCGAGACAGCGCCGGCTGCGAGGCCGAAGAAGCGTCGCTGCAGCAGGACATCGCGCTCGCCCGCTCCCGGGGGCAGATGCTGCGCCGTCGGCAACTCGCCGACGCGCTGGCCGCGCTGCGCAAGCATTGTGAAAATCTTCCTCCAATCAAGGACCGCGCGACCCTCATCCAGCGGCAGGATCAGGAGGTGCTGCAGTTGCGCGCCGAACTCGAGCGTGCCGAGGCCTATTTGCGCAAACTGAAGGCCGAGAGTCCCTGACCGACTGCCGGGGCCGTGCCAAGGGTCCCCGGCGGGGGACAGACACGCCATTGTTTCGTTGTTGATTTACGCCATGGTGATGGCGCCATGCCTGGCGCCGGATGGGCCCGCACCGGTCTCGTCGTGCCGATGTCAGCGCTGCGGCATGTCTTTCACGGAGTAGCCCAGGCTGACCGTGGCATCTTCGGGAATCGACGGCATGCTGGCGTTCCAGACCTCCCAGGCCGCACGCATCGCCGCCAGCCGCGCCGGCTCGCGCCCGCCCAGGTTGGCGCGTTCACGCTCATCCGCCGGGATGTTGAACAGGTAGTCGTTGCCGTCCACGCGCAGATATTTCCAGTCGCCGTCACGTAGCGCGCGCTGGCCGCGGTGGTTCATGCGCCAGTGCAGGGAGCGGCGGAAACTGTGGGTCGCATCGCGCAGCACGGGCAGCAGCGAGATGCCGTCCAGCGGATGCGCCGGACCGGCCGGCACACCGGCCGCGTCGAGCATCGTGGCTGACCAGTCCATGGTCAAACACTGCTGGGCGCTCACGCCGCCGGGCGCGATGGCGGCGGGCCAGTGCGCGATCCACGGCACGCGGATGCCGCCTTCGGTCAGGTCCATCTTGCCGCCGACCAGCGGCCAGTTGTCGGAGAAGCGCTCGCCGCCGTTGTCGCTGGTGAAGACGACCAGGGTGTTTTCCGTCAGGCCGTGCCGGTCCAGTGCCCCCATCACCTGCCCGATGCCTTCGTCCATGTGGTGAATCATGCGGCGGTAGGTGTGGATGTTGCCGCCGTGCAGGTGGAACAGGTTGTCTTTGACCTCCTGCGCCAGGGCTTCGTCGTCGCGCGTTTCCCAGGGCCAGTGCGGCGCGGTGTAGTGCAGGCTCAGGAAGAATGGCGTGCCGGCTTTGGCGCCATCGGCCATGCGCTCGATGAAGTCCACCGAGCGCTGCGAGATCAGGTCGGTCAGGTAGCCTTCGTCGGCCCGCTCTTGCTCGCCGAACCACAGGTCGTGCTGGCCGCGCGAATCACAGTGGGTGAAGTAGTCCACGCCGCCGGCCATCGGTCCGAAAAACTCCTCGTAGCCCGAGCGCAGCGGCCCGAACGTTGGCGGGTAGCCCAGGTGCCACTTGCCGATCAGTGCGGTGCGGTAACCGCTGGCGCGCAGCAGCGAGGCCAGGGTGGGGTGCTCGGGCGGCAGGCCCAGCGTGGTGCTGCCGCGGCTCTTGCTGTTGATCGGTTCCTCGGCCGCGCCGCGCAGGCGGTACTGGTAGCGCGCGGTCATCAGCGCGAACCGCGTCGGCGAGCAGACCGGGGAGTTGGCATAACCCTGGGTAAATTTGATGCCCCTGGCGGCCAGGCCATCGAGCACGGGCGAGACCGGGCCGAATGCGGCGTCCCGGCCGCCGTAGCAGCCCAGGTCGGCGAAGCCGAGGTCGTCGGCGACGATGAAGATGATGTTGGGGCGGCTCATGGCGCGCGTTAGTCCAACTGCACGCCGGTGGCCTTGATGGGTTTTTCCCAGCGGGCGAGGTCCGCGCGCTGCGCGGCGGCCAGCTCAGTCGAGGTCGAGCCCACCGGCTCGTAACCCAGCTTGGTCAGGCGCTCCCGCATTTCGGGCTTCTTGAGGGCGGCGGTCATGGCCTTTTCAAGCCGTCCCAAGGTTTCCGGGGCCAGCCCGGCCGGGCCGTACATGCCAAACCAGGCAGTGGCTTCCATGGGAATGCCGGATTCCTTGAGCGTGGGCACTTCGGGGACCTGGGTGTCGCGCCGCGCGCCGGTCACCGCCAGAATGCGCGCCTTGCCGGCGCGGTGCAGTTCGGCGGTCTCGGACACCACGTCGAACTTGTACTGGATGTGGCCCCCCAGCAGCGCGGTGTTGGCGGGGCCGCCGCCCTGGAAGGGCACGTGGTTGAGCTGCACGCCCGCGCTTTGCTCCAGGAGCACGCCCATGAAGTGGGGCAGCGTGCCCAGGCCGGGCGTGCCGTAGCTGGCATCACCCGGTTTGGCTTTCGCCAGGGTCAGCATTTCCTGGATGGTCTTGGCCTGGCTGGCTGGGCCGGCCACCACACCAAACTGGAAGTTGGCAATCAGCGACACCGGGGTGAAGTCCTTGACCGCGTCATAGTCGAGCTTCTTGTAGACGTGCGGGAACAGCACCATCGGCCCGCTGGGCAGCACGATCACGGTCTGGCCGTCGGATTTGGCGGCCTTGGTCTGCATGAGGGCAATGCGGCCGCCCGCGCCAGGGCGGTTTTCTACGGTCACCGACGAAAAGTCATTGCGCAGCGCGTCGGCCACGATCCGGGCCAGCGCATCGGCCGAACCGCCCGGAGGGAAGCCGACCAGAATTTTCAGTGGTGGTTTGTCCTGGGCCTGCGCAAAGGCGGCCAGACCCGCCAGCAGGCCGGCGACGAGGGTTTTTTGAATCCGTGATGCCATGAGGGTCTCCTGAAAATAGCGGGGTCGCGCTTGCCCCGACGCATGGCGCCAATGTATTCGGGGGACAATTGATTGACCTAATCAATCATCCTCAGGACTTACCCTGATGCCGCTATCCTGTTTGATCCAGCCCAACGCGATGGACGATCTTTTCCTGTATCGGCTCTCGCGCCTGCTGGCCACGGCGGGCGCGCCGATGGTGCGGGTCTGCGAGGGCGAGTTCGGTATCACGCGGCGCGAATGGCGCATCGTGGCCCTGCTGGCCGAAACCGAGGGTATTTTTTCGTCCGACCTGGCGGTACGTGCCCAGCTGGACCGTGCGCGCACGTCGCGTGCTGTTTCTGGGCTGGTCGCCAAGAAGCTGGTGTCACGCACCCCACGGCCGGGCGACCGGCGTGCCGTGACGCTGGCCTTGACAGCGGCCGGGCGCGCGCTGTTTGAGGGTCTTTTTCCGCGGGCGGCCGCCATCAATGTCGCCGCGCTCGCCGTACTCGATGAGGCCGAGGTGGTTTTGCTGGACAAGGTGCTGGCAAAACTGCAGAACCATGCCGACAACGTGGCGCCGCTGCGGGAAGCGCGGGACGGCAGCAGGGCCGAATGGCGCCGGGGTGGCCATCGGCGGGCAGGGCTCGCGTGAGCGGGACCGTGGCGCCTTTCCCAGCCGTTGGGGGTTGGCGGGGACCTTTGGCTCGCGGGTGGGGCGTTTCAGCGCGTGTCGCTTCGGGGCTTGCCGTGATCACGCTTGCGACGGCAAGCGCACATGCCGTCGAGCATTTCACGGGCAGCGTTTCATGGGTCTCCGACGGCGACACCCTGTGGGTGCAGCCCGACTCGGGCGGCGCGCCGCGCAGGCTGCGCATCGATGGCATAGACGCGCCGGAAATCTGCCAGGCTGGCGGGCCGGCCTCGCGCGATGCGTTGGCGCGTCGCGCCATGCACCAGCGCGTGGTCGTCGCGGTACGGCGCGAGGACGACTACGGCCGGGGCCTGGCGCGGATCAGGATCGATGACCAGGACCTGGGTGCGCAGATGGTTCGCGAGGGCCAGGCCTGGTCGTACCGCTGGCGCCACAGCACCGGACCCTATGCCGCCGAGGAGACGGCTGCCCGGCGGGTGCGTCGGGGCGTCTTTGCGGCCGATCAGCCCGAGTTGCCACGGGATTTTCGCCAGCGGCACGGACCGTGTCCGGCGCCGGGTCGCTGATTCAGGCGACCATGTGCGGCGTGCCGCAGACGGCGCAACTCGCCTGGCGGCCAATGCGCACTTCGGTGAATTCCATGCCCCGGCCGTCGAGCATCAGCAGCCGTCCGGCCAGCGAGGTGCCGATGCCGCACAGCAGCTTGAGCGCCTCGGCGGCCTGCAAGGTGCCGATGATGCCCACCAGCGGCGCAAACACCCCCATGGTGGCGCAGCGGGTTTCCTCGTGCGCGTCGGATTCGGGGAACACACAGGCGTAGCAGGGGGAAGCGCCGGAGCGCGGGTCATAGACCGAAATCTGCCCGTCAAAACGGATCGCCGCACCCGAAACCAGGGGCTTGCGGTGTTTTACGCAGGCGCGGTTGATGGCATGGCGCGTGGCGAAGTTGTCGGTGCAGTCCAGCACCACATCGGCTTGCGGCACCAGCGCCTCCAGCAGCGCCGCGTCGGCACGCTGCAGCACCGGCGTGACGACAACATCGGGGTTGATTTCGGCAATCGCGTCGCGCGCCGAATGGGCCTTGGGCTCGCCGACGCGCGTAAGGGTGTGGGCGATCTGGCGCTGCAGGTTGGTGGCGTCGACATGGTCATGATCAACGATGGTGATGCGGCCAACACCGGCGCTGCCCAGATACAGCGCCACCGGTGAACCCAGCCCGCCGGCCCCGATCACCAGCGCATGGGAAGCCAGCAGTCTTTCCTGACCCTCCACCCCCAGCTCATTGAGCAGGACGTGGCGTGAATAGCGCAGCAGCTGCTCGTCGTGCATGGGGTTCCCGGGTTGGCGCGAACGGGTTCACGCCGGATCCGCTCAGTTTTCCTGGGGTTCGTCCTTGCGCTCGACCTGGGTCTTGCTCACCAGCACCGGCTTGCCCTTGAGGCGGTTCAGCGCCTGCGTCAGGGGGAAGTCCTTGTCGCTGCCGAACTCGGGCGGACGGCGCTCGGCCAGCGGTTTCTTGGCCTGCTCTTCGAGCTTCTTGCGCGCTTCCTCGCGGGCGTCTTCACGGGCCTGCTCCTTCTTAGGATCCACCGTTTCCTTGTCGATGCCGTTGCCCAGGTGCTTGTCCAGGTCGGCTTCGCGCGTGCGCAGGGCGGCGAACAGGTTGCCTTCGGCGGTTTCGTCGACCATCACGTCGGGCAGGATGCCCTTCGCCTGGATGGTCTTGCCGCTGGGGGTGTAGTAGCGCGCGGTGGTCATTTTCAGGCCGGTGTCGGGGCCCAGCGGACGTACGGTCTGCACCGAGCCCTTGCCAAAGGTCTGGCTGCCCATGATGATGCCGCGCTTGTGGTCCTGCAGGGCGCCGGCCACGATTTCGCTGGCCGAGGCCGAGCCCTCGTTGACCAGCACCACCAGCGGCACCGTGCGCAGCGCGGCGCGCGTGCTCTCGGGCAAACGCTTGAACGGGTCGTTGCCGCGGCGCGCGTAGAACTCGGGCGATGCCTTGTAGACGAATTTGCTTTCCGCCAGCTGGCCGTTGGTCGAGACGACCGTGACGTTTTCAGGCAGGAATGCCGCGGAGATCGCCACGGCGGCGTCGAGCAGGCCACCCGGGTCGTTGCGCAGGTCCAGCACCATGCCCTTGAGTTTGGGTTCCTGCTTGTAAATGTCGTCGACCTTGCGCACGAAATCTTCAACCGTGCGGTCCTGGAACTGCGACAGGCGCACCCAGGCGTAACCGGGCTCGACGACCTTGGTCTTGACCGACTGCGTCTTGATCTCCTCGCGCGTGATGGTCACCGGGAAGGTGCGGTTCTCGTCCTTGCGGAAAATCGTCAGCGTGACCTTGGTGTTGGGCTCGCCGCGCATTTTCTTCACCGCTTCGTTCAGCGTCAGTCCCTTCACGGCAGTGCTGTCGATGCGGGTGATCAGGTCGTTGGTCTTGAGGCCGGCACGGTCGGCCGGTGAACCTTCGATGGGCGCCACCACCTTGACCAGGCCGTCTTCCTGGGTGATCTCGATGCCCACGCCGACAAAGCGCCCGGAGGTGCCTTCACGGAATTCCTTGTAGGATTTCTTGTCGTAGTACTGCGAGTGCGGGTCGAGGCTGGAGACCATGCCGGCGATGGCATCGGTGATCAGCTTCTTCTCATCCACCGGCTCGACATAGTCGCTCTTGATCATGCCGAACACCGCTGCGAGCTGCTGCAGTTCTTCGAGCGGCAAGGGCGCCAGGCCACCGCGCGCCATGGTCTGCAGCGACACCGTGGTGAGCGCGCCCGTCAGGATTCCAACGGAAACCCATCCGGCAATTTTCAGTTTATGACCCATGTTTCAGCACCTTTGGGGAGAAATATACAGCCTTGGAGCGGGAAGGAGCCCGGCGGTTCCGTGAAATCCTGCAAAGATCCGGGGCGGAAGTTGCAGCGTTTCTGGTGCGGGCCGGCCACCCGGGCGTCGCCGGGCGGGCAGCGCCCTCAGGCCTTGCCCTGGTTGGCGACGGCCGCGGCGGCCCTGGCTGCCGCCTCCGCGTCACCGAGGTAATAGCTGCGAATGGGCTTGAGACCGGCATCGAGTTCATAGACCAGCGGGATGCCATTGGGGATGTTCAGGCCGACGATATCGGCGTCGGCGATGCCGTCGAGGTACTTGACCAGCGCGCGGATCGAGTTGCCGTGCGCCGCCACCATCACGCGTTGGCCGGCCTTGATCGCCGGCGCCATGGCGTCGTTCCAGAACGGCATGACGCGGTCCACGGTGTCTTTCAGGCATTCGGTGAGCGGGACTTCCTCCGGCTTGAGCCGGGCGTAGCGCAGGTCGCCGCGTTCGCAGCGCGGGTCGCTGGCGTCGAGCACCGGGGGCGGCGTGTCATAGCTGCGGCGCCACACCAGCACCTGTTCATCGCCAAATTTTTTGGCGGTTTCTGCCTTGTTCAGCCCTTGCAGCGCGCCGTAGTGGCGCTCGTTCAGGCGCCAGCTGTTGACCACCGGCAGCCACTGGCGGTCCAGTGCATCCAGGGCATGCCACAGGGTGTGGATGGCGCGCTTGAGCACGCTGGTGTAGCAGAGATCGAACTCGTAGCCTTCGGCTTTCAGCAGCCGGCCGGCATTCTTGGCCTGTTCCACACCGGTGGGCGTCAGGTCGACGTCGGTCCAGCCGGTGAAGCGGTTGTCGAGGTTCCAGGTGGATTCGCCGTGGCGGATGAGAACGAGTTTGTGCATGGTGATCGGGTGTTTTAGCGGGGTCAGATACCGGAATTAACCCTCCATTCTAGAATCCGGGTTGTTCGATAGCCGCTTACGAAAGGTGCGACGTGAAGTTTTTGATGGATAACTGGATGTTGATTGCCGTGGCGCTGGCGTCCGCCGGCATGCTGGCCTGGCCCGTGATTTCGAGCGGCGCACGCCCCGGGTCGCTGACCGCCAACGGGGCGGTGCAACTGATCAACCGCGAGAAGGCGGTGGTGGTGGATGTCTGCGAGACGTCCGAATACGCTGCGGGCCATGTGGCGGGCGCCCGCCATGTGCCGCTGGGTGAGCTGGAGCAGAAGCTGCCAGGGCTGGTCAAGAACAAGGCCCTGCCGGTGATCCTGGTGTGCGCCTCCGGGGCGCGTTCGAGCCGGGCCGTGGCCATCGCCAAGAAACTGGGTTACGAGCAGGCCCATTCGCTGTCCGGCGGGATGCGGGCGTGGAAAGACGCTAACCTGCCCATCGAGAAAGCCTGAACCCGGGGACCCCATGCAAACCGTCACGATGTACACCACCGCCGTCTGCCCGTACTGCATTCGTGCCAAGCAGATCCTGAAATCGAAAGGGGTTGCCCAGATCGAGGAGATCCGCGTCGATCTCAACCCGGATGAACGCGTCCGGATGATGGAAATCACCCGCCAGCGCACGGTGCCGCAGATTTTCATCGGTGTCACGCATGTCGGGGGCCATGACGATCTGGTGGCGCTGGACCGCAAGGGCGCCCTGATGCCCTTGCTCGAAGCCGCCTGAGCGATTTGCCCACGCGCCGATGTGGGCGCTGAGCCAGCGCCGGCCGCGCACCTGAGATAATTCGTCCCGTCCAGACATTGAACGCGTTGCGGTGGTGCTGCAGCGCGTTTCGTGTTGTCACGTTGCCCCCTTTTTTCTTTTCCCCTCCAACCGAGAAGTTCCATGGCCGACCTTGACCCCGTATTCCAGATCCAGCGCGTCTACCTGAAAGAGGCCTCGCTGGAGCAGCCCAATTCCCCTGCCATCCTGCTCGAGCAGGAGCAGCCCGGCGTCGACATCCAGCTCGGCGTGGAAGCCACCCCGGTGGCCGAAGGCGTGTTTGAAGTCTGCGTGACGGCCACCGTGCAGACCAAGATCAAGGACCGCACCGTGTTTCTGGTGGAGGTCAAGCAGGCCGGCATTTTCGAGATCCGCAACCTGCCGGACGACCAGATGGGCCCGATCATGGGCATCGCCTGCCCGCAGATCGTCTACCCGTACCTGCGCGGCAACGTGGCCGACCTGATCACGCGCGGCGGCTTCCCGCCCGTGCACCTGGCCGAGATCAACTTCCAGGCCATGTACGAGCAGCAGCAGGCCCAGGCTGCCGGACAGGCAGCGCCCATCACCACGCAGTGATTTTTGAGTAAATTTGGGCTTATCCCAGCGTTAAATGGTCATTTAATGCTATGAATATCATAGTATTTGGGGCCGGCGCCTGGGGTACGGCACTGGCCATCAGTGCCGCCCGGCATCCCGCGGCGCATGCGGTACAGCTCTGGGCCCGGGATAGGGCCCAGGTCCAGGCCATGCAGGCGACGCGAGAAAATGCCCGCTATCTGCCCGGCGTGCCCTTTCCGGCCGCTCTGGCGCTGCACGGCGCGTCAGCCCCGGCGCTGATGGCGCGGATGGCGACGGACGTGGCACCCGATCTGGTCATGATTGCCACGCCCATGGCCGGCTTGCGCGCCACGCTGTCGGCCCTGCGCGGCTGCCGCGCACCCGTGGCGTGGCTGTGCAAGGGGTTCGAGGCGCCGCAGCCCGATGCGGATGGGCCATCGGTCGGGCTGCTGGGGCATGAAATCCGGGCGCAGGTGGCGCCGGAGTTGATGGCCGGCATCCTCAGCGGACCGAGTTTCGCGCTGGAGGTGGCGCGGGGCCAGCCCACGGCCCTGGTGGCTGCCAGTGAGCACGCGGTAGTCCGCGAGGCCCTGGTTGCGGCCTTTCACAGCCCGACGCTGCGTGTCTATGCCAGTGAAGACCTCGTGGGTGTCGAAGTGGGCGGCGCCGTGAAAAACGTGCTGGCGATTGCCACCGGGCTGTGCGACGGGCTGAACCTGGGCCTGAACGCGCGCGCCGCGCTGATCACCCGGGGGCTGACGGAGATGACGCGCCTGGGTACGGCGCTGGGTGCCAAAGCCGAAACATTCATGGGTCTTTCGGGCCTGGGCGACCTGGTATTGACGGCCACGGGCGACCTGAGCCGTAACCGCCGGGTCGGCCAGCTACTGGCCCAGGGCCTGACACTGCAGCAGGCGGTGGATTCGCTCGGCCATGTTGCCGAAGGGGTGTACAGCGCACGCACCGTGCTGCAGCGCGCACGTGCCCTGGGCGTGGACATGCCCATCAGCGAGGCGGTGCTGGCCTTGCTGGACGGCCAGCTCGAGCCGGCGCAGGCCGTAGCGGCCCTGATGGGGCGCGAAGCCCGCGACGAAGGCCTCTGATTATTCAGGTCGGGGTGTAGGCCAGGCGCACGTAAATCGGCGCAAACGCCTCGGCCTGGACGATCTCGATCAGCGTTTCCTTGGCCAGCTCCAGCAGGGCAATGAAGGTGACCACCAGCACCGGCGTTCCCCGGGACGGGTCGAACAGGGCCTCGAATTCGATGAAACGGCGGCCTTGCAGCTTGCGCAGCACCATGCTCATGTGCTCGCGCACGCTGAGTTCCTCGCGGGTGATGGTGTGGTGCTGGACCAGCGTGGCGCGCTTGAGCATGTCGCGCCAGGCGTCCTGCAGGTCGGCCAGGTGGACGTCGGGGAAGCGCGGGTGCGGCGACTGCTCGATGTGGACCTGCGCCCGGATGTAGTCGCGGCCCGCCTGCGGCATGGCATTGAGCCGCGCGGCGGCCAGTTTCATCTGCTCGTATTCCAGCAGGCGGCGCACCAGCTCGGCACGCGGGTCTTCGGGCTCCTGCCCCTCGGGCACCTTGCGCGGGGGCAGCAGCATGCGCGACTTGATCTCGATCAACATGGCCGCCATCAGCAGGTATTCCGCGGCCAGCTCCAGATTGCGCCCGCGGATTTCCTCCACATAGCTCAGGTACTGGCGCGTGACGCCGGCCATGGGAATGTCGAGGATGTTGAAGTTCTGCTTGCGGATCAGGTAGAGCAGCAGGTCCAGCGGCCCTTCGAAGGCCTCCAGGAAGACCTCCAGCGCATCCGGCGGAATGTAGAGGTCGGTGGGCAGCGCAAACAGCGGCTCGCCATACAGCCGCGCCACGGCGACGTGGTCCACCACCTCGGGCGTGCCGGAGGGGGCGAGTACCCCGCCGAGCTGCGCCAGCGCGGCGTCATTGGAATGCGTCATGAACGCTATCGATGAAGTAGCTGACAACGACCATTTGACGCTGGGAAGAGCCCAAAAAGGCTCAAAAACGTCAAGTCAGCCGTGGCTCTGGTAGACGTAGGGCTGTTGCGGCACCCGCGCCTCTTTGTATTCCGCCTGGGCGTCACGGTCCTGTGCCCGGTCCCAGAGCAGGGCACGCCCGGCGATTTGTTGATCCAGCAGTTGCGGCTTTTTTTCCTTGAGCTGATCCATGAACTGGGTGTACTCGGAGCGATAGTCGGGGCGGCGGAAGATGCGGGTCAGGGACATAAACTGTGGCCTTTGTGGCGAGCCTCCAGGGCGGAGGGTTGCAGCATTTTACCGGGGACGACAGGATGAAAACCATGTTGATCAAGGTCGGGCTGCCCATGCTGCTCATGTTGACGGCTTGCGATGCCCAGCGCATCAGCGAACTTGAAGAGGGCCTGGCCACCGAGGCCGACGTCCGGGCGAAGTTCGGCGAGCCGGAAAAAATCTGGGATGCACCGGGGGGCGCGCGCACCTTTGAGTACAACCGCCAGCCGGCCGGTCAGCGCAACTACATGATCACGGTCGGACCCGACGGCCGGATGACAGCGCTGCGCCAGGTGCTCACCCCGGCCAACTTTGCCAGGGTGCAGCCCGGCATGGGCCTGGAGGCGGTTCGAGAGCTGCTGGGCAAGCCGGCCAAAGTCACGCCGTTTGAACGCAAGCGCGAGGTGCATGCCGACTGGCGCTACCTTGACGCGCCCAACAC
>JAABRA010000309.1 GCA_011391155.1 Burkholderiales bacterium
GAATCCAAGATGCATTCCGGAAGGTCAAGTTGGACGTAAACATTATTTACGGACAAGTTCTTAGGGGACAGGTGACTCGCGCAGATTGGTGCGGGTGTTACTGCACAGAAAACACTATCCTTTGCAGCAAGAAACTTTTGTTCAAACCTTCTTCTGACACGCCGCCCGACCCAACGACGCTAAACTGCAACGCCGATCTCCCACCAAAACCATAGCCCTCAAGCATGCCCGCACCAGAATCTCCGACGGCAAGCCCACAAACCGTTGCCACTGCAGCCCGCGAGACGATCCGCGTTCTTTGCCTCGAAGACAACATTGACGACATTGAACGCATCAAGCTCGCTTTGAAGCAGGCCGACCCCCAGCAAAGCTACTCGGTTAGCGCAGCCACCGATGTGAGCGACTTCAGCGCCGCGTTGGATGCCGGCGTTGACGTGGTGCTGTGCGACTCCACCCTGCAACGCTTCTCACCCGTCGCTGCGCTTTCGATGCTGGCGGCGCGCCAGGCTGACACCCCACTGGTTGTGCTCACCCACCCCATTAGCGATGACTGCCGGGCCCCCCTGATGCGCGATGGCGCCAAAGGCTACATAACCAAGGACAAGCTGGCCGTCCTGCACAGGGTCATCTCGCGCGTCGAGCGCGACCGTCTGCGTGATCTTGAAGAGCGCCAACGCAAGGTAGACCTGCAAGTCGCCAACCGGCGGCTCAAGGAGATGTCGTCGCGCTTTCTAGAGACCCTTGAGAACGAGCGCGCGATGCTATCGCGCGAACTGCACGACGTGCTCGGCCAGACGCTCACAGCCATCGTGATCCATCTGCACGCGGCGCAAAGCTCGCCCGCGCCACAAACCAGGAGCCGTTTCATCAACCAGGCTCTGGAAATCGCAAAAACCGCCATCCAGCAGGTGAAGGCCCTTTCATTCTCCCTGCGCCCGCCGGCATTCGACGTGCTAGGGCTTGTCTCCGCCGTGCAGGCCGAATTGCAGCGTCTGGCTGAGCCGGCGGGTCTGCAGATGCGCATCAGCGTTCGCGGCACTGAGCCGGCCGAACTGGGCGACAACGCCCTGGTGGCGCTGCGCGTGATACAGGAGGCCGTCACCAACACCCTGCGCCACGCCCGGGCCACCCGCGTCGCCGTGCTGCTGCGTTTCACGCCGGCCGGGCGCATCGTGATTGTGGTGGGTGACAACGGCATCGGGTTCGACCAGTCCGCCGTGCTGGGCAAGACCATCACCGAAAGAAACCTGGGCTTGAATGGCATGATAGAGCGCGCTGACTTGGTGGGCGGATGCTTGCGCTTTCGCACCCGACCCGGCGCCGGTGTCATTGTCAAAGCCGTTCTCTGAAGCGCCCCGCAACCAACGTCTATGCAGCCCCTGCAAACACACGAACCCGTCAGGATCATTCTGGCCGACGACCACGAACTGGTGCGCTCGGGCATCAAGTCACTGCTCAACATGATCGAAGGGGTTGAAGTGATCGCCGAAGCCAGCGACGGCCTGGAATTGATCCAACTCACTGAAGCGCTCAACCCGGATCTGGTGCTGACCGACATCTCAATGCCACGGATGGACGGCCTGGCCGCCATCGTCCATCTGCACGCCAGCCGGCCCAAGGTGCGCCTGATGGTCCTGTCGATGTTCGACACGGTCGACTTCGTCAAGCGCGCCGTGGCCTGCGGCGCCTGTGGCTACCTGCTCAAGAGCACGCCGCCGTCGGAACTGGCTCAGGCCGTGCGGCGGGTCATGAGCCACGGTACCTATTTTGGACCTTCCATATCGAGCATGCTGCTGGCCCCGGCTGACGCCGCGCCCGGCGGGCAGTTGACGGCGCGGCAGATTGAAATCCTCAAGCTGCTGGCCAAAGGCCAGACCTCCAAGGAAATCGCCTGGCTACTCAAGCTCAGCCCCAAGACCGTGGACGTGCACCGCGCCCGCATCATGGAGCGCCTGAACATCACCGACCTGGCCAACCTCACGCGCTACGCCATACGTGCCGGGCTGATAAGCGCTTGATGGCTTTGTGATCAGTGCACGCAGCTACGGGTTGAAGGTCACCGTCATGACCAGCGAGCCGGAGTAATTTCCGACCCTTAGGGTGTTTTGCCCTGCAGGAATCTTGCCGTAAACGGTTTGCGGTGGCAGGGTGATTGCCGTGCTGTCGCCAATGGGGACGGTGCCGGTGAGCAGCCCGCCTGTGATGCCATCGCCCCAAATCGTGCCATAGTTGAAATCGGTGTAGATGTTGTAGAGCATATAAGGCGCAGTGCCAGGACTGCTGTCGTTTCTCAGATAGCGGGAACTCACTCCGCCAAAATTGTCCGGCCCCAGCTT
>JAABRA010000310.1 GCA_011391155.1 Burkholderiales bacterium
GCCAGCTGCGACGGAGTGCAGCCCACTTCGCTGGCGATGGCGTTGTAGGCCGGCAGCAGCCGCAGGTTGGCCGCATAGTTGTCGGGCGCAAAGCGCGGCATGGTGCGGCGGATGTCCTTGGCGTCGAAAGCGTTCACGTCCAACGGGCCGCACAGAAAGCCGCGTGCCACCGGACTGAAGGCCACGAACGTCACGCCGAGTTCGCGGCAGGCGTCGAGCACGGCGATCTCGGCGTTGCGCGTCCACAGCGAATACTCGGTCTGCAGGGCGGCAACCGGATGCACCGCATGGGCGCGGCGCAGTGTGGCCGCCGAGACTTCGGACAGGCCAATGGTCTGGATCTTGCCGGCGCGCACAAGGTCGCCCAGGGCACCCACGCTGTCTTCGATGGGCACATTTTTGTCCCAGCGGTGCAGGTAATACAGGTCGATCACGTCGGTGCGCAGGCGCCTGAGCGCGGCCTCGCAGGTGGCACGGATCGTCTCGGGCCGGCCGTCGATCACGCGCACCAGCTTGCCGTCGCCCGCCGCATCCACGCCCTGCATGCCGCACTTGCTGGCGAGGGTGAACTGTTTGCGGTACTTCGCCAGCACGTTGCCCACAATGGTTTCGCTGGCGCCAAAGCCGTAGAGCGCTGCGGTGTCGAAATGCGTGACACCCGCGTCCAGCGCGCCGAGCAAGACACGCTCGGCCTGATCCGCAGAGACCGGCGCGCCATACGCATGACAGATGTTCATGCAGCCCAGGCCGATGGCGGAGACGGTGAAAGGACCCAGTTTTCTGTGTTGCATGGGTTTTCCTCAGTGCATGGAATTCGAAGTGGGGCACACCCCAATGGGGGCACGCAAAACGGGGTCAGAGCACATCGCCGCTGCGCGTCGAGTGATCCGACCCCATTTTGCTTCGGCGCGGTTCAGGCATTCTTGTTGAGCTGCTGCTCCAGCTGGTGCAGCACCTGATAGCAGGCGAACACCTTGCCGACGCTGGAATTCGGCTCGCGCCCCTCTTTGATCGCAGCGAAGAATTCGCGGTCCTGCAGCTCGATGCCGTTCATGCTCACCGCCACTTGGCTCACGTCGATCTTTTCTTCCTTGCCGGTGAAAAGGTCGTCGTAACGCGCCAGATAGGTCGCGGTGTCGCCGATGTAGCGGAAATAGGTGCCCAGCGGGCCCTCGTTGTTGAAGCTGAGCGACAGCGTGCAGATGGCACCGTTGGCGGCCTTGAGCTGGATGCTCATGTCCATCGCAATGCCCAGCACCGGGTGGATCGGTCCCTGGATGGCGTTGGCCATCACGATAGGGCTGTTGGCCTGGTAGGCGAACAGGTCCACGGTGTGGGCCGCGTGGTGCCACAACAGGTGGTCGGTCCAGCTGCGCGCCTGGCCCAGCGCGTTGGTGTTGGTACGGCGGAAAAAGTAGGTCTGCACATCCATCTGCTGGATGTTGAAGCGGCCGGCCTGGATCTCGTTGTGAACGTACTGGTGGCTGGGGTTGAAGCGCCGGGTGTGGCCGCACATCGCGACCAGGCCAGTCTGCTTCTGCAGCGCCACGACTTCTTCCGCGCCCTTGAGGCTGTCGGCCAGCGGAATCTCCACCTGGACGTGCTTGCCGGCGCGCAGGCAGGCCAGCGTCTGCTCGGCGTGCATCTGCGTGGGTGTGCACAGGATGACGGCGTCCACCTCGGGCAAGGCCAGGCTGTCGGCCAGATCGGTGGTGACATGGCCAATGCCGTACTGGGCGGCCACTTCACGGGTTTTTTCCAGCTCGCGGCTGACCAGCGAGATCACTTCGACGCCGTCGATGTTCTTGATGCCGTCCAGGTGTTTGATGCCGAAGGCGCCGGCGCCAGCGAGTGCTACTTTGATGGTCATGGTGTTTCTCCGAATGAGGGGGGTTGGTCCCCTCTCCCCTTGGGGAGAGGGTCAGGGTGAGGGCTCTTGCTGCGGTAGCGCCCTCACCCCTGCACTATCCCGCGAGCGGGAGGGGGTAAGTCACACATTTTCGAGTATCAGGTGGCCCACCGCCGTGTTGGACGCGGGCACATGGTAGAAGCGGTGTTTGACCGTCGGGGCCGGCCCCTGCACCTTGCCATCGACGATGTCCGACATCGCGCCGCGGGCGATCAGCCACATCACGAGCTCAATGCCTTCGCTGCCCGCTTCGCGCACGTAGTCGATGTGCGGCGTGTCAGCGCAGGCCACGGGGTCGGCAATCATCTGGTCGAGCCAGGCGTTGTCCCACTCGCGGTTGATCAGGCCGGCGCGCGCGCCCTGCAGCTGGTGACTCATGCCGCCGGTGCCCCAGATGTGCACGTTCAGGTTGTCGTCGTAGCTTT
>JAABRA010000311.1 GCA_011391155.1 Burkholderiales bacterium
TGCTCGATTACACGCGTCGCTTCGACAAACTCGATGCCGGCACCATGGCCGAACTCGAACTGCCCCGCAGCGAATTGCGGCAGGCGCTCGACAGGCTCCCGTCCGCGCAGCGCGCAGCGCTTGAAGCGGCGGCGCAGCGCGTAACTTCGTATCACGAGCGGCAGAAGCTCGAGTCGTGGAGCTTCACCGAGGCCGACGGCACGCGCCTGGGGCAGAAGATCACGCCGCTGGACCGCGTCGGCCTGTACGTGCCGGGAGGCAAGGCAGCCTATCCGAGTTCGGTGCTGATGAATGCGCTGCCAGCCAAGGTGGCGGGAGTCGGCGAACTGATCATGGTGGTGCCCACGCCACGCGGCGAGAAGAATGCGTTGGTGCTGGCCGCTGCCTGCCTTGGCGGCGTCGACCGGGTATTCACGATTGGCGGCGCACAGGCCGTGGCGGCACTGGCCTACGGCACGCAGACCATCCCGCAGGTGGACAAGATCGTCGGTCCCGGCAACGCCTATGTCGCGGCGGCCAAGCGCCGTGTCTTCGGCACCGTCGGCATCGACATGGTGGCCGGGCCGTCGGAAGTCCTGATCATCGCCGATGCCTCGGCGAATCCGGAGTGGGTCGCCATCGATCTGTTTGCCCAGGCCGAGCATGACGAACTGGCGCAGTCGATTCTGCTGAGTCCGGATGCCGGATTCATCGCGCGGGTTGCGGCGAGCATCGAAAGGCTCTTGCCGACCATGCCGCGTCGCGAGGTGATTGCTGCCTCGCTCAAGGGACGTGGCGCCCTGATTCAGGTCGCCAGTCTCGACGAGGCTTGCGAGCTGGCCAATCGCATCGCACCGGAACATCTTGAACTCGCCGTGGCCGATCCCGCACCGCTGGTGGAAAAGATTCGTCACGCCGGCGCGATCTTTGTCGGGCACTACACGTCCGAATCACTCGGCGATTACTGCGCCGGCCCCAATCATGTACTGCCCACCTCCCGCAGTGCGCGCTTTTCGTCGCCGCTGGGAGTCTATGATTTCCAGAAGCGCAGCAGCCTGATCGAGGTGTCGCAAGCGGGGGCGCAAACCCTGGGGCCGATTGCCGCGACCCTGGCACATGGCGAAGGGCTCACCGCCCATGCCCGCGCAGCGGAACTGCGCATCAAACCCTAGTAGGCAGAACTGCGCATCAAGCCCTGAGGATTTCCTTCAGTGCAGTGGTCAGCGCCGCGCACTGCTCGTCCGTCCCGACCGTAATCCGCAGGAACTGTTCGATGCGCGGCAGCTTGAAGTGGCGCACGATGATGCTGCGTTGCCGTAGCGCCAGCGCCGACTTTTCGGCATCGTGTTGCGGATGGCGGGCGAAAATGAAGTTGGCCTTTGATGGCAGCACTTCGAAGCCCAGCGCTTTCAATTCGCCGGTCAGCTTCTCACGGGTGGCGATGACGGCCTTGCAGGTTTTCTCGAAGTACTCGCGATCCTCGAAGGCGGCGACCGCGCCGGCAATTGCCAGGCGGTCCAGCGGGTAGGAATTGAAGCTGTTCTTGACCCGCTCCAGCGCTTCGATCAGATCGACGTGGCCGACGGCGAAGCCGACCCGCAGGCCAGCCAGCGAACGCGATTTGGACAGCGTCTGCACCACCAGCAGGTTCGGGTAGCGGGAAGTCAACGGAATCGCGCTCTCGCCGCCGAAATCGACATAGGCTTCGTCGACCACCACCACCGAATCCGTATTGGCCTGCAACAGGCGTTCGATATCGGCCAGAGGCACCAGGCAACCGGTCGGCGCATTCGGATTGGGGAAAATGATTCCGCCGTTGGGTTTCGTGTAGCCGCCCACCTGAATCGAAAAATCGTCGGCCAGCGGTATCGTTTCGAAGCCCACCTGGTACAAGCCGCAATACACCGGATAGAAGCTGTAGCTGATGTCGGGGAAGAGGATCGGCCGCGCCTGCTTCAGCAGCCCAAGGAAGACGTGGGCGAGGACTTCGTCCGAGCCGTTGCCGACGAAAACGTTCTGCACTCCGACGCCGTGATACTTGCCGATCGCAGCCTTGAGCTGCTCGGCGTTCGGGTCGGGATACAGCTTTAGCGATTCCCCCGTGGCGGCGCGGATCGCTTCCAGCGCCCGCGGCGACGGCCCATAGGGGTTCTCGTTGGTGTTGAGTTTCACCAGGTTGGCGAGCTTGGGTTGCTCGCCCGGCACGTAGGGCTTGAGGCCCTTGACGACGTCGCTCCAGAAACGGCTCATGGTCAGGCGGAATGGTAGGTAGGCAGTGGTGATCGGGGTTCGGCCTTGACGTGCAGGCGGCTAGGCCGATGGTATCATGCAGGCCTCGACCCTTTGCCT
>JAABRA010000312.1 GCA_011391155.1 Burkholderiales bacterium
TGACGCCTGCGGGTTGGATATCGGCATGGGTGGTTGGCACGCCCGACAGGATGGGGAAAAAGAGATCGGGCAGAAAGTTCAGGAGGACGTCGGGATGCAGCGAATAGAGCTGCGGGATGGGCGACGAGGTGATCGCCACGGTGGTTTTGCCGACGGTGCGAAAGGTCTTCTGCCCGATCGGCTGGATCAGTGCCTGGGCTTCCGCGTGAAGGGTTTGCCTGGCCGCTGTGATTTTCGCGACCGTGCGGGCGATGGGTTCAGACGGATCGAGACCGAGTTCCTTGATCACGCCCAGCGTTTCCTGGCTCAGCTTGTCCACCGTCTCCTTGCCCATCCGCAATCCGACCAAACCCGAGACGACCGGCTTGAAATCGGGCGAGCCGCCCAGCGCGATTCGCGCGCCGCGCGAGACCTGCATCGTCGGTTCGGCCGCGGTCAGGTTTTCGACGTTGAAATTCGCCATGGCGCCCCTGACCATCGCCGACGTGCCGATGTTGACCTGGTTCTGGGCGCTGACCGGCGGGCGCGTCACATCCGCAGCGGAGGCCATCAGCGTGGCGCGCAGCGCCGTCTGCCGGATCGACAGTTCCTCCGTGAAGATCGCCTCGGGCCGAATCTTGGCCGACGGCAGCCGGGCATCGAAGGATGCCTGCGGCGTCACCGAATAGCCGCCTGGACGCACACCCCGCAACTCCTTCAGCGCGAGGTCGTGCAGCTTGTAGCGTTCGGCCAGGTTTTTCAGCGTGTCGGCCACCTTGCCTGGCTTGGGCCGGGGCGGCGCGGGTGGCCGCGTGGGCAGCACCGCACCAGGCACCCTGAGTCCTTGCCGGTGAACGCGGACCAGTTCGCCATGGTCGCGCGGGAAAGCGGCGTCGGCATCGAAACGACCGATCAGTTCGGTGACGCGCAGCACCGCCGCCAGGCGCCGGAGCGGGCGCTTGTGGTCGGCGGGCGACATCTTGATCGCGAGGATGCTGTCTTTCAGTGCCGGCAGGTGCGTGGTGACGGCGTTGGTGCTCACGAAGGCCACTGGATCGGCGCCGAGCGCGGCGGTCAGCGCGGCTTCCACATCGGTCCGGGCAAATTTGCCATCGTCGATCAGGACGTCGATCGCCGTCGAGGCATCCTCCAGGGCAGCCAGCGCCGCAATGCCGGAAACGCTGGATATGAAATTGGCGGATGCGATATAGGACCCAGCCAGCGCGTGCAACTGGGTGCGCCGGTTCGGTCCGTTCGGGATGGCGCCGGCACTGTTCTGGAAGTTGGTCGGTGCGCCCAGGTCGATGACGGATATTTCGTCTTCGTTGCGGTTCGGCTCGCGCACGATATTGAAACGAAACAGGGATTCCATAGTGAAATGCTCCTCAAGGTGACGTCGACGTCGAACAAACCGATCAGGTCTGAACATCTCCGCAGGGCTCGAAATGATGGCTTCGGATCTTTGTGCATGCATCCCCCATCAAGGGGAGGGCAGGTGTCTGTTCGACAAAGGGCCGTTCGCCCCGACCCATTGCCCATCTCGACACGATCGCAGGCCTTGGCTGCACTTGCTGCAGCGGCGCGATCAGCAGAAACGCAGTGCCGTGGAGCCAGGGCTCAGCGTTTGCGCCACACGCTCGCCAGCCAGGGCTGTTGCTCGATCGGTAGGCCCGACGGCCGGTAGAAGTGCTCCAACTCGTCGAAGCCGGCGGCCGTCACCAAGGCGCGCCAGGTTGGCCAGTCGTGAAATGCGCCGTAGCGCTCACCGTTCCAGCCCTCCTGGCCATCGCCGCGCGGGTTGGAGCTGAACAGCACGCCGCCCGGTCGCAGGCAGGCCTGCAGTTGTCGCAGCACCTGCGGCAGCAACTGGCGGGGCACATGGAACAGCACGGCATTGGCAAAAACACCGTCGTAGCGCTGCGCGGGCAGTTCGAGGTGCAGGAAGCTCTGCTCCAGCACCTCGCAGCCGCTGTGGGCGCGCGCCAGCGCCGCCACGCTGGGTGCGCCCTCCAAGCCCACGGCGCGGTGGCCCAGCACCGTGAAGGTGAGCAGGTCGCGCCCGGGCCCGCAGCCGAAGTCCAGCAGGTCAAAGGGCGGTGGCGTGGTGATGTGCTTCAGCAGCGCCGCGATGTTCTGGCTGACGTCGTGGTCGCGCGTGCCTTCCCAATAGCTCTGGGCGTGCTGCTCGTAGTGCGCCAGGGTGCGTGCAGCGATGTCTTGCAGGTCGTCGGGGCTCAGTGGCATGCCGCATCATTTCATGCGGCGTTGTCGTCCTCCACCTTTCGGCGCCAACCCGGAGCCCTGCCTACCCCTGCCAGCACGACAGACCCTGAATGGACTTCCT
>JAABRA010000313.1 GCA_011391155.1 Burkholderiales bacterium
GGATTGCTGCTTGACATGTCAGTAGCCGCCGAAGAGCGTGTCCAGGGCGTGTTGAATCGCCAGTTGTTGATCCGAGAGATTGGCCACGGCCCGCCGCAGTTCGCTGGTGGGAACAGCACCGATTGCTGAGGTGTGCATGACAAAGGGTTGGCCCGAAACCATCACTTCAGGATTGAGGTCGCGAACCAGACGGGTCAGGTAGCGCGGCCCGACCAGGGGTACGACGGCTCGCGTGTCCACCTCGATAAAGGTGTTCTGCACATCCAGAAAATAGGGGAAATCGTCCCCCAGACCGCTGTCGGGATTCGGGTAGACGTCGAAGCGGGCCATCGTCAAACCGTCTCGACCCGACCATCGCCGAGGCTTTTGCCCCAGGTGCGGTATTTCGCCAGCGGCAGCCCGTCTTTCCGGATGCGTTCGTTGTACGCCTCAAACGCCTCGCGGTTGTCGTCGCGCCATTTTTCCCAGTAGCGCCGCTTGACCTCATTGGCCAGAAGCACGTCAACCGTCTGGGAGACATTCATGCCCAGTTCCCTGGCTGCTTCCAGCACTTTGGAGTTCAGCGAAAGATTGGTGGCTTTCTTGGGGGCTTTGTCAAATTGGAGCATGTCAAACGCCTTGTGGATGGATGGAGAGATTGTATGCGCATGAAGTGTGCGCATGACCATGCCGGCTAGATCCGCACCACCCGCCCCGGGTTCATCAGGTTCTGCGGGTCCAGCGCCTGCTTGATGGCGCGCATCATGCCCAGCGCCACGGGTGACTTGTAGCGCGGCAGTTTGTCGGTCTTCAGGCTGCCCACGCCGTGCTCGGCCGAGATCGAGCCGTCAAAACGCGCCACGGCATCAAACACCAGTGTGTTGACGCGCTCTTCCTCGTCGCGCAGGAAGGCTTTGGCATCCACGCCCTCGGGTGCCTGCACGTTGTAGTGCAGGTTGCCGTCGCCCAGATGGCCGAAATTGACCAGGCGCACGCCGGGGATCTCACGCTGCAGCAGGGCGTCGGTCTGCGCCACGAACTCCGCGATGCGCGAGACCGGGATGGAGATGTCGTGCTTGATGTTCAGCCCCTCCTCGGCCTGCGCCAGCGGGATGCTCTCGCGCAGGTGCCACAGGTGGCGCGCCTGGTTCAGGCTTTCGGCCACCACCGCGTCGCTCACGCAGCCCTGCTCCATCGCGGTTTCCAGCAGGTGCTCGAACAAGGTGCGGGCGTGAGTTTCGGATTCGTGGTCCGAGTTCTCCAGCAGAACGCAGTACGGTGCGTCCTGGTAAAGCGGCACGCTGAGCTGCTTGAAGTGTTTGTCCACCAGGCTCAGGGCAAACCGGCCCATCACCTCGAAACCGGTCAGGCCGGCGCCCAGGTGCCGGTGCGCCAGGCCCAGCAGCGCCACCGCGGCGTCCAGCGACGGCACGGCCGCCCAGGCGGTGAGCTGCGCGGCAGGCAAGGGGAAGAGCTTCATCGTCGCGGCGGTGATGATGCCCAGCGTGCCTTCGCTGCCGATGAGCAGGTCGCGCAGGTCGTAGCCGGTGTTGTCCTTGCGCAGGCCCGACAGGCCGTGCCAGATCTCGCCCTGCGCCGTGACCACTTCCAGCCCCAGGCACAGGTCGCGCGTATTGCCGTAGCGCACCACCTGCGTGCCGCCAGCGTTGGTGCCCAGGTTGCCGCCGAGGGTGCAACTGCCTTCGGCCGCCAGGCTCAGCGGAAACAGAAAGCCAGCGGCCTCGGCCGCTTCCTGCACGCTGTGCAGAATGCAGCCGGCCTCCACGGTGATGGTCAGGTTGGCGCTGTCGATGCCGCGCACGGCGCTCAGGCGCGTCAGGCTCAGCACGATCTGCCGGCCTGAATCATCCGGCACCGAGCCCACGGCCAGGCCGGTGTTGCCACCCTGCGGTACCAGGCTGACGCCGGTGGCGGCCTGGTGCAACGCGCAGGCCCGCACAATAGCCGCCACCTCGGCGGTGCTGCCCGGGCGCACCACCGCCAATGCCTTGCCGTGGGCGCGCTTTCGCCAGTCCTGCGTGAAGGCGCTCAGGTCGCCGTCGGTGAATACATGGGCGGCGCCGGTGATGTGGCGCAGGGCGTCGAGCAGGTCGTTCATGGCGGTGCAGTCGTGGTGGTTTCCCCAGCGTCCGCGCGGGCTCTGGCGTGCCTGAAGCGCAGTCGCACATGCATCGTGCAGGCCGCAAACAGCACCAGGCACAGAAAGACTTGCAACAGTGCCAACCAGGCGCCGGGCGGCGGGTCGCCCCAGGCGCGCACCACGCCCTCGGTGAAATACAGCCACACCACCAGGCTGAGCCAGCGGTAGGTGTACATGCGGTT
>JAABRA010000314.1 GCA_011391155.1 Burkholderiales bacterium
ACCACAGCTACGACGCCTGCATTCTCGACCTCGGCCTGCCCAGAATGGACGGCATTTCCGTCCTGCGCGAACTGCGCCAGCGCAACAACCGGACCCCGGTGATCGTCCTCACCGCCCGCGATACCAAGAACGACAAGATCATCGGCCTCGACAGCGGCGCCGACCACTACCTGACCAAACCCTTCGACCTGGGCGAACTCGAAGCCCACATCCGCGCCGTGGTGCGCCGCGCCGGCGATGTTGCGCAACCCTTGCTGGTCCACCGCGGGGTGAGCCTGGACCCCGCCAGCAAAATGGCCAGCATCGACGGCAAACCCGTGTCGCTGTCAGGGCGGGAATATGCCCTGCTGCTCGACTTCATGAGCCACCCCGACCACCTGCGCAGCCGCGCCCAGCTCGAGGAAAGCCTCTACGCCTGGGGCGAAGAGGTCGAAAGCAACGCCCTGGAAGTCTATATCCACCATTTGCGCAAGAAACTGGGTTCCGACTTCATCCAGACCGTGCGCGGCCTCGGCTACCGCCTGCGGAGCGACGAAAAATGAAGCGCTGGTCGGCCGCCGGCCGGGTCCGCTCCCTGCGCTGGCGCCTGCTGACCGCAGTCGGCATCGCGGTGCTGCTGCTTTGGCTTTTCACCGGCTGGTTCAGCTACCAGCAGTCCGGGCATGAAGCCGAAGAATTGATGGATGGCAACCTGGCGCAAACAGGCCGGCTGCTGATGGCCATCGTCGAAAACAATGAGGCCCAGCTGGGCCCGCTGGCCGCGCGTCTGGCGACGGTTCGCGGCGCCGAAGACAATGTCTACGAACCCCCGCTCGAATTCCAGATCGGCCGCGGCGACGGCAGCATCATCGCCCGCTCGGCCAACGCCCCGGACCTGCCGGTGCTCGGCGTGCCCGGCTACAGCGACATCATCCGGCCGACCGGGTCCTGGCGCATGCTGAACGTCGTTTCAACCGACGGTCGCTATCGCGTTCAGGTCTCGCAGTCGATCGCCCTGCGCGACATCGCCGCGCTCGAAGTCGCGGAACGGACCATCCTGCCGCTGGCCCTGATCTCGCCCATCCTGGTCTTGCTGATCTACCTGTCCATCCGGCGCGGCCTGCGCCCGCTCGAGACACTGGCAGCCGAAGTCTCGATGCGCAGTCCGGAAAATCTCGCGCCGCTGGATAAAACGCCGGTGCCGACGGAAGCCAGACCACTGGTCACCGCACTCAACCGCCTGCTCGCCCGATTGGATCGCACGCTCGAGAACGAGCGGCGCTTCACTGCCGACGCCGCCCATGAACTGCGGACCCCGCTCGCGGCCCTGAAGGTGCAGACCCAGGTCGCGCGACGGAGCCGGGACGCCACCATGCGCGACCACGCCCTCAGCCAGATCGAGAGCGGCGTCGACCGCGCCACCCACCTGGTAGAGCAGTTGCTGCGCCTGGCCCGCCTGGACCCGCTAAAGAGCGTCGAAAGCGCAACTCCGATCGATCTGCGGGCCATACTCGCCGAAGCTGCCGGACGGGCGCGTAACGCCAATCCGACGGTGGCGCAGAAAATCATCGAGACCTACCCGCCGGGAGATCTGATCAGCCATGGCGACGCCGACCTGATCGGCATCGCCATCCGCAACCTGCTCGACAATGCAATCCGCTACACCCAGCCCGAGCATACGGTCTGGCTTGAAGTGAAAGCCGGAGCAGACGCTTACACCCTGTCCGTGCGCGACAACGGCCCCGGTGTTCCGTCGGCAACATTGCCCAGGCTGGGCGAGCGTTTCTATCGCGGGCGCGAAAGCACCGCCGAAGGCAACGGCCTCGGCCTCGCCATCGTCGCCCGGGTGGCCGAACTCCACGGCGCACGGCTCGAAACCGGCAATGCCGCCGAAGGCGGCTTCGTCGCCAGCCTCAGCGGCCTGCCCTTGAGCCACAGCACTTCCGTTTGATTCGCGGGCCCGCTGTGGCGGGCGTGCCAGCCGGGGCGGCAGGTGGCGGGACTGTTCCCTATAATGTCGGCTCAATCAGACGTCCCGCCGTCCCGCCAGCGCCGACTTTTCCACGTTTCCCTACGAAATCCATGACAAACCCCGACTCCACACCGCAGCCAAAGTACGAGTTCGCCGAAAAATACGATCCCGAACACGCCCGCATGTATTTCGAGAAGCACGGCAGCGGCTTCTGGCGGCGCCTGTCCACCTGGCGCGAAGTCGGCATGGCGCGCAAGGCGCTGCAACTTGCCGGCAATCCCAGGTCGGTGCTCGACCTGCCCTGCGGTACCGGCCGCTTCTGGCCCATGCTCGCCGAACAGCAGGACCGCAAGATCTACGTCGCCGACAA
>JAABRA010000315.1 GCA_011391155.1 Burkholderiales bacterium
CGCACAAAGACCTGCGTCGCGCCCGAAGCGCCATGGTGAATTTGGCGCCGACGACCACCGGCAGCGCCACCGCCATCGCGCTGATTTACCCCGAACTCAAGGGCAAGCTCAACGGCCACGCGGTGCGCGTGCCCGCGCTGAATGCTTCATTAACTGACTGCGTGTTCGAGCTGAACCGCGCAACCACCGCAGAGGAAGTGAACGCGCTATTCGAAGCCGCCGCCAAGGGCCCGCTGGCTGGCATTCTGGGCTTCGAAGGCCGCCCGCTGGTGAGCGCCGATTACGCCCGCGACACGCGCAGCGCCATCGTGGACGGTCTCTCGACCATGGTGACCGACGGCACCCTGCTCAAGGTGTACGCCTGGTATGACAACGAGATGGGCTACGCCACCCGCATGGTCGATCTCGCGTGTCATCTGGAACAAAGCGGCATCTGAACGCCAGCGCATGAACACCGCGACCCGCAACTACGCGATCGTCACCGCCGCCTACTGGGGCTTCACGCTCACCGACGGCGCGCTGCGCATGCTGGTGCTGCTGCACTTCTACCAGCTCGGTTATTCGCCCTTCACGCTGGCGTTTCTGTTCCTGCTGTACGAAGCTGCTGGCGTGCTGGCCAACCTGATCGGGGGATGGCTGGCCACGCGCTACGGCATCCAGCGCATGCTGACCGTGGGCCTGGTCACGCAAATCACAGGATTCACCCTGCTTTCGCTGCTCAACCCGGCATGGACGGCGGCGATGTCGGTGGCCTGGGTGGTGGTGGCGCAGGGCATTTGCGGCGTAGCCAAAGACCTCACCAAGACCGCCAGCAAATCGGCCATCAAGATCACGCAGGCGCAGGCCAAGGCAGCAGACCAGAGCAACAGCCAGCTCTTCAAGTGGGTCGCCTGGTTCACCGGCAGCAAGAACGCCATGAAGGGCATCGGCTTCTTCCTGGGCGGTGTGCTGTTGCAGGCGCTGGGCTTTCAGCAGTCGCTCTGGGCCATGGCCGGCCTGCTGTTGCTGGTGCTGGTCGGCGTGGTGCTGTCGGTGCCGCCCATGATGGGCAAGGCCAAAGCGTCGAAGTCTGCCAAGGAACTGTTTGCCAAGAGCGAAGGCATCAACGTGCTGGCTGCGGCGCGCGTGGCGCTGTTCGGTGCGCGCGACGTCTGGTTTGTGGTCGGCGTGCCGGTGTTTCTGTACTCGCAGGGCTGGACCTTCACCATGGTCGGTGGCTTTCTGGCCGCCTGGACCATCGGCTATGGCCTGGTGCAAGCGCTGGCGCCCAACCTCGTCAAACGCAGCCCCGATGGACTGACCAGCGAGGTGCCCGCCGCCCGCATGTGGTCTTTGGCGCTGGCGCTGATCCCGGTGGGCATTGCCGCCACCGTGCTGCTGGAGCTGCCCCACCTGCAGTGGTGGGTGGTGGGCGGCTTGGGGCTGTTTGGCTTTGCCTTCGCGGTGAACTCTTCGGTGCACTCCTACCTGATCCTGGCCTATGCGGGCAGCGAGAAAGCGGCCGAGGACGTGGGCTTCTACTACGCCGCAAACGCACTGGGCCGCTTCTTCGGCACGCTGATGTCGGGCCTGCTCTACCAGTGGGGTGGCTTGCTGTATGCCCTGGTGGGCTCGGCGCTGATGCTGTTCACCTGCTGGCTGCTGACGCTGGCGTTGCCCACCAAACTGGCTTTGCCAAGCCCCCAAACCACCTGAACACCTCCAATCTCAACCAGCCAAGGACACCTCCATGAACGCCCCCAAGGTCTACAACGTGCTGTTTCTGTGTACCGGCAATTCGGCGCGCAGCATCATGGCCGAGGCCATCCTCAACGCGCAGTCGGCCGGACGTTTTCACGCCTTCAGCGCCGGCAGCCACGCCGTGGGCCAGGTGAACCCGCGCGCCATCGAACTGCTGGCACGCAACCATTACAAGACCGACAGCCTGCGCAGCAAAAGCTGGAACGAGTTTGCCGAGCCGGGCGCGCCGGTGATGGACTTCGTGTTCACCGTCTGCGACCAGGCCGCCGCCGAGGTGTGCCCGGTCTGGCCCGGCCAGCCGATCTCGGCGCATTGGGGCGTGGCCGACCCGGCAGCTGCGACCGGCGATGAAGAGAAAGTGCACCGCGCTTTCAGCGACACCTTCAGCGTGCTCTCGCGCCGCATCTCGCTGTTCATGTGCCTGCCCATCGACAAGCTCAGCCGTCTGGCGCTGACGCAGGAGGTACAGAAAATCGGCCAGGATCAGGCTGCTACGACCTGATTCCATCAAGTCATGGGATTGTTTGAACGCTACCTGACCATCTGGGTCGGCCTGGGC
>JAABRA010000316.1 GCA_011391155.1 Burkholderiales bacterium
CGAGCAACGCAGCGTGCCCGTAGCGCAGCGCAGGGACGACGCATCCGGCTCGCCTTCTCTTTGCTTACTTTCTCTTGGCGAAGCAAGAGAAAGTGAGTCGCCCGCCGGGGCGAGACCCGGCCCCCACCCTTGGAAAGTCACCGGAATTCAATAACGAAACAATAGCAAACAAAGACCATCCCACCCTGGGAATGCACCGAAAAATCAAAAAATCACTCGCCCCATGGCAACATCATCGTCACCATCGACAACTTGGCAAACTCGGGCTCGAACTCGTCGATGATGGCCTGCGGATCGGGGCACAGGGTCGAGTCGGAGATCACGCCGAACTGCACCCCGCCGCCGTAGCTCAGGATCGACACGCCCAGGCCCACATCGCCGGACTGCGGCACCCAGGCCAGGCTCTGTTCCAGCGTGACGCCGCAGAACTTGAGCTTCTCGCGCGGGCCCGGCACGTTGGTCATGACCGCCGTGGTCTTCTTGCTGAAGAGGTTGAGCATCGCGTCCTGCGCCGGCTTGGCCAGCATGCCGGCCACGGCCAGCAGGCCGTAGGCCATCAGCGGCTGGGTGCCGCCCTTGAGCCCCTGCATGCGCCGGCGCACCTCGTAGACGCGCTCCACCGGGTTGTCGATGCCGATCGGCAACACCAGCGGCGCCAGGCCAAAGTGATTGCCGAGCTTCCAGGCGTCCTGGATCGGACGCAGGTTCACCGGGATCATGGCGCGGATTTCCTGGCCCTTCACCGTGTCGCCCTTGGACTTCAGGTATTCGCCAATCGCCCCGGCCACGCAGCTGAGCAGCACATCGTTGACCGAGCAGTTCAGCGCCTTGCCCACGGCCTTGACCTCGTCCAGCGGAATCGGCTGGCACCAGGCGACGCGCTTGGCGGTGCCGGCCTTGCCCTTGAGCCGGGTTGGCGAGTCGTTGGCCATCAGGGCCAGCGCCGCGGCGTCGCTGAGCACGTGGTAGGCAATCTTGGCCAGGTCCGCCGAGCCGCTGACCCCCTTGCCCGGCTCGCGCAGCAGATGCAGCGAGGCGGCCGCACCTTCGCCCGCCGCGTCCAGCGCCTTCACGGCGATGTGGGTCAAGGGCTCGACCAGGGCATGGGCTATCCAGTCTTCGGCGCTGGCCGGGCCGTCGCTGCGCACCCGCACCGGGGGCTCGGCGCCGCCATCCACCAGCGACATCGTCACCGCGATCAGGGCGATGCCGTCGGCGATGCAGTGGTGGATGCGCACGACCAGCACGCAGGCAGGCTTGCCGTCTTCGTCGCGATAGTTCTCGACCAGGTGCATCTTCCACAGCGGGCGCGCCGCGTCCAGCGGCTCCACGGCCAGGCGGCCAACCAGCGCCTGCAGGGCCGCCTTCTCACCGCCGCGGGCAACCCGGGGCAGCTTCTCCCGGACCACGTGGCGGTGGATGTCGAACCCGGCGTCCTCGACCCAGGTGGCGCCGGTCGCATCCTCGACCACGACCTGATGGAAGCGCGGGTACTTGCGCATGCGCTCGTCGATGCGCTGGCAGACGGTCTCGTAGTCCACGCGGGGCTTGAGGATCCAGAAGCCGACGATCATCATGAGGTTGTTGGGCGAATCCATGCGCAGCCAGGCGCGGTCCACCTTGCTCATGCGCTCGCCGTCCTGGCCCATAACGCCGCTGGCGGTTTTCGAGACGTTGTCCTGCATCACCCGCGCCAGATGCAGCGCCGCCTCGGTGGCCGCGGCACCAACCTGCCGGGCCATCACCCGCAGCGAATCGTCCGGGCTACCCGCCGGGCGTGCTTTTTTCCGGCCGTCCGGGGTTTTGACAATGCGAGTCACCATGAACCATCTCCGTCAATCGTTTGAGAAATGCCGCTATTCTCCCCCGGCCTCTACCGCTAAGATACGGCAATGCACGCCGGGCGGGTAGACGCCGGCATCCAGACACCAACCCACGGAGACCCCCATGGCCACCCTGAAAGCCAAGTTCGAAGCCGCTGTCGCCAACTCGAAAAATCTGAGCGAGCGCCCGGACAACGCCACGCTGCTGCAGCTCTACGCGCTGTACAAGCAGGGCACGGCCGGCGACAACGCCGAGAAGAAGCCCGGCTTCACCGACATGGTCGGCCGCGCCAAGTGGGATGCCTGGAACAAGATCAAGGGCACGTCCGAGAAGGACGCGATGCAGCAGTACATCGACCTGATCGAGTCGCTGAGCTGATTCCGGCAGACGATCCGGCGCCCTGAGCTGCCCCGTCCGCGCACGAATCAGGGCCTTCGCCGGCCCCGGGCATCCGGCGTCACGCGAGTT
>JAABRA010000317.1 GCA_011391155.1 Burkholderiales bacterium
AGCTCGCGGCGGCCGACGGCAGCGTGGCGCTGGTGGACGCGATGGCCACGCTGGAGGAAGTACAGGTGGTGCAAACCATGATGTCCATGGACGCGTGGCCTATTTCGCTCGAGCTGAGCTCGGTGCCCAGGCAGGCCTTCGTCGAATTGCGCGCGGTGAGTTCGCCCGCCCTCCAGTTCACCACCGACACCACGCGCGAGATCATCCGCGGCTGGTTCGACTACACGGTGCGCAAGCAGGGCTACAAGACCATCGAGGGTCGCGACCTCAACCTGGTGTTCGCGCGGGGTCTCATGAGCTGCCAGCTGGTGCCGGAGGACTCCGCGCAGGAGCCACTGCCATGCAATATCGAATGAGGACCCACGCATGAACGAGCCCGTGCTGCCCGCACCGCCCACCGCCACCCGCCGCTGGGTTTCGGCCCTGTTGGCCCTGGCGGTGACGGTTCCGCTGGGCATGGCGCCGCTCCTGGGCAACCTGGAGATACCGGGTTTCAAGGCGCTGCTGTCGCTCTTCCCGGGCAGCCTGCAGGAAACCGCGCTGCCGCTGGCGTCGCTGGCGATGGCGCTGGTGGCGGTGAGCGTGCAGTTCTTCTCGCGCGACCGATTCAGCGGCAGGAAGCTGACGCGTGCCTTCGTGGCGGTGGTGGCTGCGCTGTTCCTGCTGTTGCTGCTGCTGGCGTGGCGACACAACCAGACCGTGGTCGGCATGCCGGTGGGCCCCGACGCCGAGCGCGCCAGTTTCGTGGTCGCCCACCCGCGCAGCGCCAGTTGCCCCTGCCCCGCCGACCGCGGCGACGCCGAATGCATCCAGCGACTGGGACTGGACGGATCCCGACTGCCCATCTGCTGGGCCGAAGCCGACCTGCGCAGCAACGCCTTCGTGCTGGTGCTGCTTTACGTACTGCTGATGTCGGGCCTGGGCGCCCTGGTCGGGCTGCTGGTGATGGTGCGTCGCCAGTCCGGAACGACAAAACGCCGGCGCAAGGCGCCGGCGTGATGTCTTGAAGCGCGGTGGCGCGGCGTCACGGGCGGTCAGGCCGCCCGCATGCCGCGGCCCGGGTCAGATGCGACCCATCACCAGCAGGATGATGATGATCAGCACCACCAGGCCAATGCCGCCGCTCGGGCCGTAGCCCCAGCTCTTGCTGTGACCCCAGGACGGGAGGGCGCCGACCAGCAGCAGGATGAGGACGATCAGCAGGATCATGGACAGGGACATGGGTGTAGCTCCTTCGTTGGATGAAGGAAGCACTGCACGTTGCATGCCAAGCCCGCAGGCTGCCTTTCAGCGCCGCCCACCCGCTCTCGCGGCCCTCGCGCCGGGCATAACGCCCGATGCCGCCACCGGCCGCCGGGCATTGTGCATGACCGGCGGGATCAGCCGCCGGCGGTGAGCTGTTCGTCCGCGCGCTGGCCGGCGTGGAAGGTTTCGTACACCAGCACCGGGATCGCCAGCGCGCCCAGGGACTGTTCGATCATCGGCTTCACCTCGTCCCAGTCCATGCCGCCCACGCCCGTGGCCAGGCGCGGCAGCGCCAGGCTGGTCCAGCCCTCGCGCGTGCACTCGGCCGCCAGCGCCTTGAGCGCGTGGTTGATGTTGGCCGCCGTGGCCTTGCCCGGCTTGGCGCCGTGGTCGTAGGCGCCTTCCTGCGTGAACAGCGCGACGATGCGCGGGCCCTGCGCGCCGGCCCAGGTCCACAGGCCGCCGGCCTTGGGATGCTGGGTCTGGCAGTAGTGGCGGAAGTCCTTGTACATCGCCGGCTGCTGCTCGCGCAGCGAATGGGCCAGGCCCTGGCCGAAGTCGTCGTTCGGGGCGACGCCGTGGGCAATGGCCTGGGCCTGGCTCTTGAGCAGGTCGCCGGATACGTAACGGATCATGGTGTTCCTCTGGCGCGTTGGCCGATGGGGTCTGGCAATGAGTGTGCGCGGCAAGGCGCGGGCGGCCCTTGACCTGCATCAACCGCGCCACGGCGAGGGCGAGATTGCGGGCCCGCGGGGGCCGTGTTAAATCCCGGGCAGGGAACCACCGGACGGAAATGACGATGCGCCACGCTTGGCTGCTGGGCCTGCTAGTGCTGTTGGCGTCGTGCGCACCGCTGCCGCCCCGGCCCGACCTGCCCGACGACTTCGCGCCGCCGCCGGCCACGTCCGGCGCCATCGCCGAACTGGTGATGCCGCGCGAGGCCAGGCACCCGGGGCAGTCGGGCTTCCGGCTGGTGAGCACGGGCACCGAAGCCTATGCGCTGCGCGCCTATTCGGCCCAGGCCGCCAGCCACAGCCTCG
>JAABRA010000318.1 GCA_011391155.1 Burkholderiales bacterium
ACCAATGCCGACGCGATCATCGGCGCCAACGGCGGCACGGCGGAGACCTTCCTCGCCTGTGGCACCGGATTTACCTGTAATGCGGGATCGCCGCCTTTTACCGCCATTCCCAGCGTCAACAACCCGTTCGTCAATGGCACCACCGATGTCGGTGTGTACTACAGCCCGATTACCGTGCCGCGGGACGACATCATCGCCGCCATCGGCGGTGGGGTGTCGGAATCCTCGACTCCTACGCCTGTCGAGCTTCCCGACTTCCTGTTCAACTCCCTGCTCTACTGGGATCCGACGCTTTCCCTGACCGAAGAAGAGCGCCAGGAAATCCGGCTTGGCCGTCGCCTGCCGGTGTGCAACTTATGAATCCGATCGACGCCATCACCTTTCGCGCACGCGTGGCGCGCCTCTTCGCGCTCGGCGCGCTGCTCTGCCTGTGCCTGGGTGCGGCGAGCGCCCAGGAGGTTGGCCAGGTCAACTTCGTCCAGGGCGTCACCAGCGCCCAGAGCCCCGGTGGCCAGCCGCGGTTTCTGGCCAGGGGCGACGTCATCGCGAAAGGCGAGGTGGTCAGCACCAGCGAGCGCGGCTATGCGGTGCTGGGCCTGAATGACGGCACGAAGTTGACGCTGCGCTCGAACACCGCGTTCGCGGTCGACGAGCTGAATCAGCAAGCCGGCAGCGAAAGCCTGGCGATGAACCTGTTTCGCGGCGGCCTGCGCGCGATCACCGGGCTCATCAGCAAGAGCCGCCCCAACTCCGCCCGGCTGATCGTTCCCAACGCCACCATCGGCATTCGCGGCACCGAATTCGACGCGCGCCTGTGCGGCGCGGAGTGCCGGCGCGAAGCGCAGTTCGCGCGCCCGGCTCCGACCGCCGCGCGGCAAGACGAGGTCGTGGCGCGCATCGTGGCGCTCAACGGCGACGCTTCGGCGCTCGGGCTCGATGGCGCCACGCGCGCACTGGCAAACGGCGCGGCGGTGTTCAACGGCGAATCGGTGCGCACCGGGGCCGACTCGCATGCGGTCCTGGCGTTTCGCGACCAGACCAAGGTGACGCTGATCGAAAAGACCGCCTTCAAGCTCGAAGATGTGCGCATGACGGGCCCGGCAGCCCAGGGCAGCTTTGTCGCGCGCCTGGTGAGTGGCGGCCTGCGCGCCGTTACCGGGCTGATCGGCCGCGCCAACCGCGGCAACGTCAAGATCATCACGGCGACGGCGACGATCGGCATTCGCGGCACGGGGTTGGACTTGCGCCTGCTGCCGGACGGCGCCTACCTTTACACTTGGGACGGCGCCGCCGCGCTGGAAGCCGACGAGAAGGAACTCGTGGTCGATAAGGACCGCGCCGGCGTGCTGCGTGTCGCCGGTGGCGTGCTGCAATTGCTGGACACGGTACCAGCGGCATTCCTCGACGAACGCGCACCGCGCCCGGATCAGGTTGCCGTTGATTTCGATGCATTGTTCGCCGTCCGGCGCTTCGACGACGCGGCGCCCGGCCTTTACGTCGGCGTGCGCAAGGGTAATGTCAATTTCGGCTCGGCCGCCGGCTTTTTCGTCGATCTCGGGCCGTTCGAGGCGGCGTTCCTGGCCGAAGGCGGCAGCCGGCCGGTGCGCATCGAGCCGCTGCCCGGATTCCTCGTCAATGACCCCTTCCCGCTTCCCGACGAAGTCGATCTGCGGCCTCTGCGCCTGATCGAGATTGTCGGACCGGGCAGGCTTTCCGGCAGCGATCAATGTCTGATGCAATGACCAAACCTCACATTTCTTCTTCCTCTCTGCGCGTGGCTCGCCGTTTCGCCCGTCTGGCCCTGGCCGCCGCGCTGGCGACCGCCGGCGCGGCGAATGCGCAAAGCGCCGCGCCCGACGCCGTTTCGGCGAGCACGGCAGCGGCAGCGCCGGGCGACATCCTGCTCGACGTCAAGCGCTTCGAGGTCGTCGGCGCCAATCCCATGTCGGATTCGGAAATCGCCGCCGCGCTGGCCCCGTATCTGGGCCCGCACCGTAGCCTGAGCACCCTGGAGGCCGCTGCGGTGGCGCTGGAGACGCGGCTGCGCGAGGGCGGCTTTTCGTTCCATCGCGTCATCGTTCCGGCGCAAAAGCCGGTCGACGGTGTGGTCAAGCTGGAAGTCCTGCAGTTTCCGCTGGCGGCGGTGAACGTCGTCGGCAACCAGCACTTTTCGGTGGACAACATCCGGAGCAGCCTGCCGGGGCTGGTTTCCGGTTCGTCGCCGGAGGTGCGTGCCGTATCGCGCGACCTCGGGCTGGCCAACGAGCATCCGTCCAAGCGCGT
>JAABRA010000330.1 GCA_011391155.1 Burkholderiales bacterium
CACGGCGGCATTCATTGTGGCGGCTCCTCGCCATCGACATGGTCGCTGCCGGTCTCACCCCGGGTGCGCAGCGCGATGCCCAGCAGCAGCGCCGTCATCGCGAAGCTGATGACAATGGCGGTCAGCACCAGCGCCTGCGGCAGCGGATCGGCATGCGTGGCCAGTGTGGCGACCGTTCCCGGCTCCACGATGGGCACGGCGTTCACCTTGACCCGACCCATCGCGAAGATAAACAGGTTGACCGCGTAGCTCAGCAGCGTGAGGCCGAGGATGGCGTCGAAGGTGCGCGCGCGCAGCAGCAGCCAGGTCCCGCTGGCGGCCAGCGTGCCGATGAACAGGGTGAGCAGCAACAGCATGGTCAGTCCGGCCCCGACCGCGCGGGTGGCAGCGGTGAAAATGACGCCGGCGGCCGCGGAGACCACGACGGCAGCGACAGGCGGGCGATCGCCAGCAGCATCGCCATCGTCGCGCCGACCACCACCAGGTACACGCCCAGGTCAAATGCCGAGGCGCTGGCCAGCGGCACGCCGCCAACGCCGGGCAGCCACGGGTAATCGTAGGTGGTGGTGAGGAAGGGCGCGGCAAACAGCCAGCTTGCCAGCCCGGTGGCGGTGGCCAGCGCAAGCCCCCAGCCGATCCAGGCGCGGAAGTCCCCTCCCAGCAGCGGGCTGCGTGCGTGCACCCAGACCTGGCCGTGCGACACCTGCATCAGCACCAGGCCGATGGCCAGCACCAGGCCGGCGATGAAGCCGCCGCCCGGCAGGTTGTGGCCGCGCAGGTACAGGAACAGCGAGATCAACACGACGAAAGGCAGCACCAGCCGCGCCACACGCTGCAGCATCAGCGGGTGCGCCTGCCCGGCGGTGACCGGTGCCGGCAGCGCCGGCGGCACCCAGCCGGCCAGCAGCGCGTGCAGCGTGAGCGCGGCGATGCCCAGCACGGTGATCTCCCCCAATGTGTCGAAGCCGCGGTAGTCGACAATGATCACGTTGACGGTGTTGGCGCCGCCACCCAGTTGCAGGGTGGTGGCGAAGAAGAAGTCGCTGACGCTCTGGCCCGGCCGGGTCAGCACCATCCAGACCAGCGCCGCCACACCCAGGCCGACCGCCAGGGCCAGCGCGGCGTCGCGCCACTGGTGCCAGCTTGCGCGTTGCTCCGGTGGACTTTCGCCGGGCAGCCATTTCAGCGCCAGCATCAGCAACACCACACTCACCACTTCCACCAGCAGTTGCGTCAGCGCCAGATCCGGGGCTGACAGGCTGACGAACACCAGGCACACCACCAGCCCGGCGGCTCCCATCAACAGCACCGCCACCAAGCGCTGCCGATGCAGCAGTGCGGTGCCCAGCGCCGCGGCGCTGCCCAGCAAACCCAGCAGCAGCGCCAACAGGTTCAGGTCCTGCAGATGCAGTGCGGCCGGTTCGGCCGACGGCCCCCAGGACAGCACGAAGGGCGCCGCACCGGCGGCCAGCGCCATCAGCACCAGCAGCAGCAGGTACCGCTGCAAGCTCCCGTTCTGCAGCGCATTGACCAGAGCGCGGGCGGCCGACACCCCGCCAGCCTGCAACAGCGCAAACAGCTCGCGCCCGCCCGCCACCGCCCAGCCGGGCAGGCGCGTGACGCGGTGCAGGTCGAGGCCGCGCTGCAGCGCGACATACAGCACCACGCCGACCACCGTGGCGATTGCGCTCATCAGCAGCGCGCCGTTGAAACCATGCCAGATCGCCAGGTGGTAGGCTGGCAACGCGGGCCCGGGTGCGCCATACAAGGCCGCCTGTGCCGCCACCGCCAGCAGCGGCCCGGCCACCAGCGCCGGTGCCAGGCCCACCGCCATGCAAAGCACTACCAGCAGCATCACCGGCAGCCGCATGAAGAACGGTGCCTCGTGCGGAACCTTCGGCAGGCCCACCGGCTCGCCGTTGAAAAAGGTGTCGTGAATGAAGCGCAGTGAATAGGCCACGCTGAGAGCCCCAGCCAGCGTGGCCCCCGCAGGCAGCAGCCATTCCATCGCCCCGTACGATTCCTTGGCCAGCGTCTCGGCGAAGAACATCTCCTTGCTGAGGAAGCCGTTGAACAGCGGAACACCGGCCATGCTGAGCGCCGCGACGATACCCAGTGTGGCGGTGAAAGGCATCAGCTTCATGAGGCCGTTGATGCGCCGCAGGTCGCGGGTGCCGCATTCGTGGTCGATGATGCCGGCGCTCATGAACAGGCCCGCCTTGAAGATCGCGTGGTTGAGGATGTGGAACACCCCGGCTACCACCGCCAGCGGCTCGGACAGACCGAACAGCAGCGTGATCAGGCCGAGGTGGCTGATGGTGCTGTAGGCCAGCAGGCCCTTCAGGTCGTGCTGGAAGATCGCGATGTAGGCGCCCAACAGCATCGTGGTCAACCCGACGCTGGTGACGATCCAGAACCAGGGCTCGCTGCCACCCAGCGCCGGGTACAGGCGCGCCAGCAGGAACACGCCGCACTTCACCATCGTGGCCGAGTGCAGGTATGCCGACACCGGCGTGGGCGCCGCCATCGCGTGCGGCAGCCAGAAATGAAACGGGAACTGCGCGCTTTTGGTGAAGGCGCCCAGCAGCACCAGAACCAGCGCCACCTCGTACAGCGCATGGGCGCGGATGCGATCGCCCGAGGCAAGCACCACATCGAGCTCCATGCTTCCGGCGATATGGCCCAGCAGCAGCGCGCCGGCCAGCAGGCACAGACCGCCGGCACCGGTGATGGCCAGCGCCATGCGCGCACCCTCGCGCGCATCCCGGCCGACGTCATCACGGCCATGCCAGTAGCCGATAAGCAGGAAGCTGGCCAGGCTGGTCAGTTCCCAGAACAGCACCAGCAGGATCAGGTTGTCGGCCAGCACCACGCCCAGCATGGCCCCCATGAACAGCAGCAGGAAGACGAAGAAGCGCCCGCTCGGACTGTGCGGATCATCCGGATCCAGGTACCAGGCGGCGTAGAGCACCACCAGCGCGCCGATGCCCCCGATCAGCAGCACGAACAGCCAGGCCAGGCCGTCCATGCGCAGCCCCAGATCCATCCCGAGCGCGGGCAACCACTCGACACTGGCACGCAGCACCTGCCCGCCGAGGACGGCGGGCCCCGCCTGCACGGCCAGTGCCGTCACCGCCAGCGCCGCGGCACCAGCCACCCCCGCCTGTACCCGGCGCGCGGCCGCCGGCAGGCAGCTCACCAGAGTCGCGGCCACCCAGGGCAGTGAAGCCAGCAGCAACAGGTTCATGGGCTCAATGGGCATCGGCCGCGGGGGGCCGGCGGATCAGCATGACCACCAGCGTGACCACGGTCAGCGGCACGACGAAACCCATCATCACGCCGGAGTAGGCGGGCAGCGCGTCGTGCTGCTGAGCGGCCAGGGTCAAATAAGCGACATAGGCGGCGTAGTAGCCGAGGAAGATGCCCCCCTCCCAGCGCGCGATCTCGCGGCCGGTCATGAACACCGGCAGGCAGGCCAACGCTACCGCCAGCATCACCCAGATGTCAAAAGACAACAGCGACGGTGCCATCACCAGGCCCAGATCGCCCGACACCAGCCCTGACACCCCAAGACAGCCCAGGATATTGAAGGTGTTGCTGCCCACCACGTTGCCCACCGCGATGTCGCGCTCGCCCTTGAAAGCCGCGGCAATGCTGGTGGCCGCCTCGGGCAAGCTGGTGCCGGCGGAGACGATGGTCAGGCCAATGACCAGGTCGCTCACACCCATGGCTTTGGCAAAGCTGACCGCGGCTTGCACCAGAAAGTCCGATCCCGCCACCAGGCCGGCCAGGCCCACCCCGATGAGCCCGATCTGCGCCGCCCAGTGGCTGTCCCAGGCACCGGGTTCGGCAGCTTTCACGGCTTCGGCGAACTCGTCCCTGGCAGCCTGGGTTTCGCGGCGCGACTGCACGACCAGGAAAGCCGTGTAGGCCAGCAACAAGGCGAACAGCAGGCCGCCGTCGGTCATCGACAGCCGGCCATCCATCCCCAGGGCCAGCAGCAAGAGGCTGGCACCCAGCATGACCGGAACCTCTTGCCGAATGAGCTGGATGTTGACCACCAGCGGCGCGATCAGGGCGCTGAGACCGAGGATGAACAGCACGTTCAAGATGTTGCTGCCCACCACGTTGCCGACGGCAAGGTCGGTCTTGGCGTCGAGCACCGCGCCGACGCTGACCGCCAGCTCCGGCGCGCTGGTGCCGAAGGCGACGATGGTCAGTCCGACCACCAGGGGACTGATGCCGAAAGACAGCGCCAGCTTCGATGCGCCGCGAACCAGGGCGCCCGCACCAAGGACCAGCAGGATCAGGCCGGCGGCAAAAGTAACGAGGCTCATGAAGGTTGACGCTGGTGGCACAGTTCGATGGTCCTGGGAGGTGAGCAGGAAGTCAGTGTGCCCGGGTCCGGGACCGGGCCTGCTGGAATGTCCCGCAGTCTAGCGCAGGCTTCGCAACGGGGAATTGCTACGGATATTTCCGCACACCGGGCCTGATACGGCGCCGCGAGGCACGATGCATCCGGTGATTCCGATGGTCTATCGGTTCACCGCCACCGTGCCGCGAGCGTGGGACATCGCCGACGATCCGCTGCGCGTTTCGCCAGCGACCCTGAAAGCCCGTGATTTTTTGCAATACGATATTGCGTTGCAAAAAATCCGCAGTTTGTCAGATCCCCGAAGGCACAATCAGCCACCATCCGCCCCATGACCAACGGCGTGTGCCTGCAACCGGTGGCATTTCCCTACAACTTCAATTTCTGGAGACATTCGATGAGCACCCAGCAACCCACCATCATCTACACCCTGACCGACGAGGCTCCCCTGCTCGCGACCGCTGCGTTCCTGCCCATCATCCGCAGCTTCACCGCCCCGGCCGGCATCAACGTCATCACCAGCGACATCTCGGTGGCCGGGCGCATCCTGGGCACGTTCCCCGAATACCTGAACGAAGCGCAGCGTGTGCCCGACACCCTGGCCGAGCTGGGCCAGCTGACCCTCAAGCCCGAAGCCAACATCATCAAGTTGCCCAACATCAGCGCCTCGGTGGGCCAGCTGGTCAGCGCCATCAAGGAACTGCAGTCCAAGGGCTATGCCATCCCCGACTATCCCGAGGCTCCCAAGACCGACGAGGAAAAAGCCATACGGGCGCGCTACGCCCGGTGCATCGGCTCGGCCGTGAACCCGGTGCTGCGCGAAGGCAACTCCGACCGGCGCGCGCCCCGCGCCGTGAAGGAATACGCGCGCAAGAACCCGCACAGCATGGCCGACTGGAGCCAGGCCTCGCGCTCGCACGTTTCGCACATGCACCACGGCGACTTCTACCACGGCGAAAAATCGATCACGCTTGACCGGGCGCGCGACGTGCGCATGGAACTGGTCACGAAGAGCAGCAAGACCATCGTGCTCAAGGCCCTCACCAAACTGCTGGACCGCGAGGTCATCGACAGCATGTACATGAGCAAAAAGGCGCTGGTCGAGTTCTATGAAAAGGAAATCGACGACGCCTACAAGACCGGCGTGATGTTCTCGCTGCACGTCAAGGCCACGATGATGAAGGTCTCGCACCCCATCGTGTTCGGCCACTGTGTGAAAATCTTCTACCGGGACGCCTTCGCCAAGCACGGCGCGCTGTTTGATGAACTGGGCGTGAACGTCAACAACGGCATGGCCGATCTGTACAACAAGATCGCCACGCTGCCGCAAAGCAAGCAGGACGAGATCAAGCGCGACCTGCACGCCTGCCACGAAGGCCGCCCCGAGCTGGCCATGGTCGATTCCGCCAAGGGCATCACCAACTTTCATTCGCCCAACGACGTGATCGTCGATGCGTCGATGCCCGCGATGATCCGCAACGGCGGCAAGATGTGGGGCGCCGACGGTCGGCTGAAGGACGTCAAGGCCGTGATGCCCGAGAGCACTTTTGCCCGCATCTACCAGGAGATCATCAACTTCTGCAAGTGGCACGGCGCCTTTGATCCGAAGACCATGGGCACCGTGCCCAACGTCGGCCTGATGGCCCAGCAGGCCGAGGAGTACGGCTCCCATGACAAGACGTTCGAGATCGCCGAGGACGGCGTGGCCAATATTGTGGACGTCGCCACCGGCGAAGTCCTGCTGAGCCAGGACGTGGAGGCCGGCGACATCTGGCGCATGTGCCAGTGCAAGGACGCCGCCATCCGCGACTGGGTCAAGCTGGCGGTCAACCGGGCCCGCAACTCCGGCATGCCGGTGGTGTTCTGGCTCGATGCCTACCGTCCGCACGAGGCGCAGCTGATCACCAAGGTCAAGATGTACCTGCATGAGCACAACACCGCCGGCCTGGACATCCAGATCATGAGCCAGGTGCGCGCCATGCGCTACACCCTGGAGCGCGTGGTCCGCGGGCTGGACACCATCAGCGCGACCGGCAACATCCTGCGCGACTACCTGACCGACCTGTTTCCCATCATGGAGCTCGGCACCAGCGCCAAGATGCTGTCCATCGTGCCGCTGATGGCCGGCGGTGGCATGTACGAGACCGGTGCCGGCGGCTCCGCGCCCAAGCACGTGCAGCAGCTGGTCGAAGAAAACCACCTGCGCTGGGACTCGCTGGGCGAGTTCCTGGCATTGGCGGTGAGCCTGGAAGACCTGGGCCTGAAGACCCGCAACAGCTCGGCCACGGTGCTGGCGCACGCGCTCGATGCGGCCACCGGCAAGCTGCTGGACAACAACAAGAACCCGTCACCCAAGACCGGTCAGCTCGACAATCGCGGCAGCCAGTTCTACCTGGCCATGTACTGGGCTCAGGAGCTGGCGGCGCAGACCGAAGACGCCGCCCTGGCCGCCCGGTTTGCCCCGCTGGCCCAGGCTCTGGCCGACAACGAGCAGGCCATCGTGGCCGAACTTGCGGCAGTGCAGGGCAAGCCGGCCGACATTGGCGGCTACTACCTGCCCGACTTCACCAAGCTCGACGCCGTGATGCGACCCAGCCCGACGCTGAATGCCGTGCTGGCCGCTGCTGCGGCCTGAGAAGGGACGGTGCGGCCCTGGGGCCGCACCCCCTGCACCCGTTGGATCAGCGGCGGCGCAGGAGAAAGCCGATCACGAGTCCTGCCGCTGCCGCGGTGCCGAGGGCCTGCCACGGGTTGCGCCGCACATAACCGTCGGTGGCGTCCGCAGCGTCACGGGCGCCCATCTTCACCGCCCGGCGGGCATCGTCAAGCCGGGATATGGCATCGTCAAACGCGCCCTGGATGTTCCGGCGCGCCAGCGCATATTCGCGGGAGGCTGAATGGGCCGCGTCCGCGACCCTGTCCTCGGCCCCCGTAACAACGTCTTTGAAATCGCTCATAGTATTTTTTCCTTTGGAAAAGTGAAAGGTTTGCGGCCTGGTGCACGCCCTCAGGACGCGCCACCCAGCCAGAGGGAAAACGTCAGGAACCGGATCGCCGCAGCGTCATCGCCGCATGGCACCCATGACCAGCGTGACCAGGAAAACGACCAGGAACACATAAAACAGGATCTTCGCGATCTCCGAGGCGCCTGCGGCAATGCCGCCAAACCCCAGAACCGCTGCGATCAGCGCAATAACGAAAAAGATGACTGCCCATCTCAACATGGTGGCCTCCGTCTCCCGGGCGCAGCGCCCGGGACCTGGTTGAACAAAGGGGAAGCGGGTTTCATGGCTTTCCGCGAACCGGCTTAACGAGCCGGAACAATCACCGTGGTGCCGCCGGTCGCGCCGGTGTCACCCGTGGCACCGGTATAGCCGGTCGCACCGGTGCTGCCCGTGGCGCCTGTACTTCCGGTTGCGCCGGTATAGCCCGTGTTGCCCGTGTTGCCGGTCGCACCGGTGTCGCCCGTGGCACCCTGCGGTCCAGCGGGTCCCGCGGGCAGTGAAATGCAGGCACCCAGGCCCATCGTGAACAGCAGTGCGGCGAGAAGTTTCGAATATTTCATCATGATGATTCCTTCAATCTGGAAAACTGGAATCACTCACAGCCTGCGAGCAATCCCCGGAATTGATCAGTTCCCGATGGACAGGAAAGGCGACGGCAGATCAGGCCGTTGCCACGGCGGAATCAGATCGCTGCTTGACTTGCGGGCATCGCCTCGGGGTCTGCCAGCCCTCATGGCATCTTCGTTCCGTTGCATCCGAGGCTACGCAAATCAGTGACGCAAATCTGTACGGCAGCGCGCATAGTGGCGCCGCGACCTTAATTAGTGGCGCGTGCGACAGCCCGTAAGCCCGCTTCAGGCGCACCGGGCGTGGGGGAGCGGGTCTGGACCAGGTCGTGTACGAAACGGAGCTTGTCGATCACTGTTGCCGCAAGGCTGAACTGGTAGCCGTCGGGCATGCCCAGGCTGCGATGCAGGTTGTTCAGCACGTAGCTCAGCGGAAACCAGCGCTCCAGCATCGAATCGAAGGATTCGACCGTTCCGGGATGGGTGCGCTGCTCCAGCGTGGGATCATCCATGCGCAAGGGCGTGAGTTCCAGGCCCACGGCCTGCACCGTTTCCAGCGCATCGACCATGTGCAGATACTGCGCCCAGGTTTCGGCCCAGTCCTCCCAGGGATGGGCGCTGGCGTAGGCGCTGACGAAGCTTTGCTGCCAGTTGGGCGCAGGCCCCTGTTCATAGTGGCAACGCAGGCTCGCGCTGTAATCCGCGCGCTCATCGCCAAACTGCGTCCTGAACGCGGCCAGCGCCTCGTCGGTCTCGAACCATCGAAACCAGTAGTAGTGGCCGATTTCGTGCCGGAAGTGGCCCAGCAGTGTGCGATAGGGCTCGCCCAGTTGCGAGCGGGCGCGTTCGCGCATCAGGTCGTCCGCCTCCGCAATGTTGAGCGTGATGATTCCGCTGTGGTGACCCGTGATGACCCGGCCGGTTTGCGCGCTGTCGGCCAGAAACCGGAAGGCCAGACCGTTCACCGGGTCATCCATCCGGCTGACGGGTCGCAGCCCCAGCGTCGACAGGGTGTACACCAGCCGCCGCTTGGCCTGCTCCATGCGGTACCAGTAGGTCCGGTTTTGCGGCAACCCGAGCGCCGGAATGATCTCCGTGAGACGACAGGATTCGCACAGACCGTGCTGGTCCTGCTCTGGCAGCATCCAGTTGCAGACGTTGTAGGCCGAGTGGTTGTGGCACTGCCGGTAGCGCGAACGGCCGGCGCCGGCGCCCGCGCGGAGCCAGAGTCCGTCCGCCGCCGGGGTCAGTGCGCCCATGGTGCGCACATCCGTCAGATACCCCAGGGCATGGCCGCAGGCGTCGCAGCGGAAGTTCTCGAAATAGACGAGGTGGCCGCAGTGGTCACAGTGAAAAGTCTGCATGGCGTGCGGTGAGGGTTTCCGGTGACCGGGCGCGGGAACCGCCGGGACTGAAGCAAAACGGCCCCGAAGGGCCGATGTGAGCGATCCGCGACCCGATCCGGTCAGGTCCGCGGTTCGCCGCGTTCATTGACGGACACCGTGGGGCCCGGAGGCGCCGTCAGCTGCACACGGTGTTCCAGGCCACGGAAGTTGTAGGTCACGTCCCAGAACTCGGGTTTGGACTGACTCGGCACGGTCTCGCAGCGCTGCACGTTCGGCGTCGCCGCCTGCTGAGTGCCCCCGCCGACGTTCGCACCGATCGCCGCGCCGGCCACGGCGCCACCGACGGTAGCCAGGTCCTTGCCCCGTCCGCCACCAACCTGATGACCCAGGACGCCGCCGAGCACGGCGCCGGCAAGGGCTGCCGGCACGTTATAGCCACTGGCGGGCTGGGCCACCTGCCCCTGCTCGATCCAGCAACGCTGCTGCGGCGGTCCGACCACCGCGCGCACCGAAGTGACATCGGCCAGGTAGACCGGCTCCTGCGGACGACGACGGCTGTCATAGACCGGCACCGGCAACGGCGCATAGCGGTTGTCCTCGATGCGAACGTTCGCTCCCACTTCACGGACTGACGACACGCGGTTGTTCAGGCCCATGGCGGCAAGCGACGGGTAGCGTCCCGGTCGCAAGACCACGCAGCGCCCGGTGAACCGGGCATCCTCACAGACTTCCCAGCGGTCCCCGATCACGACCACCGACGACGCGCGGTCGTTGAAACCGAAGCGCTGGAAGTCACCAATCTGTCGCTCGCTGGTGAAGGAACGCCCGCCGAAACCGTCGTTCTCATAAAAAATGACCTGCGGCGCGATGACGGCGACCGGCTGGGGGGCGTAGCGCCGCTCGTCGATGCGGATATTCGCGCCGATCTCACGGACCGACGACACCCGGTCGTTCAGGCCCATCGCGCCGAGCGAGGCGTACCTTCCAGGCCGCAGGATGACGCAGCGCCCGCGGTAGCGGACGTCCTCGCAGGCTTCCCATCGGTCTCCGATCACCACCACCGACGAGGCGCGGTCGTTGAAGCCGGCGCGCTGGAAGTTGCGAATCTCGCTCTCGGTGGTGAAGGACCGGCCACCAAAGCTGTCGTTTTCATAGAAGGTGACCTGCGGCTTGCTGGGCAAGGGCGCATACCGGCTGTCGTCGACGCGGACATTGCTGCGCAAGACCCGCGCTGAAGAGATTCGGTCGTTCAGGCCGGTTGAAGCCAGTGTCGGATAGTGTCCCGGACGCAGCACCGCGCACTGGCCGCCGAACTGCGCGTCGTTGCAGACCTCCCAACGATTGTTCTGCACCACGACTGAAGAGGCCCGGTCGTTGAAGCCGAAGCGGTTGAAATTTTCAACCGCCCTTTGCGTGGTGAAGCTTTGGCCCTGAAAGCCGTCGTTCGCGTAAAAAGTGACCTGTGCGCCCGCCTGCGCGGCACCGGCCAGGACGGCCACGGTCACTGCGGTCTTGATAAAGCTTGTCATGGATGACTCCTGGGAAAAATGGGAAACCGTCACTTCTTGTCGCCTTTAGCCGCATCTTCAATGCTGGCGCCGGCCTTCTGCACCTGCTGGCCGACCTGTTCGGCGGCCTGGTCAACGGCTTTGCCCGCTCTTTCGGCGGGGCCTTCCGGCTTCTGGCAGGCCGCCAGACTCGCCAGCAATCCGCACAGCACCATGGCTGCCTTGACGTTCACGGCGGGCTTAATCATCGGGTTCAGGGTTTTGTGACCTGGTTGCCAACGACTCCGCCGACGACCGCGCCGCCGATCGTTCCAATCGCGCTGCCGCCCGTGAGGACCGAGCCGCCGATGGCGCCCACGCCGGCACCGACGGCAGTGCCCTTTTCCTGCTGTGTCATGCCGGCGCATCCGCCGAGGGTGAGCAGCGTGACTGCGGAAATGCTGATTGCGAATTTCTGAAATGTCTTCATGGGGTTACCTCTGTGTGAATATGAAAATTCCGGCTCGGCTTGCTTGGCGAGCACCTCTCAAGGCTTGCCAACATTCACGGTTGCCTGATCCAGGCAGCTTGAATGCATCCAATGTAGGGAGAAGTCGACGCCGCGTCTGTCTGATGGCACACATATACGCCGGGCACCAGACTGGACCGCAAAACACAGGGCGCTGGCTAAGCGGCACAGCGCACAGATCCGATCGGAAGCTGCGCTTAGGGTATCGCCATGGCCGGCGGTTGTCCGGCCCAAAAAGGAATCCCGCCATGCAAGCCATCACATCCCACCGCTCGCGCAAGCACCTGTTGAGTCTCGGCCTGGCCGCCCTGTTCACTGGGGGCGCGGCACTCGCCCAAGTCGCTGCGGGCACCACCGGCATCGACGCCTCCGGCAACTACCAGCATGAGGTCCAGGCCTGCCGCAGCGGCCACACGCAACAAGACCTGGAGACCTGCCTGCGCGAAGCGCGCAATGCACGGGCCGAAAAGACGGCCGGCGGATCCCCGGGCACCCCCGTAAACTTCAAGGGCAACGCGGTCGCCCGCTGCGAGGCACTGACCGGTGAAGACAAGGCGGCCTGCCAGGTCCGCGTGCTGGGTTACGGCTCCGAGTCCGGCAGTGTCGCCGGCGGTGGCGTGCTGACCTCGGTCGAAACCGTGGTGGTGCCCACTGGCGCGACCTCGGTCCTGATCGAGCCCAAAACTGCGAGCCCCGTCCTGCTGGTGCCTTCAACCGCTCGATAAAGCATCCATCCGGCCGCCCGATCACGCTCGGGTCGCTGGTGGCTACAGCCAGTACTCCCAGACCCGCGCAAAACGCTCCTTCAGCCGCAAATCCACCGGGCGGCGCTCCCAGTCGACCAGGGTCACCTCGCCGGATCCGGCCAGGTCTTTGTCAAACATCGCCTGCAATTGGGCGCCAAACGTGGCACCCAGCACCACGGCGTTCAACTCTTCATTGTGCAGAAAGCTGCGCCAGTCGAGGTTGGTCGAGCCGACGGTCGCCCAGACGCCATCGATCAACGCCGTCTTGGAATGCAGGATCACGCCACGCCGCTCGTAAATCCGCACCCCGGCGCGCAGCAACCGGTCGTAGTAGCCACGACCCGCGTGAAACACCAGCCAGGAGTCGGTCTGGCTGGGCAGGATCAGCTTCACATCCACCTTGCGTGCGGCGGCGGCTTCCAGCGCTGCCAGTAATTGCGGGTCCGGCGCAAAATAGGCGTTGGTCAGGTGAATGCTGGTCTCGGCACTGCCGATGGCCGACAGCAGCGTGGCATAGATCTGGCTGAACGGCTCATCCGGCGAGCTGCCGATGGCGCGCACCACCTCGTGGCCGACCGGATTGAGTTGCGGAAAGTAGTCTCGGGCGGGCAAGGCATCACCGTTCTGTTTCGCCCAGGTCGCCAGGAACAGCTTCTGGAACTCGGCCACGACCGGCCCCTGCAGCTGCAGATCGGTGTCACGCCAGGCTGGCCCACCCCCCGGCCGCAAGCGCGAGCCGCGACTGAATGACCCCCCTGAATACACACTGCTGATGTTGATGCCACCCAGAAAGGCGGTGCGCCCGTCCACGATCAGCAACTTTCGATGGTCGCGCTGGTTGAGCTCCCAGTCCTTGCGCGACACCAGCGGATTGAGCGGATTGAACTCGAGCACCTTGATGCCACTGGCGCTCAGGCGCTGGAAAAATGCCGGGGGCGTACCGAGCGTGCCAGCGCTGTCGCGGATCAGGTGGACCGGGACGCCCTGGCGTTGCTTGTCGATCAAGACTTGCGCAAAGCGCTGGCCCACCTCGTCGTCATCCAGGATGTAGGTCTCCAGATGGATATGGTCCCGCGCCGCCTCGATGGCCTTGAACATGGCCTGGTACGTGGCCGGGCCGTCCTGCAGAAGGGTCACCTGGTTGCCGGCCGTCAGCGGACTCCCGACGATGGCTTCCTCGATGGCCAGATGCCGGTCGAAGATGCCGGTTTCCTGGGTACGGCTTCCCAGCCGATCCAGCACGGCCTTGCTCTGCGCCGCCGACAGCGGGCCGCGCGCACCAGCCAGTTGCACCGGCGCACCCCGGGTCTGGGCGAGATCCGGCACGATCGTGGGCAGGCTGCTGCAAGCGCAGCTGCACAGTACGAACAAGGCCGCCAGCCCCAAGGCAGGCCAGCCCCTCAAGGGCCATGCACAGCGCCTGCGCGTCATGGCAAGTCCGTCGGATTCAGACCCTGCCCGGCGTCTGCGCAAGCCCTGTCGCGCCGGGTGTGGCCGCCGTCACAGGCGCCCCATCAGCAGCAGCACGACGATGACGATGACCACCAGCCCCAGGCCGCCACTGGGCCCGTAGCCCCAGTTGCGGCTGTGCGGCCAGGACGGGATGGCGCCGATCAGCAGCAGGATCAGGACGATTAACAGTATGGTTCCGAGACTCATGACTTTCTCCTCGATGTGTTGCCGGGCAGTTTCACTTTGCGGACGAGGCCGCCGGCATGACGATCACCGTGGTGCCCTCGCCGGCCTTGCCGGTCCTGCCGGTGGCCCCCGTGTCGCCAGTCGCGCCGGTGTAGCCCGTGCTGCCGGTATTGCCGGTATTGCCGGTATTGCCGGTCGCACCGGTTGCACCAGCGTCACCGGTGGCGCCGGTGCCGCCGGAGGGCCCCTGCGGACCCGCTGGGCCCGGTACGGCGACCGGTGTGGGCACATTCACGACCGTTGGCGACCGGTCACAGGCCGCCAGGCCCAGTGTGGACAGCAGTGCCAGTACCAATATTGAGTTTTTCATGGGGAATCCTTTGGATAGGGAGGTTCAGGTTGATTCCAGGTCTTCCCCGGAAGAACCGCCAGGGCCTCAAGGCTCCAATGCGGTACCACATCAGGTTAGGCGCAGCCGAAAATCTTGTCTGTGGGCTTGCGAACACACGGCCAAGAAAGACGCCTGATGTCGCAAGGCTTGCCTGCCTGCCCAGACCTCTGGACCTGATCCATCACGCGAGCGCAATGGCCGGCATGGCCCGCGCCGCCCGCATCACCGCCGGAGAACAGACACCCGGCGTGGCGCCCAGCGTATCGGCTGGAGATCGGTTGTCGAGCAGGACATGGGGCCGCGCAAACCAGGCGGCCAAAGCCCAGGGGCCCAGAACAGGGTTCAGCGTCCGAACCACCTGCTGCGTTGCGGGCGAAGGCGTCATATCGGCCCGGTTGAACTGAAACAACGGCAACCAGAGATCCGCCTGCCATTCAAAGCTCAGGACCTTGCGTTCGATGATCCATGCGGCCATCGGCGCGACCTCATGGCCACAAGCGCCACGCGCAAGCGCAATCACCTCGCCGAGCCGGGCCAGGCCACCGCTGGAACGGTAAGCATTGAGGAGATCAACAAACAGCGCATCGGTCTGCGCCGGTGTCCGGCATCGGTCCGGCTGAGCCAATGCCGCCGGCCCCGGCCAGAAGGCCGGCAAGGCGGGATGGGCACGGTGGCTGGATCTGAGGATGTTTTGCACGATGGCTCCAGGGCACCGGGAACATCTGGCTGAAAGCCCATGAGAGACAACCTGCGTCCGCCATTCCCAGCCCCGGTGATCCACGGTACCGGACGACCCAAACCCGGGTCCGTACGCCAGCCCACACAAGAAGTGCCCGGCTCCTTCCTCGGTCTGCTACACGCTTCATGATCGTCTTCCGGGGACTGATGCGTGACCTTGCGCAGCTCCCCGGGGTGCGGTTGCGTGGGCTACCGCACGGAGTTTTTGCCACTGAAAACCGATGATGCTTGCAAGGCCGGATGCCTGAACTGCCAGACGGGTCGTTGACCTGATTGGAACCCGAAGGCCGGCTGCGCTGCCCCGAGGGGACGCAACCGTATTCACCCATTTTTCGCGCGTCCAGGCGATGCGCGACAGGAACCCTCAATGAGCACTAACACCCTTGCGACGCCCAGCTGGACGACGTCCTCGCGAGGCCACACCGTTGACACTTCGCCTCTGGAACTCGCGGCCTTGAGCCAGCACCTGGAGCGCTGCCGCGGATCGGGCGGCCATTTTTCGGCACTGCAGAGCGCCGCGCAGACCATGACCGGCTTTGCCAGCTCCCGCTTCGTGACGACCCTACTGGCAGTTGCAGTCTTGACGGGCGTCGGCTATCTGGTCCTTTAAGTCGTGATGGACGCCGGCTTCCGTGATTTGCTGCCCAAGGCGCCGCAGGCGCTGACAGCCCTGCTGGACGGCACAAGCAGCGCGCTGGAGCTGCCGATCCGGGCGGAAATCTTCGGACCGCAACGCTTCGGGCAGCATGGTCGCAGTCTGGGTGAAACTCATCGGGCAGCCCTGTCGACGGACCGCTCGGCAACCTTCTTTCCCAGGCTGCAAAGCAACATCCGCTCGTTGCGCGAGGCGATCCACTACATCGGTGTGCAGGCAGCCACCGGCTACGACATCAGCCCGGCCGCCGAATGGCTGCTGGACAACTCCCACCTCATCGAAGCACAACTGAAGGAGATCCACGAGGGGCTGCCGGGAAGCTATTTCCGGACCCTGCCGGTTTTGCTGGACGAGCCCCTGGCGGGCCTGCCGCGGGTGTACGGGGTGGCCTGGGCCTTTGTGGCGCACACCGATGGCGCCTTCGATGAAACCCTTCTGACGCACTTCCTGTGCGCCTACCAGGAACGCCGGGAACTGAACCTGAGCGAGATGTGGGCCATGCCCACCACCTTGCGCGTGGTGCTGATCGAGAACCTTCGCCGCCTGGCCGAGCGGGTGGCCACCAACCAGGCGGCGCGCGAGGCCGCCAACCTGTGCTGCGACAACTTCGAGTCATTCAGCCCGCGAAAGCTGGACCAGCTGCTGGTTCTACTGGAACGACTGGGCGTCGGCCATGTCTTCCTGGCACAAATGGCGCAGCGGCTGCGACACCAGGGCGTCAAGGATGACGCCAGCATTCCCGACCGCCATCAGGAATGGCTCGGCAAGACCCAGACGGATCTGGCCGCTGCGCTGGCGCAGCAGGCCGCCGACCAGGCCGCCGACAACCTGAGCGTCAGCAACGCAATCACTTCGCTGCGGGCCATCGGAGACGCCGACTGGCCCGATATCATCGCGCGAACCAGCACCCTGATGCGCCTGATGCTGATGTCCCCGGTATTCCAGGCGGAAGACAGCGGCACGCGCGACCAGTCGCTGCACGACCTCGAGAAACTGGCTCGCCGTCGCGGCTGCAGCGAAATCTCGGTGGCGAAATCGCTGCTGGGCCTGATGGACAAACCGCAGGGGCACGACAGCCTTGAAGCCGTTCCGGGCCACTGGCTGCGGGGATCCGGGCGGCCCGCACTGATGCAGGCACTCGGTCTGCGCGAATCCTTTTCGTCGTCCTGCCTGGCGCTGGCGCGCCGTGCGGCCCTGCCGGCCTACATGGTCTCGCTCATCGGCGGCTCTGCAGGTGTTGTGTCCTGGCTGGTGGTGCGCCTTGGTGCCGAAGCGACCGCAGGAGACTCTGCGGCCTGGCTGACCCTGCTGGCCGCAATCCTGATGCTGTTTCCCGCGTCCGAAGCCGTCGGGGCGGTGGTCAACCGCCTGATCAGCGAATCGGCACGTCCTCAGCACCTTCCGCGATTTGCCCTGCCGGAGGGCATACCGCCGGAACATCGCGTGATGGTGGTGATACCGGCCCTGTTGACGAGCGAAAAATCGGCTGCAGACCTGGCCCATCGTCTGCAGCTTCACCACCTTGCCAATCCGGAGCGACATACCCAGTTTGCACTCCTGACCGACTGGGCCGACGCCGACACGCCACAGCTTGCATCCGACGGGTTGCTGCTTTCCAGCGTCACCCTGAAGATCCAGGCGCTGAACCGGCGGTATCCCGTCCCGCCGTCCGATGCGCCGCGCTTCCTGGTGCTGCATCGGGATCGACGTTTCAGCGACAGTGAACAGCGCTGGATAGGCTGGGAACGCAAGCGCGGCAAGCTGGAGCAACTGGTAGCCGCCCTGGCCGGCGGCCTGAGCACGGGATTCATTGATCTGGGACCCGAGTCCACCCTTGCGTCCGGCACGAGGTACATCGTCACACTCGACAGTGACACGCAGATGCCACCAGGGCGTCTTCGGGAACTGGTCGGCATTGCCGCGCATCCCCACAACCTGCCCCGGCTGGACAGCAGCGGTCAGTTTGTCGTCAGCGGCTACGGCATCCTGCAGCCGCGGGTTGCAACGCCCTTGCCAGCCCCCCGGGACTTCACGCTGTTTCACTGGATGTTTGCCGGACAGTGCGGTGTCGACCCCTACAGTGCTGCGAGCTCGGAGGTCTATCAGGACCTGTTTGGCGAGGGCACCTTCACCGGCAAGGGATTGCTCCATGTCGGAGCGATGCAGGCCGTGCTTTCAGGCCGGCTTCCCGAAGACCAGGTGCTCAGCCATGACCTGCTGGAGGGCTCGATGGCACGCTGCGCCACGGTGACCGACATCACCCTGATCGAGGACGCGCCCTTTCACGCCGATGTGGCAGCGTCGCGGGTGCACCGCTGGATGCGCGGTGACTGGCAACTGCTGCCGTTCCTGGTGAGCCCCGGGCGCTATGGCCTGCGCGCCATCAACCTCTGGAAGATGCTGGACAACCTGCGACGCTCGCTGGTCGCACCCATGTCACTAGCCCTGCTCCTGCTGGCGCTCGATGGCCGGGGCGTGGCACCCTGGGCGGCACTGGGGCTGGTCATTGCCGCCTTTTCGGGAGGTCCGGTGATGGGTGCCCTGGCGGGCTTTTCCTCCGGCCGCTACCACCTGGCCCGGCTTCATTTCTACCGCGAAGCCGGGATCGACCTGGCACGGGCTGTTTTCGGCGGGCTGTGGCTGGTCGCGCAGTTGCTGCAGCAGGCATTGCGGTCAGTTGACGCCATCGTGCGGGCTGTTTACCGGACCTTCATCCGCCGCCGCCACCTGTTGCAGTGGACCACCGCAGACATGGCCCAGGCCAACGCGCAAACGCGGCTGGCTGCGCTGGCACGCGCGCACTGGAGCCTGCCCGTGGTCGCCCTGCTGCTGTTCGCAGCATTGCTGGCCCGACAGACGCCCTACCCCTGGCTGGCACTGAGCTTGTGTCTGTTGTGGGCCGGCTCGCCGGTCTGGACCTGGGCGGTCAGCCGGCCGCGAAAGGCGCAGGACGACGACGACCTGCCGCCATCCGTTCATTTCCACCTGGAAGGGATTGCGCGCGACACCTGGCGCCTTTTTGAGCGCTGCGTCGTCCCGGGCGACAACCATCTGCCACCCGACAATCTGCAGACCCTGCCCCACGAGACGGTTGCGCACCGGACCTCACCCACGAACATCGGCCTGTATCTGCTGAGCGTGGCGTGTGCCCGACAGTTCGGCTGGATCGGCACCCAGGAGCTGATGGCGCGAATGGAGGCCACGCTCGCGACTTTGCACAGGCTGCAACGCCATCGCGGCCACTTCCTGAACTGGTACGACACCCAGACCTGCGCCGCGCTGCTGCCCCTGTATGTGTCCACGGTCGACAGTGGCAACCTCACCGGCCATCTGTTGTCGGTGGCCCAGGCCTGCCGGGAGTTGTCCCTGGCGCCGCATGACAGCAGGCCGGCCGAGCGAGCACTGCTGGCGTCCACACGGCGACTGGCGCCTTTTCTGGCCCGGAAAGCCGTGCACCGGGTCGACGGCCCGATCGCGCAACTGCTTTCCCTGAAGAATCCGCTGGAGCAGTGCCACGAGGACACCCATGCCTTGCAGCAGATGCTGAACGACGCGGAGCAAGAGCTGGTCCTGCTCTACCCCGCAGCGCCAGAAGCGGCCATTTCAGGACCGTCGAAGCCCGGCGAGGAGTTTGAATGGCTGCTGCGCGACCACCTCCAGACGCTCCGATCCGCGTGGCTGGACGCGCAAGCCGACTGGACACCTCACTCCACAGGCACCGAGGAGATTGTGGGCCGACTGGAACAGCTGTCCGCCGATTTCACGGCGCTCGCCTGGGAGGCGGACTTTGGCTTCCTGTACGGCCGCAAGCGGCACCTTTTCCACATCGGCTATCGCGTCGCAGAACAGCAGCGGGACGCAGGCTTCTATGACCTGCTGGCTTCGGAGTCGCGCTTGACCAGCCTGCTGGCCATTGCCCGGGGCGATGTACCGGTTCGTCACTGGAGCGCGCTCGGTCGCCTGTACTTCGTCCGCGGCGCGGACATCGGACTGCGTTCGTGGTCGGGCTCGATGTTCGAGTACCTCATGCCGGGCCTGATCCTCGACGAGCCGCACGGTAGCGTATTGCACGAGGCCTGCCGGACTGCGTTGCAGGATCAGATCGCCTTCGCTGGCGCGCTGGAGGTTCCCTGGGGCATCTCCGAATCCGCCTACGCCGGACGTGACCACACGCTCGCCTACCAATATGCGCCCCAGGGTGTGCCGCGCCTGGCGCTGCGCCGTACACCGGCTGACGAGCTGGTCATCGCCCCGTACGCGACTGCGTTGGCGGCGCAGATCTCCCCCCTGCGCGCGTCGGAAAACTTCGCGACGCTGGAGCGCCTGGGGGCTCGCGCGCGTTACGGTTTCATCGAGGCGCTCGACTTCACACCCTCGCGGCAGTCGGGTGCGGAGCGCTTCACCCCGGTGTGCACCTTCATGGCACATCACCACGGCATGAGCATCGTCTCGCTGGCCAATGTGCTGCTGGACGGCGTTGCGCAGCGCTGGGGCATGGCCGACGCGCACGTCCAGGCCGTGGCGTCCCTGCTGCACGAGCGCTCGCCGCGCGAGGTGTCGATGCTGTATGCCGCACCGGCAGCACCTGCCGTGCTGCCGTCAGGGCGACGTCCTGCCGGCAGGTTCCTGAGCGTGGTGCTGCCCGGCTCGACCGCGATCGGGCCGACGTTGATGTTGACGAACGGTCGCTACAGCGTGTCGCTGCGGGCCAACGGTGCCGGCTGCAGCCGCCTGGGTGAAACAGGAATCAATCGCTGGCGGGATGACGGACTGCGCGATGCCCATGGCAGCTTCTTCTACCTGCAACGTTACCCGCATCAGCCGCCGGTCTCCACCACCCAGCACCCGGCTCCCGACCCAGCGGCGAATTACCAAAGCACCTTCCATGCCGACCGGGCCAGCTTCGAGGCCAGCTGGCCGGACCTCCAGGTCCAGACCACGGTGTGGGTGAGTCCGGAGGACGACATCGAGTTCCGGCAGGTCGAGTTGCGCAATCTCGGCGATCACGTGCTGGAGATCGATCTGATATCGGCCTTCGACGTATCTCTGGCCGATCCGCGAGCCGATGAAAATCATCCGGCTTTCAGCAGTCTGTTCATTCAGGCCAGCTGGCAGCCCGAAGATCAGGCATTGCTGTTCAAACGCACGCCCCGCCTGGAGACCGAGCAAGGCCTGGTGGCTGCGCACTTCCTTGCCGGAACCGATCGACACGTGGTCAGTGTCCGGGTCCAGACCGACCGGCAGTCCTGGTCAGGTCGCAACCAGGACGTCAGCCGGCCCCGGGCCGCCTTCGCCACCCCACCCCTTTCGTCCACTCGTGCGCCGGACAGCGACCCTGCCCCGCAGGGCGTCCCGCTGGGCACCGGCCTTGATCCGGTCAGCGCGATTTCGGTGCGTCTGCGCATCGCTGCCCACTCAAAAGCCCGCTTGACGTTTGCAACCACCGCGTCGGTCCATGAGTACACCCTGCAGGCGGTGATCGACAAGTACCGTCAGCCCAGCCATGTGCAGCGCGCCTCGCTGATGTCAGCCACCCTGACGGGCATCCGCCTGCGCAACCTGGCCATCAGCCCGCAGAACTTCTCGGCGATCCAGCTGCTGACCACGGCACTGCTGCTGAGCCTCACCCGCCCGCGCGCCGGTCCGACCCGCCCGGTGCAGGCGCCGCCCGGCGTCTGCGACCGCCGGCTTCTCTGGCGCACCGGCATCCCGGGCGATCGCCCGATCATTCTGGTGTCGATCGCGGTTCCGCAGGGCCTGAGCCTGGTTCGCTCCCTCGCCGATGGCCTGAGCCTTTGGTCGTGGAGCCGTGTGGCCTGCGACCTGGTCGTGGTCAATGCCGAGCCCGCGTCTTATCACATGGCGCTGGACCGCGAGATCACCGCCTTGCGTGATCGCCACAGGGCCGCCCAGGACGCACAGCAGGGTCTGGCCACCCCCGGTTTTCATGTGCTGCGGGCGAGTGAGGTATCAGCCGATGAGATGTTCACACTGGAGCGCCTGGCGCGCGTGCATTTCAACGCGGACGGGCGGCCCCTGGCGCACCACGTGCAGGAATGGAGCGACCGGCATGAGCGGGCCTTCGAAGAAAGGCAGGACATCCCGGCTACGGCTGTCGGGCTGGTCGCCTGGAATCCGGATGCCGCATCGACGCCGCGCGGTGATTTTGATCCCGTGTCGGGGGAATTCCGCTTCGCCGCCGGCGCCCGAATGCGGCCCGCACGTCCCTGGATCAACGTGTTGTCCAACGCCAGCTTCGGCACACAGGTATCCGAGGCCGGAGCCGGCTTCACCTGGGCGATCAACAGCCGCCTGAACCAGTTGACGGCCTGGTCGAATGATCCGGTGACAGACCCGGCCCCGGAAAGCTTCCTGCTGCAGGATCTCCGGACCCGGGAGGTCTGGAGTGTTTCCCCGTCTGCCAGCGCCGACGAAAAAGCCCGCTACACGGTTTCGCACGGCCAGGGCTATACCGTCATCAGCCACTGGAACAGAAACCTGGAAGTCACGGCGACGTGGTGCGTGGACGCCCTGACTTCGGTCAAGCAGGTCCAGGTGCGCCTCGTCAATCGCGGCCACAAGTCGCTGCATCTGCGCGTCGTCGGCATCGTCGAATGGATGATGGGGGCGAGCCGGGTGGATCGCAGCACCGTTCACACGGCCCTGTTCAGCCTGCGCCCGCCGACCCGGCACGGGTCCGCCTTCGACCCGGACGCGGTTCAGGCGCGCAAGCTCACCGCACTGCTCTGCACGCAGCTTGAAGCCGCGGCGGGGTTTGGCAATGGCACGGCCTTCTTCGCGCACGCCGGCAACGCCAGTGAGGCCGAGGACTGGACCTGCGACCGGCGAGAGTGCTTTGATGCGCGCGGCCGAATGGTGCTTCCGGCCCACTTTGACCGGGGCAGCGGCAGCGGACTCGACCCCTGTGCGGCACTGTCCCTGCGCGTGGACCTGGGTGCGGGCGAGTCCGCGGAGCGGGTGTTCCTGCTCGGCTATGCCGAAAGCCCCGACGCGGCAAGGCAGCTTGCCACACAGGCCGCCGCCACCTCCGCCGATCAGCGCCTGCAGGCGGCGCGCGCCACCTGGGACACGCTCCTGGGCGCGACCACCATCCAAACGCCCGATCCCTTGTTCGACGCCCTGGTGAACCGCTGGCTGCTCTACCAGACCATTTCCTGCCGCCTGTGGGCCAAGGCCGGCTTCTACCAGGCCGGCGGCGCCACCGGCTTTCGCGACCAGTTGCAGGACACCCTGGCACTGGCCTGGGCGGCACCGGCGATGCTGCGTGAGCAGATCGTGCTGTGCGCGTCACGCCAGTTCGCCGAGGGCGACGTGCAGCACTGGTGGCATGCACCGCTGGGAGCCGGGGTGCGCACGCATTTTTCGGATGACCTGCTGTGGTTGCCGCACGCCTGCGCGCACTACATCAGCGCAACCGGCGACACCAGCCTGCTGGATCAAGGCGTGCCGTTCATCGAAGGTGCGGCCATTCCTGAGGGTTCTGAGGACGCCTACTACGTGCCGGGCACCAGCACCCAGCAGGCCTCGGTCTACGAGCACGCCGCGCGGGCGATCGATCGCAGCCTGCGCGTGGGCGCGCACGGCCTGCCGCTAATCGGCAGCGGCGACTGGAACGACGGCATGAACCGTGTCGGCATCGAGGGGCGCGGCGAATCCGTCTGGCTGGGCTGGTTCCTGTGCAAGCTGGTGGCTGACTTTTCGCCGCTGGCCCGCGAGCGCGGCGATGCGGTGCGCGTGGCGCGCTGGGAGAACGCGGCCCGCAGCTGGACCGCGGCATTGAATGGACCGGCCTGGGACGGGCAATGGTTCAAACGGGCGTATTTCGACAACGGGCAGCCACTGGGTTCGCACAGCAATGCGGAATGCCAGATCGACCTGATCGCGCAAGCCTGGGCGGTTCTTTCAGGGGCGGCAGCGCCCGAACTGCAGCCACTGGCCCTGGCCGCCATGGACGCGCGTCTGGCGGACCCCGCCGCAGGGCTGATCAAGCTGCTCGATCCACCTTTTGCCCATGCCGTTCCCAGCGCGGGCTACATCCAGGCCTACCCGGCGGGCGTGCGCGAAAACGGCGGTCAGTATTCCCACGCCGGCATCTGGGCGTTGATGGCGCAGGCCGAATATGCACGGCGTCACCCGCAAGCCGGCGCACGCGGCGATCTTGCCTACCGCTACTTCACCTGGCTCAGCCCGGCCCATCGCGCCAGCCACCCCACGCAGGGCCCCGTCTACGGCCTGGAGCCGTACGTCATGGCCGGCGACGTCTACACCCAGCCGCCATACGCAGGGCGCGGCGGCTGGAGCTGGTACACGGGAGCCGCCGCGTGGATGCACCGGGCCGCCGTCGAATCCATTTTCGGTTTGCGGCAGGGCGCAACGGAGCTGTCCCTCGCCCCGTGCCTGCCCTCCCACTGGCAGCAGGCTGAAATGACCTTGCGCCGCGCCGGCCGGACGATGCGCTTCATCCTGATCCGCGCCGAACCGCAGGCCGCGCTGGCGGCGACCGCGCACTGGGGCGCACAGCTACTGTCGCCGGGCCAGTCACTGGCATGGCCGGCGCTGGCACAAGACACCTGCTTCGTGATCCCGCTGCCTTGGGTTTGAGATCCGTGCGGTGCCGCACAGACCCGGTCTTGAGGCCCTCCTACCATTGCGTTGAAGCCAAAGCAGAAGTCCGGTGTGGGGCTTCTCACCAACCGGTCCCCCTCAACCCCCACACCATTTTCACTGGAGATTCACCATGAC
>JAABRA010000320.1 GCA_011391155.1 Burkholderiales bacterium
CGAGATGGTCACACAGCTTGCCATTCACAATGGATGGCCCCACGTAGGCAGCCACCGTCAGTGCCTTGACCTGTGCCGCATCGAGTCCGAACCGGATCAGGTCTTCCATCGGCAGCTGAAGGCCGTAGTGCTTCTCGACAGCGTGCACGGTATCCAGCACGGTAGCCGGTGCATCCACCGTGGTGAAGAATTTCAAGGTCGGTGAATACTGGGTGAACTTCTTGCCGTCGTAGTAGAACGAGCGGGACAGGCTGTCCGTCGTCAGGTCGGCGCGCAGGCGAGTCTTGCCGTCAATCACCAGCCGGCTGGTGCCCAGCGCCTTGATTTTCTGGCCAGTCCCGACGATGACGTCCTGGGACAGTTGGGCATCCACCTGAAACCTGGGCAAGCCGCGCAGGTATTCACCCATCTCGACCAGTTTGGCAACCACGCGCGGGTTGACATCGGGCACGGTTGCCGGCTCATCGGCGGCCCCGGCCGTCAGGCTCAGGGGCACTATGAGGGCACAAAGCCATTTTGATTTCAGTGTCATCAATCTTCTCCTTTTTTACCCGTTCTGAATGCTACACACCCGGACGGTCCGCACAAGGACCACAGGGCGCCCGTTGATCATTTCTTGTCCGTCGTCAAGCAAATTCCACTTGCCAGATTCAGGCCATGCCGCTTCGTCAACGCCGTCCCGTCCCGGGCCTGCATCACAGGCCGATCGCGCGCATCTGGCGCCGCTTCCACCCCAGGAAAACGGACACCACCAGAGCGACGCCAACGGTATAGCCCAGAACCACCGCCGTCACCGCTGGCGGCGCGTGGTTGGCCTCGGCAATCACCAGCGCAAGCCCGGGATTGCGCATCGCCACGGCAATGGCGGCCGCCGGCCGCGCCTCGGCGTCATGGCCGGCAAACAGGCCGCCGATGGCCAGCGCGAAGATCGCCATGCCGGCCCCGGCCAGCGTGGGCACATAACCGATGCTGGCGACAATGGGCACGATGTCGATCAGCAGGATCACGGTAAACACCGCGACCAAGCGGTTGCCCAGGCGCGCCGCACGCGGCTCCAGCCAGGTTGCGAGGTCGGGCTTCAGATAGCGCAGCAGCGCGCCCAGCAACAGCGGCAGAAGCTGCACGAAAAACACCTGCTTGGCAATCTGCAGGTAGGTGACCTGGAAGTCTGCCGAAAACAGCGCATCAAGGATGGCCACCGATAACGGCACGGTCACCACCGCCAAGGCCACGATGGCAATGTGCAGGGCGGGCGCAAAGTCGCGGTGGCCGCCCGCGTCGATGGCCCGCCGCAGCGCAAACGGCGCCCCCGGCGAGATTGCCATGAGCAGCAGTCCAACGCCGATCGGACCGCGAAGATTGAACACTTCCACGGCCACGACCGTCACCACCGGCAAAGGCACCACGGCGGCAAACAGCACCGCCAGCAGGATGGTTCGCCGCGTCATGGCCGCCGCCACCTGCGCGGGGCCGAGCATCAGTCCGATCGCGAACATCACGGTGAACAAGGTGGGCAAGGCGATCAGGCCCACCCATTGCATCGGAATCAGGGGATTCATGGTTTGACCTGACCCGCCCTAAGCGAGCAGGCGAACCTGGCCGGTCGTGATCTCGCAAACAGCGCCCACGATTTGAATCTGCCCCTCGGCCATCCGCTCACGGCCCTCGGGCGACTCGATCATCTGGCGCAGGGTCCAGCGAACGTTGGCCTCGACCGCGCAGTTCATCTGCAGGCGCGGCGCAAGCTGTGGATCAATGTCGTCAAGCCCTGGCAGGATGTCCTGAAGCAGGGTCTGGATGCGCGATCGCTCCTGCTTGCCCTCGAACTTGGCCGCCAGTGCCGCCTGCACGGCGCCGCAGCCTTCATGCCCGAGCACCATGAAAAGCTGGGTCCCGAGATGCGTTCCCGCGTACTGGATGCTTCCCGCCACCGACGGCGACATCACGTTGCCGGCCACACGAATAATGAAGAGTTCGCCAAACGCGGCGTCGAAAAGCAGCTCCGGCGGCACCCGCGAATCGCTGCAGCCCAGGATGGTTGCGAAGGGCCGCTGGCCTCTGGCAAGGTTGGCCAGGACCTCGCGGGGCGGGTGTGAGATCGTTGGCTCGCCGCGCACAAAGCGCCCATTGCCCGCCATGAGCCGGGCCAAAGCCTCTTCAGCGCTGGGCAAATCGGGCCTATCGTCGTCAATAGTCATTTTGCCTCCCCATGGGTGAACCTTCAGCCGCCGATGCCCCGGTCACAGCCTGCACGCCCAGCGCGCCGCCGAGTCCCTGAGAAT
>JAABRA010000321.1 GCA_011391155.1 Burkholderiales bacterium
GCGGCCACCGTTTTCATGCCCGCCGCCCGACCGGCCTGGATGTCACGCAGGTCGTCGCCGACATAGAGGCATGCGCCTGGTGGCAGCGTCAGTCTCCGGGCTGCTTCAAGCAAGGGCTCGGGGTGGGGCTTGGCGTGCGGGGTCGTGTCGCCACTGATCACCGTGGCAGCGGTGTCAAACAGACCCATGGCACGGGTCAACGGGAGGGTGAAACGCTCACCTTTGTTGGTGACCACTCCCCAGGTTACTCCAGCGCAGCCTAGCGATTCAAGCATCTCGCTGACGCCGAGAAAGGCCTGGGTTCTGGCGGTGAGGCACGCCTGGTATTCGGCGAAAAACTCTTGCTTGAGTGGTTCGAAGTCTTTTTGGCTGGGATCGGTTTCAAAGGCCACACGCAACATGCCCCTTGCACCCGACCCCGCCAGGGCGCGGTACCGGTCCAGCGGAATCGCCTCTCGCCCACGACGCAGCAGCATCGCGTTGGCGGCGGATCCGAGGTCGGGCGCGCTGTCGATCAAGGTACCGTCCAGATCGAACAACACGGCCCGTATGCCACGAAACACCACGCTCATGGCCGACGCGTGGCGAACATGTAGTTGACGCTGGTGTCGTCGCTCAGCCAATAGCGCTTTGTAAGCGGGTTGTATTCCATGCCTCGCGTGTGTTCCACATTCAGGTCGGCCGCGCGGCAGTAGCGCGCCAGCTCGCTGGGCCGGATCATCTTGGCGTATTCGTGGGTGCCTTTGGGCAGCATCTGCAGCAAGTATTCCGCGCCGACGATGGCGAACAAAAACGACTTGGGGTTGCGATTGATGGTCGAGAAGAACACCCACCCACCGGGTTTCACCAACGTGGCGCAGGCGCGCACCACAGAAGCGGGGTCGGGCACGTGCTCCAGCATCTCCATGCAGGTGACCACGTCGAACGACGCTGGCTGTTCCTGCGCCATCGCTTCGGCGCTGATTTCGCGGTAGCTGACCTGGGTGGTGCCGGCCTCCAGCGCGTGCAACTGCGCCACTTTGAGGGCCTTGCTGGAAAGGTCGATGCCGGTCACGTCGGCGCCTTTGCGGGCCATTGAATCCGACAAAATGCCACCGCCACATCCCACATCCAACACCCGCTGACCCGGGAGCAGTGCCAAACCCTCGATCCAGGCCAGCCGCAACGGGTTGATCTGATGCAAGGGACGGAACTCGCTCTCAGGATCCCACCAGCGGTGGGCGAGATCGGAAAACTTGGCCAGTTCGGCCGGATCGGCATTGAGAGGGTTCATCACTCGAATTTTCCCACGGCTTCAGGGCTTGAGCCCGTGTTGCGCCGCAAAGTGCTGCCTCTCTTGCAGGACATCGCGCCGCGTGATGCAGGCTTTGTCGGGCGCGAGCCCCAAGCGTTGGAGCTGCTGGCGGTAGTCGGGATTTTGGTACGGGTCGGCCACCACATATCCCGCACGGTCCACGCAAGCGCCACGGGATGGGCATTCCTTCCAACTGGCCCCAAACACGATGCGCCCGTCGCGGGTCAGGCCCGGAAACGCGCTGGCCAGCACCTGGGTTTTCATGTCTTCGATGCGGAACACCTGGTCGTGCAACGCAGGGTGCCGGTCCACGAAGTACACGCTGGCGTTGTCGGTGTAGGTCAACATGGCCGGCCGGGGCCCTGCAAAGCCAAACACCGCCTTGCCGGGCGCGGCTTGCAGGTCCAGGCGCAGATCGCAGGGGTGGGTTGCGGCGAGTGCGGCGTTGGCCAAGCCGTAGACCCGCATGCTGGGCTGCCCCACACGCGGATTGATGGGGATCGCCGAAAACTCCAGCCCGTCCACCGAGATCATGGGCAAGGTGTACACACCGCCATCGGTGGCGCCCCTCGCACCGCAAATGAACTGCGGACCGCTGTCGGACACCACGTCCACACGATCACTTTGGTCGCGCACGCCGAGTGTGCGCACCTGCAGCGGCCCGGTGCCCTGCCCCGCCCTGTCACCCTGCGGCCAGCTCATGGAGCGAATCCAGACGAGGGAAGCGTCGTCGGACTTGACGCCGGTCAACTCCGAAGCAGCGGCATAGAAACCCCGCATGCCGCCTTGAAACAGCGGTTGTGCATGCTCTTGTTGATTCACGATATCGGCCAACCTGAAATGGCGCCCATCGACATCAACCACGTAGCGCCAGGTACCCTGCACCGGAAACGCCTCGTTGCTGAGCGGCGTTCGGTAGGCCACATGGCGCCCGGTAGCGTCCGCTGGCAGCTCGATCAGCGACACCTCGCCCAGCCTCGCGCCA
>JAABRA010000322.1 GCA_011391155.1 Burkholderiales bacterium
ATTACAACACCGACGGCCTGATGATTTTTACCACCAATGGCGAACTGGCCAACAACCTGATGCACCCGCGCTTTGAAGTCGAACGCGAATACGCAGTGCGGGTATTGGGCGAGTTGACCGAAGACATGATTGCGCAGCTGATCGCCGGGGTGGAACTCGACGACGGCCCGGCACACGTGCAAAGCTGTTTTGCCGGCGGCGGCGAAGGCGTCAACAAGTGGTATCGCGTCATCATCAAGGAGGGCCGCAAGCGCGAAGTGCGGCGCCTGTTCGAGCATTTCGGCTTGACTGTGTCGCGGCTGACCCGCGTCCGCTTCGGTCCGATTGCGCTGCCGCCGCAATTGCGGCGCGGCCAAAAGATGGAACTCGAAGACGATCTGGTCGCGCGCGTGCTCGAATGGGCCGAAATGGCACCGAGCCCACGCCGCCAGCTTCGCGGGGTGCCCGACAAGCACACGCGCAAGCCGCGCATGCGCTGACAGGCGCGTGCGGGAATCCGCTGTGGCGGGTTGGGCTGTTAATTGCATGAGGCTTCGCCTGGATTGCATGGCCGGCACATCGACCTGCATCGACCCCCTCCAATCAGCAACGCTGCGCCCGCCACCGATCAATCTGGCTGACTCAGTGACCTCATCCAGCAATCAATATCAACGACCGCAGCGTGGCGGCTCCCGCGGTCTGCTGCAATCGGACGCTCAGCCGGGTCGCCGTTGGAAAATGATCCCGGTGCTCGGTGGATTCGGCTAAACGGCCTATATTTACAAACTCGTCCCGGCCAGCCTCTCCTTGGAGGGACCTGTTCGGGGCCAGTCCGTGAAGACAGTTGCGCGAGGCTGCTGTGCAGTCGAGCTATCTTTGCGGTGCAAGTGGGGTGAGTCGAACCAAGGCGGCGCATGGCGTGGGTGGGTCCTGCCGAATGCGCAGAACAGGGCAATCATGCAAATAGGAAACTGGACATGGCTGACCAGCTGCCTGGTCGGTACCGTGATCGGCAAGCCGAAGTACTTGGCCAGCCATCTATCGCTCGGCATCTGCCGGTTTAAATGGATCAGCGCGGCGGCCATTCCGCTGTGGCTGATCGCCTGGCGATACCAGCAGGAACTCGCGCTTAATGATTATGCCGCGATGGGCGCCGTGATGTACCCCCAGGATCCGGTGGCAGGGGCAAAAGTGCTGGTCGGCGCGACATTCGCGCTCGGGATCGTGTCCTGCCTGTATCTGATTCTGACCCCAACCAGGCAGATTTCCATCGCGCGAGCCCGGCAGATACTGGTGCGCTCTTCCACTGGCATACTGCTGTGCGAGGGCTTGCAGGTGGGCCTGACCTTTGGCCAGCACCAGGTTCATTACACCAGCTACAGCCTGGCGCTGCTGATGACTCTGTCCCTGGTGCCGCTGTCGCTGCGCGCCCTGATGGCCTTGCTCGCGGCCGCCATGCTGATCCCCATGCTCGTTGCCTTCAACTTCTACCCACAGGCTGGCCCGGCGTTCTACACGTCCTATGTTGCTCATTCGACCACCCCGCTCGCGTTCGGTGTGTTCGGCATCCTGATCAATCAGTGGCATTGGCGGGACTTCAAGGCCAAGCGGCTGGTTGATCTGCGTCTTGCACACCGCACCCGCCAGCTCGAACAGCAGAAACGGATCATCGAGGCCCAGCAGGCCGAATCCGTGCGGCAGAAGCTCGAAGCGGAACGCCGCGGCCAGCAGTTGCTGAATGCCCTGTCCAGCGCGCTGACCCGTCCGGTCGCCGAGGAGTATCAGCAGTTCGGGCGGTTCACCCCGACAATGCGAACCGTGTGCGTCATCGCCTGCGATGCGGTCGGCTTTTCGGAAACCTGCACGAAACTGCAGCCGGGGCGGATCGTCGACGAGTTGCGCAAGTTTTTCACCCGTTTTGATGCGGCGTGCCTCAAGGTCCAGGTCGAGCCACTGCGCGCGCAGGGAGACTCGCGCATCGCGCTCGCCGGGCTGTGGAACGACGATCCTGGCCTGATACATCAGTCGGTGATCAATGCGGTGCTGGCCATGGTCGATTTCCGGCAGGCCTTGCCATGCCTGGGCGAGGTGCCACAAGAACCGTATGCGGGCGTATCCAAGGTGCTGTGGCCGGCCCGGATCGGAATTACCCTGGGATCCGCCTTCATCGGGGTCATCAACACGACGGCAGAAGAGGCGGGCGCAGCGAACCCTGCGGGGGAGGGACAGGCGACAGCCCACGAAGGCAGGCTCTGGTTCGACGTCTGGGGCGATGCCGTCAATGTCGCGGCGCGCCT
>JAABRA010000323.1 GCA_011391155.1 Burkholderiales bacterium
ACGAGTTGCGCAAGCTGCACGAGCAGCAGCCCGAGGCCGTCACGCAATGGATCGAGGGCAGGGCGCATGTCTTGCGGGCAGATGTGCAGGCGTTCAAGGAGCGGCTGGCCCCCGTGGCGCAGGCTGAACCACGTCCGCCGCCTGTTCCCGTCCAGCTGGATCCGGCCGCGCAGCCTGGCCTGTTGGCCTCCCAGTCACGCCATGCCAGCGCGCGCTCTGACTTGCTCGCTCCGTCATCACCGACCCCCAGGGGCGAGTTCAGCCAGCCTCCGGCGCGTGCCGTGGCACTGCTGGGTGAAGTCGATGGTGTCCAGGTTCGCGTTCTCCTCGATGCCAAGGTCGAAGGCGTGGACTGCGTGGCGGTCAGCGCTGTCGAATCTGCGAAGCGCTGGAACGTGGCCGCCAGTTCGATCGCCTGTCTCCGACTCGAAGTCCTGGCGATTCCTGCAGGTTGATCGCCGCCCGAACCGGGACGCTTTGTATAACGCGCTATACACGCCGCCACCGGCACGGCCAGACAAGGCTCGCTGTGGAGTCACATTGCCATGCTGCTTGAAGTGTGCTCAAATAGTGCATCAAAAGTGCACTGCTGAAGCGAGGTGTGGTCGTGACCGATGCTGCCGTTGTTGAGGCGCCCGTGCTGGGCGGTACCTTCCAGCACTTCGTCGAGTTCCTGCGCGAGGCCGACACGCCCGCCCCGGTGCTTTCGCCGAAGCGCTTCAGCCAGGCCATGCACATCGACCTGCAGACGCTGGCCGAGCAGGCGCACGTGCATCGCAACACGATCAGCCGCGCGCCAGGCTCCCGCGGTGTTCAGGACTTCCTGCGCGAAGCGCTGCGCGTCATCAAGGCCGCGACCGACCTGAACGGCGATCTGAACAAGGCGCTGTTCTGGTACCGCAACGAGCCGCTGTCCGTGTTCGGCTACAAGACCGCCGAGCGCCTGGTTTCGGAAGGGCGGACCGATGACCTGCTGCGGTATGTGGCGTCCATCGAGGCCGGCGCGGCGGGATGATCCTGACCGAGCTGGGCCCGGTCACGGCGTATCGCATGCATACGCCGCGGTGGGCCACGGCGCCGACCAGTGGTGCAGGTGCGGCGGCACATGGAGGGCGCGCCAATCGGCCCGGGGTTTGAGCCCTCTATCTCGCCCTGGAACCCGAGACCGCCGTGCGCGAGTACCAACAGCTTTCGCCGCTGATGCCACCCGGAACTCTGGTGAGCTACACCGTCCAACTGGCGCCTGTGGTCGACTTCCGCGCCGGCTACGACGCTGCCCGATGGCACGACCTGTGGGAGGAGTTCCTCTGCGACTGGCGCGAACTGTGGTTCAACCAGCGCGTGGAGCCACCGAGCTGGGTGCTTGCTGACGAAGCGCTCGCAGCGGGTGCCAAGGGCATCTTGTTCGCATCGACCTTGGCCGCGGGCGGCACAAACCTCGTCGTCTTCAACGGGCAGTTGACCGCGGACGACATGATGCAGGTCTACGACCCGGCCGGGTCACTGCCCAAAAACCAGGACTCCTGGCGCTGAGGCGCACGAGGTGGTGGTGCCAGACAGGACCATCGGGCGACCTGTATAGCGCGTTATACAAAGGGCCCCGGCTCATCCTGCGCAGCCAGCGCGCCTGCCACCGAGGACTGCGAGCCCGGCAGGCTCCAGGGGGCAGGGTACCGGGCCCTGTGCCGATCGCGCAACCGATGCCGTGCACGATTTCGACCCGAATCCAGCGCCGGCAAGGCCTGGGTCAAGGCCAATACTGAATGCGTAGGTGAGTGCACAGATAGGCGCGGTGGCGCCGGTGTCTGACACGCACGGCATGTCAGGAGGCTCGGTTATGGCGCCCTCGTCACGTGATCGAATCAGCGTAGATCTGCGCGGGTTGAAGGCAGCGCTCTTGGAGCGGGCGAGGGCGCGCGGCGTCTCGCCCTCCGACTTCGTTCGGGCCGTGCTGGGTGACGTACTCGGACGGTCCGATCCAGCGGGCTTGGCGGGCCCGGGGCGCTTGCCGATGCACACGGCCCTGGCCTCCGCACCGGCCGTAAGCGGTAAGCCTGCGGCGTTCTTCCCCGTCGGCATGTCGATCCGAACAATGCCCTCATCCAAACGGAACGAGGAGCATTGGACATGGAAGCAGGCGGCGGCATCACCGGCAATCAGGTCAACAAGCGGCGGCGGTTGAACGAGCGCGCCTGGCGCGACCTGTTCAAGCGCTTCGACAGTGCCGGGCTGACGGTCGAAGCGTTCTGTCAGCGCGAGGGATTGAGCCGCAGC
>JAABRA010000324.1 GCA_011391155.1 Burkholderiales bacterium
TTTTTTGAAGAAGCCAACATCGCCGGGGCGCCGCTGCCCTTTGTGACCATCAGCACGGTCGGCCCGGCCTTGATGGAGTTTGGTACCGCAGCGCAAAAAGAGCGCTACCTGCCCGGCATGGCGCTGGGCGAGACGATTTTTGCGATTGGTTATTCCGAACAGCAAGCCGGCTCCGACCTGGCCACCCTGAAAACCCAGGCGCGTCTGGAGGGCGACCTGGCCACCGGCCGCTTCATCGTCAATGGCGCCAAGCTCTGGACCTCGGGCATCGAGGCCGCCGACCATGTCTGGCTGGCCGCCCGCACCAGCCCCGACCTGCCGCGTCACAAGGGCATCTCGCTGCTGATTCTCGACACCGATGCACCCGGCCTGTCGCACACGCTGATCCAGACCGTGGGCAACTACACCTCGGCCACCTATTACGACAACGTCGAGGTGCCCGCCGACCGGCTGGTGGGTGAATTGCACGGTGGCTGGAAGCTGATTACCGCCCAGCTCAACCACGAGCGCCTGGGTCTGGGCTCCTGGGCTGACAAGGTGTTTGGGCCGTTTCGCAAGGTCTTGCTGTGGGCCAAGGCGCGTGACGAGCAGGGCCGCCGCGCGGTTGATCAGGCCTGGGTGCGGCGCGCGCTGGCCGAATGTTATGCCCGCATGGAGGCCATGCGCCTGATCAATTTCCGCATTGCGGCCGGCCTGGAAGCCGGCAGCATGGACGTGGCGCTGGCCTCTGCCACCAAGGTCTATGGCTCCGAAGGCATGGTCGACATCTTGCGCCGCTTGATGGACATCGTGGGGCCGAGCGCCCTGGTGCGTGACGGCTCCAGCGCTGCCTTTTTGATGGGCGAGCTGGAATACGAGCTGCGTTCGGCCGCCATCAACACCTTTGGCGGCGGCACCAATGAAATCCAGCGCGAGTTGATTGCGCAGTTTGGCCTGGGCATGCCGCGCCCGGTGCGCTGACATTGAAGCCGTTAAAAAAGGAGATCGCGTGACAGCAATAAATACCGTACCGCGTGAAGTGACACAGGCCAAGCTCGACCGCCGCACGGCGGTGAGCATGGCCTTTCGGGCCTCGCAAACCGATACCACGGCCGAGCGGGTTGAGGCGTGTGCGCTGCAGTTTGCTGAGCGCCCCTGCATTTACTATGGTGACCAGCAGTGGAACTACCGCCAGTTCAATGAAGCCATCAACCAGGTCGCCCATGCGGCGCAGGCACTGGGTGTGCGCCGGGGTGACACCGTGGCCCTGGCGATGGAAAACCGGCCGGCATTTTTCTTTGCCTGGATGGGCTTGAGCAAGCTTGGCGCCGTGGTGGCGTTTATCAATACCCATGTCAGCGGCAAAGTGCTGACCCATGCGCTTGACGTGCTGGGGGCCAAAACGGTGATTGTTGGCGAGGAGTGCCTGCCCCATTTTGCTGCCACCCCGGATTTGCCCGCCGACCTGCGCTGCTGGCTTTGGCCTGACGCCGAGCATCCGGCCCCACCCGCGCAGCGCGCCCTGTGCGCGCTTGATCTGGCCGAGCTGGTGCAGGCCGCGCCGCGCGCCAATCCGCCGCCGGCCTGGCGCGCCGGTCTGGTGGCGGGTGATACCGCCCAGTACGTCTTTACCTCGGGCACCACCGGCCTGCCCAAGGCGGCCGTCATCAGCCATGCGCGCTGGCTGATGGCCGGTGCCAGCATGAAAGAGGTCTGGGAGGTCACGCCGCAAGACTGCATTTACTGCTTTTTGCCGCTGTACCACGGCGCGGCCTCCATGTCGGCCACCGCGACGGCGCTGGCAGCCGGTGCCAGTCTGGCGGTGCGGCGCAAGTTCAGCCGGCGCGAGTTCTGGGGCGACGTGCGCCGCCATGGCGTCACCATGTGCCAGTATGTAGGCGAAATATGCCGCTTTTTGCTCAGTGCGCCGCCAAGCCCCGATGACAAAAACCACAGCCTGCGCAAAATGGCCGGCACCGGCATGACCCCCGAGGTCTGGAACCAATGGGTGGCGCGCTTTGGCGAGACCCAGGTATTTGAGGGCTGGGGTTCGACCGAGGCCAATACCAGCACCATCAACCTGGACAACCGCATTGGTTCCTGCGGCCGTGTGCCGTTCTGGGACAAGACCAATCTGCGCCTGGTGCGCTACGACATTGAAACCGAAAGCCACCCGCGTGACGCCAACGGCTTCATGCAACTCGCCGGCGTCGACGAGCCGGGCGAGGCCATCGGCATGATTTATGACTACCCCGACATTGTTGCGGGCCGCTTTGAGGG
>JAABRA010000325.1 GCA_011391155.1 Burkholderiales bacterium
CCGCAGTGTGCCGTGCTCACGGCCTGCTCGTCCATTGGCGTTTTCCGGGGAAGGACCTCGCGTTTGGCGATGCCCGCCGGGCGGGCTCACCGGCGCGCGACGGCCGCCGCGCCGGGCCGCCCCAAGCCAGCCCCCCCGGGGCTGACGCCCGCGGCTCCGGGCCTGCCCGCGCAGGCCTGGACGGGCGGAAGAGACGATGCGTCTCGCATCGGCCTGTCCAGCGCAGCACACGCAGTGGCCAGCGTGGGGGCGTACTCAGGCCTTCTTGACGGCCTTTTTGCGCGGTGCTGCGGGTTTTTTCGCCAGCAGCGTGTCGAGGTTCTGGACAATCTCGCGCTCGATCCGGTCGCGGAACACGCCGAGCAGAAAACCCAGTTTCGCGTCCAGCTCGAAGGTGTGCGGGGTCACCTTGAGCGTGCCGCTGACGCCCGAGCGCTTGAACGTGACCTCGTCCACGCTGGGCCCCTCTTCGTAGGTGCAGTCCATGCCGAATTCGGTTTCGACCTGTTCGGCCCACTGGTAGGCGATCTTGCGCGCCGCGGCGTGACCGAGATGGTGTTCACGATGGATCTGGATGTGTGACAAGGCTTGGCTCCTTCAATAGGCGGCGACGTTCTTCCTTCGGGCTCGCCGCGAGTAGTTTGACCGCATCATAGAACCGGCGCCAGCCTTCGGGCGTGGCGCCGCCCCCGCGCTCGAACAAGGCCACGAAACCGGGGACGAGTTCATCGTAGGCCGCCTGTGCGGCAAAGCTGGCATTGTTGGCGCGCGCCACCCAGGCGTCATAGCCCCGGACCAACGCGGGATCGCCGCCCCAGGTGGCCCTGAGGATTGCATAGTTGTCGCGAAAGCGCCGCATGATCTCTGTTTTCATAGCAACATACGACCCATTGACGATGGGGTGGGCCTTGTTTTCCTTGTAAAGGGCGTCCAGTTCGCGGCGGGTGGACAGGGTCAGCGCCCGAAAGGCCCGCCGCCGCGCGTCGAAGGCTGCATAGGCCTCGCGCGCGGCCGGGCTGGCGTGCAGCGACAGCCAGCGCTCGCCGCCCAGGCGCTCGACGGCGGTGGCGAAGGACTCGTTGAACATGGTGTCGTCCGCCGCGTAGACCACCTGGTGTGCGAGTTCGTGAATCACCAGCCGCGCCAGCTCGCCCTCGGGATAGTGGATGAAGGTACTGACCAGCGGGTCGCCGCCGGCCCAGTTCATCCAGCCCAGCGTGGAATACGCGGGCACGCCATAGACGGTGGTCTCCAGCCCGTCGTTTTCCAGCGAGCGCGCCTCGGCTCGCGCCTCGGCTTCGTTGAAGTATCCGCGGTAGCTCACGCAGCCCGCCACCGGGAAGCACCAGGTCTTGGGGGTCAGCGAGTCCGGTGGGGCGGCCACCACGTTCCACACGACAGCAGGCCGCTTCAGGTCGGCGTAGCGGCGGTAGCTCGGGTTGTCGGGCAACTGCAGCTCGTCCGTGGCAAATTCGCGGATGCGCTGCGTCAGTTTCAGCTGCTCGCGCAAGGCCTTGGGGGTCTGCGGTTCGGCCACCCAGTCGGCCACAGGCCGCGCCGCGCGCATCAGCTCCCAGTGGCCATTGACGGCCTGCCAGTAGTAGCCTGCGCTGGAGCAGCCGGACAGACCGCCGAGCGCCACCCAAAGTCCCAGGGTCAGAAGACGGCTCATGCGGCGTGCCAGCGTGAAAGATCGAACCGGCCCCATTGAAACCGCTGTCATTCCCGCGCAGGCGGGAATCCATGCCGGTCTGGATTCCCGCCTGCGCGGGACTGACTGGTTTTTTTCAGGGTCGGGGGTTTTGCCCATGAGAGTCGGGTGACGGCCCATCGTTGGCGAAGTCATGCCGGCGACGGGCTCGTTGCCGGCAGCGCCGCCACGTCCACAAGACAGTCGTAGAACACCGGCCCGTGGCCCAGATCGGTGAGGCGCTGGCTGGTGAGTTCGTTCACGTTGGTGCCGTTCAGGCCCAGCTTGCGCCACCACACGCCCAGCCCGTTGACCACGCCGGGCCGGGCGCGCGGCGAGACCACCGCCTTGCAGTGGTAAGCGCCCCGGTCGTTGAACACGCGCACCACGTCGCCGCTGCCGATGCCGCGTGGGGTGGCGTCGGCCGCATGGATCTCCAGCAGCGGCTCGCCCTCGATGTCGCGCAGGCTCTTCACGTTGACAAAGGTGGAGTTGAGAAAGTTGCGCGCGGGCGGCGAGATCATGGCCAGCGGGTAAGCCGTGCTG
>JAABRA010000326.1 GCA_011391155.1 Burkholderiales bacterium
GCGGTGACCGCGTCGATCCAGGCGCGTTGCAGCGCACGCACGTGTTCCGCGTAGGCGCGCTGCACGGTGGCACGTTCCAGGTCGTTCATGCCGGCGTGGGTGAACAGGTCCGGCCGGTGGCGCAACGACTGGCGCAACGCGCCGGCCATGTCCAGCGCCGGTGCGCTCGCGGCTGATTCTCCGGCTTCGGCCGAGGGCAGCGCGGGGTTCTGCGCTTCCCAGCGCAGCAGGTCGATGTGGCCGCGCGGGAACTCGGCCACACGCTGGTTGGCGCGTTGCCAGAGGGCGCGCGCGCGTTCGATGTCGGTTGGCCGTTCAGGGGTGGCCGCGGGTTCCGGGGCGGGCAGGGCCATCAAGGCGGGCGGCGCGCTGGGCGTGGCGGGGTCGGACGCCACCAGCGCCGCCGAGGGCGTCTGCGCCAGCGCCGGCAGCGGAAGGCTCAGTGCGAGGGCGAGCACAGCGAACGCGGGTCGCCAGCGCTCAGCGAATGGGGATGAAGGTGGCTGTTGCCACCGAAAAACGGACATGGAGATCTCCTGAAAACCCGAAACGGCGTCCGCCTGCGCACCGGCTTCGGCCGGCGGCGGACGCACCTGTGGCGTGGATCTTCAGGAAATGGGGGGTTTGACGCCTTGCCGCAGCTCGGAGCTGGCGAAGCGTTCGACGCGCGAGGCGTGCTGGGGGTGCATGGCGGTCAGGACCAGCAGCGCGGTGGCCGATGCGGCCATGGCCGGGCCGTTGCAGATGTCGCAGGCGCCGTGCTGGTGGGTGCCATCGTCATCGGTGCCGGCGTCGGCGGCCTGGCTGGCCATCTCGAACAAAGGCGGCGTCGGCTGCGCGGTGAGCGATGCGGGCAGCGGCGTGTGGTCAGCGCAGCCGGCGTGGGCCGCCGGGCTGGCGGGGTTCGCCTGCATGGAGAACGCCATGGCCTCGCCCACCCAGCCGCGCACGGGCAGCAGGGCGATCATGAGGGCGACGAGGAAATGGCGCATGGAGGTGGATGATACGGCGGGCGGTGCAGAAGTTCCACGGACGGGCGAAAGGGGGGATGAAGTGGCGGCGTCACGAACAACGCAGCGCGAGCGCTTGCAGCGGGCGTGTCCAGCCGCTGTCCGTGACCACAAAAGCCACGCGCTGATCGGTCGTGCCGGCGGGCAGGGTGATCTGCACGGTGTGGGCCTGTGCGGCCGGCCAGGCGGGCAGGGGCTGGTACAGCCGCACCACATGGTCGTGTCTGAGGTGTTCGCCCGCGTTCTCGCCCCGCGTGACCTGGCTGCCCAGCCCGTCCTGCAGCACCGCCCAGTAGCCCGCCAGCGACGTGTTGGCACGGCTGGGGCCGACGTGGGCCGTGACCTGGTTGCCCGTCCGGCTCAGGCGCAAGGCGGGCGCCTGCGCCGCTGGCAACGGGGGCAGGTCTTTCGCGGTCTGGCCACGCCATCCGCGGTGGTCCCGGCCGTTGAGCACCACCTGCGGCGTGTAGACGTAGGGGCCGCCGAGCGCGGCCTTGATGCGGTGCTGGCGCGCGGTGATCTCCGGGGTGGCGAAGGGGTCCAGCCAGCCGAGGTGGTTCCAGTAGCTGACGTGAAAGGCCAGGGCCAGCACGCCGTCTTCCGGCTTCAGCGTCGAGAGCCATTGGTCCGCCGGCGGGCACGAGCTGCAGCCCTCAGACGTGTAGAGCTCCACCACCGCCAGCGGGGTGTTGCCGGCGCGGGCCTGGCAGGTTTGCGCGGCGGCGGGTTGCATCCAGCCGGCGCTGGCCAGCAGCGGCAGGCCCAGCCAGAGCGGGCGAAGGCGTCGAAGCGGTTTCGGGGCACAGATCAGGTGAAGATTCCGGTGGTGCGGCATGGCGGTCTCCTGTGGCATGGAGATGGGTCGCCAGCCAGCGCCAGACCTTACAGCCCGGCTCCCTGCTCGCGACCGTGGGCCTGCAGACCACCCAGCTCACCGCGTGCCTGGCGCACCACCGAGACCCCGGCCGAGATCGCCAGCGCGGCCATCACGCCCGCCACCGCCAGATCGGGCCAGGCCGAGCCGGTGCCGAAGACGCCGAACGCGGCGAGCATCACCGCCACGTTGGACAGCGCATCGTTGCGCGAGCAGAGCCAGACGCTGCGCATGTTGGCGTCACCGGTGCGAAACGCGTACAGCAGCACGGCCACGCCGGCGTTGGCCAGCAGCGCAATGAAACCGACCACGCCCATGGTGAGCGGCTCGGGCACGCTGCC
>JAABRA010000327.1 GCA_011391155.1 Burkholderiales bacterium
AGTACGGCAGGAACCGCGGCGTCAGCGACCCGGCCTCGCCCAATTCGAAGGCCATCGTCGAGTACACCTGGATGAAGATCTTCAACGGCAAGACCTACAACGCGTGCTCCAACATGCCGCGCTTCGGCCATGCCGGGCTGCTCGACGAGAAGCAGATGAGCCACCTGATGGCGCTGCTGCTCGACCCGAAGTCGCCTGTGAATCAGCCCTGACGAGCCGACTGACGCAAGACCGAGAGCCCGGTTCGCCGGGCCTTTTTTGACCTCAAACATAAGCCGGTACTTATCATGTCCATGAGCAAGCGCGATTTCCTGCAGGTGCTGTCGGCAGCATCGGTGGCCGGCATGGGCCTGGGCCGGCTGGCGAATGCCGACGCCGCCACGGCCGAGGCCGCGCTCTACGACCTGCCGCCGCTGGGCACGGGCGCGGGCCATGTGAGCTTCCTGCACATGACCGACTGCCATGCGCAGTTGAAGCCTATTTACTTTCGCGAGCCCAGCGTCAACCTCGGTTTCGGTGCGATGAAGGGGCAGCTGCCGCACCTGGTGGGCGAAAACCTCCTGCAGAAGGCCGGCGTGCGGCCGGGCACGGCGCTGGCCCATGCCTACACCTTCCTCGACTTCGAGCGCGCCGCGCAGCGTTATGGCCGTGTAGGCGGCTTCGCTCACATGGCCACGCTGGTCAAGCGCCTGAAGGCCAGCCGCCCCGGCGCACTGCTGCTCGACGGCGGCGACACCTGGCAGGGTTCGGCCACCTCGCTGTGGACGAACGCGCAGGACATGGTCGACGCCTGCAAGCTGCTGGGGGTGGACGTGATGACCGGCCACTGGGAATTCACCTACGGCATGAAGCGCGTCAAGGAGATCGTGGACGGGGACTTCAAGGGCGGAACCGGCAGCGGTGCGGCGGCGCACCGCGTCGACTTCGTCGCCCAGAACGTGAAGACCGCCGACTTCGGCGACGCGGTCTTCAAGCCTTACGTGATGCGTGAGATGAACGGCGTGCCGGTGGCCATCATCGGCCAGGCCTTCCCGTACACGCCGATCGCCAACCCGCGCTACATGGTGGCCGACTGGGAGTTCGGCATCCAGGACGAGAACATGCAGAAGACGGTGGACGAGGCGCGCGCCAAGGGCGCGTTGGTCGTCGTGCTGCTGTCGCACAACGGCATGGACGTCGACCTGAAGATGGCCAGCCGGGTGCGTGGCATCGACGCCATCTTCGGCGGCCACACGCACGACGGCGTGCCGCTGGCGGTGCCGGTGAGCAATGGCGGCGGCGTGACGCTGGTGACCAACGCCGGCAGCAACAGCAAGTTTCTCGGCGTCATGGACTTCGAGGTGAAGGGCGGCAAGGTGACCCGTCACCAGTATCGGTTGCTGCCGATCTTCAGCAACATGCTGGCGGCCGACCCTGCGATGGACGCACTTATCACCAAGGTGCGTGCGCCCTACGAGAAAAAGCTGGCCGAGACGCTGGCCGTCACCGACGGCCTGCTGTTCCGCCGCGGCAACTTCAACGGCAGCTGGGACCAGCTGCTGTGCGACGCGCTGATGGATGTGCAGGGCGCGCAGATCGCGTTTTCACCGGGTTTCCGCTGGGGTACCAGCCTGCTGCCGGGGGCCGCCATCACGCGCGAGTTGATGATGGACCAGGTGGCGATCACCTACCCGACCACCACGCTGACCGAGATGACGGGCGCCACCATCAAGACCATCCTGGAAGACGTGGCCGACAACCTCTTCAACCCCGACCCTTACTACCAGCAGGGCGGCGACATGGTGCGCGTGGGCGGGCTCGAATACACCATCACGCCGGCCGAGAAGATGGGCGGGCGCATTGCCGACATGCGGCTGGCCGGCAAGCCGCTGGAAGCCGGCAAGACCTACAAGGTGGCCGGCTGGGCGCCGGTAGCCGAAGAGGCCAGGGCGGCTGGCGGCAAGCCGGTATGGGACGTTGTGGAGACCTGGTTGAAGTCGCAGCCGGGCGGCCACGTGCAGGCGCGCCGCATCAACACGCCGAAGATCGTCGGCGCCGAGGGCAACCCCGGGCTGGCATAGTGCCGACGTTCCGGCGTCCGGAATCGATGAAAAACCTCAGGAGACCCTCATGCACCCTCGTCAATTCCTGGCCGCCGCGTTGATCGCCGGCAGCGTGTTCGCGGCCTCGGCGCAGGACACCGTGGTCTATCACATCGACGACATGTCGTTGCAGGCGCTGAA
>JAABRA010000328.1 GCA_011391155.1 Burkholderiales bacterium
GGGGGCTCAGTACCGTGCCGCCGCCGAGGATCACGCTTTCGCTGTCGTCCTGAATCAGAAAGCGGTCGCCCCAGCAAACCTGTAAAGCTTCCTTGAGAATGAACTGCACCAGCAGCTCTTGCCCGGCCGTGGTCGGCGGGTTCTCGGCGTCGAGGAAGAACACTCGGGCGCAGAGACGCCGGGCACCGAGATAGAGCTTGACGGGCTGGAGATGTTTCAGCCGGAAAGGCAAGTCATCGAGCAGACGCAGACAGGCATCGAAGCGCAGGCCTGGCGCGCAGACTGCACCGGTCAGCATGTCGCCGCGCTCGATGCCCTCAAGGTCCACATCGCCGACCAGGTTCAAGGCGCATCGCTGGCCGACCTCACCCGTCAAGGCGACTTCGTCCTGGGCATGGATGCTCCGCACCCGCACCTTGATGCTGCCGGACCTGGCGCTGTGCAGAGTCAGGCTGTCGCCCACCGAGACCCGGCCGGCGATCGCGGTGCCGGTCACGATCAGGCCGATTCCCTTGATGATGAAGACCCGGTCCACAGAGAGGCGGAAATGGCCACGAATCGCGCGTTCCTGGCTGGCCGCGGCGCGTGCCTCCAGTTCGGCCTGGAGTTCCGAAATACCGGCGCCGGTCAGATTGGACACCGGAAACACGGACGCTGCGGGGAGCAGGCCACGCAGTGTCGTCTCCAGGACACGCACCTGTGCCGGTGCCACGCGGTCGGTCTTGGTGATGACCGCCAGCGTGTCGCGCACGCCCAGCAGATCAATGATCCGAAGGTGCTCCAGAGTCTGGGGCATCACGCCCTCATGGGCGTCCACCACCAGCATGCCCAGATCGACCCCCCGGATGCCGGAGACCATGGTGTTGATGAAACGGCGGTGCCCCGGCACGTCGATGAAGCCCAGGGAGTGGCCAGACGCCGTCTTGCGGTAGGCGAAGCCCAGGGTGATGGTCATGCCCCGGCGTTGCTCCTCTTCGAGACGATCCGTGTTCACCCCGGTGAGTTGTCGCACCAGGGAGGTCTTGCCGTGATCCACATGGCCTGCCGTTGCGACGATCATGTCAGCGCCCCCGGCAAGTGCGCCCACTGGGCGAGAAAATCGTCTTCCGTTTCCAGGCAGCGGCAATCCAGCAGCAAGCGCCCCCGGTAAAGGCGTCCGAGGATCGGCAGCGGCAGACGCCGCAGTGCCTCAACCAGGCTGCGCAACTCGCCGTCATCGCCCGACAAAGGAACGATCTCGATGGCAGCGCTGGGCAGGGTTTCCACGGGCAGGGCGCCACTGCCGATCTGGCTTTGACAGTGCGCCACCGTGACCCGAAAGCGCACGGTCAGGGCAGCAGCGATGGCGGGTTGCAGGCGCCAGGCCTGGGCCTCAATGTCACTCAGGGCGCGGGTCAGCAGGCGCAGGGTGGGCAGACGTTCCTTGAGCGTGGCGGGATTGCGGTAAAGCTTGAGAACTTCGGCCAGGGCCGCGAGGCTGAGTTTGCCCAGGCGCAGGGCCCGCTTCAGCGGGTTCTTGCGGATGCGTTCGATCAGATCCCTGCGCCCGGCAATGATGCCGCACTGGGGCCCGCCCAGCAGTTTGTCGCCGCTGAAGGTGATCACGTCCGCCCCCTGGGCCACGGTCGCTGCCACGGTGGGTTCGGCGGGCAGGCCGAGAGCGGCGAAGTCCACCAAGCTGCCGCTGCCCATGTCCACCACGAAGGGTAGTCCCCGCTCCCGCGCCAAGGCGGACAGGGCCCGCTCCTCCACCGCCTGGGTAAAGCCCTCGATGCGATAGTTGCTGGTGTGCACTTTCATCAGCAGGGCGGTGTGCTCGCCGATGGCGGCCGCGAAGTCCTTCAGATGCGTGCGATTTGTCGTGCCCACCTCCACCAGGCGACAGCCGGAGCTGGCCATGATTTCGGGCACCCTGAAGGAGCCGCCGATTTCGACCAACTCACCTCGGGATGTGGGCACTTCCCGCCCTAGGGCCAAGGTGTTGAGGACGAGGAAGACCGCCGCCGCGTTGTTGTTGACTACCGTGGCCGCTTCGGTCCCGGCAAGTTCGCAAATCAGGGATTCCACGTGGGTGTCCCGCTCGCCCCGCTCGCCCCGGGCGAGATCGAATTCCAGGGTGGTGGGGGCGGTGGCCACGGCCACCATGGCGGCCACCGCCTCCGCGGGCAGCAGGGCGCGGCCCAGGTTGGTGTGGAGCACCGTGCCAGTCAGGTT
>JAABRA010000329.1 GCA_011391155.1 Burkholderiales bacterium
TGGTGGAGACCACGCCCACGATGAGGCTGTTGGTCAGGTAGCGCTGAAAGCTCCCCTCGCCCAGCACGTCACGGTAGTTCTGCAGCGTGGGCGTAAAGATGAAGTGGATGCCGGTGGTGAAGATCTGCGTCTGCAGCTTCAGCGAGGTGGCAAACATAAGCACGATCGGTGCCACGCAGACGACGGCCAGAAAGATCAGCGCGCTGTAGTGCGCTGCCACCAGGGCGGGATGCCGCTTGACACCAAAGCTCATGACCGCCCCTCGTCTTTCAGCGGGTTGGACAGGCGCAGCGCAAACCATGACAGACTGGCCACCACCACCAGCAGCAGCACCGAGATGGCGGCGGCGCCGCCCAGGCGCTGGCTCACGAAGGCGGTCTTGTAGATGTGCAGTGACAAAATTTCGGTGCTGTCGCCGGGCCCGCCGAAGGTGAGGATGTAGATCACCTCCAGCACGCGGAAGGCATCGATCAGGCGCATCAGCAGCGTGATGGCAATGACGTTCATCACCATGGGCAGCTTGACGCGGAAGGTGGCCTGCCACCAGTTGGCGCCGTCCACGCGCGCGGCCTCCAGCACGGCGCCGTCCACATTGGCCAGTGCGGCGATCATCATGATGAAGACGAACGGCGTCCATTGCCAGATGTCAGCAATGATGATGGCGATGAAGGCCGTGTGTTCCTGCGCCAGCCAGCCGATGGGCGCTGCGCCGAACAGCCCGATGAGCGCGTTGAGCAGACCGAATTGCGCATCGAACAGATAGCGCCAGGTCAGGCCCACCGCAATTGGCGCGATCATCATGGGCAGGATGAACAGCGTGCGAAACACCGCCATGCCGCGAACCTTGCCTTCCAGCGCCAAAGCCAGCGCAATGCCCAGCACCATTTCGGCCACCACGCAGACGGCGGCGAACATCAAGGTTGTGGTGAGCGAGCGCCACACCGCGGGGTCTTGAAACGCACGCAGGAACGCGTCCAGGCCCACCCATTTGGCCTCGGACCAGGGGGTGCCCATGCTCCAGTCGTAAAAGCCGAGCTGGAGCGCGGACAGCAATGGGTACAGGCAGGCCACGGCCATCACGACGACGGCCGGTCCGGTGTAGACCCAGGGAACCCAGCGTGGTGTGCGCATATGCTGTCCTTTGCGGCGTCAGCCGGTTACCCTGTCAGCCCTTCAGGTAGCCACCACGCTTCATGATGTCCGTGACCTTGGGCACCATGCCGTTGAGCGCAACCTCGGCCGACTTCTTGCCTGTGAGCGCCTCGGAGATGGCCACACCCAGTGCCTGAATGTTGATCTCGTCCCACTCGGCAATGATCGGCCGCCAGTCGAGATCAATGTGTTCGATCTGCTGGCGCAGCGTGATGAACTCGGGGTACTGGAGCACCATATCGCGGTCGGCGATGGTCGACACGCGCGAGGGGACACCGCCGACCCTGGTTACAGCCTTGTCCTGGGTTTTCGAGGTCAGCCATTGCATCAGCAGGAATGCGGCGTCGGGGTTCTTGGCGTTTTTCGGAATCGCCAGACCCAGGCCACCCGACTGCGATGCGTAGATCGAACCCTTCGGGTGCAGCACGTAGCTCACCTGGCCCCCGATCTTCGACACCTGCGGGTTGTTCACCTGGCCGAAGATCAGCGTCGAGTCAAGATACATTGCAGCCTGTCCCTGCAGGAATGACGTGATCATCTCGCCCTGACCGAAGCCGGGAATGCCGATAGGGCCGGTGTCCGAGACGAGCTTGAGAAACTTCAGGGCCTTGACGCCAGTGTCATCGTTGAAGTGGGGCTTCCACTTGTCGTCGAAGATGCCGCCGCCCATCGGGTTCAGGTGCAGCAGCCAGGCGTGCACGCACTGGTGGCCAGCCTGGCCCCGCGAGGTCAGTGCGCCGATGCCGGTTTTCTCCCGCACCACCGGCAGCAGCTTCTCGAACTCCGCGTAGTTCGTGGGCGGCTTCAGGCCGTGCTTCTCGAACAGGTCCCGACGGTAGGCCAGGATGGAGGTCTCCGCGCCGTAGGGCAGGCCGTAGAGTCTGGCGCCCGGACCCGGAAGGTAGCCCCTGGGTCCGCCGACCAGGCCAATGTTTTCGACATAGGGCCTGACCAGGTCCTTGAAGTCGTATTCGGGGTCGGCCAGCGCTGCGTTCTTCAGCATCGGCTCGATTTCGCGGATCAGGTTCTTCTTGACGTATTCGCCCTTCCACATCACCACA
>JAABRA010000342.1 GCA_011391155.1 Burkholderiales bacterium
GGTCGGCCAGCTCGTCGATCAGCACCACGATGTTGGGCAACCGCTCCAGCGGCTCTGGGGCTTCGGGCGTCAGGCTGAAGGGGTTGGGCAGCTTCTCGCCGCGCTCGGCGGCCTCGGAGATCTTCTTGTTGTAGCCGGCCAGGTTGCGCACGCCGAGCTTGCTCAGCAGCTTGTAGCGGCGCTCCATTTCGCCCACGCACCAGTTCAGGCCATTGGCCGCCTGCTTCATGTCGGTGACCACCGGTGCCAGCAGGTGCGGGATGCCTTCGTAGAACGACATTTCCAGCATCTTGGGGTCGATCATCAGGAAGCGCACGTCGCGCGCCTCGGCCTTGTACAACAGGCTCAGGATCATCGCGTTGATGCCCACGGACTTGCCGGAACCGGTGGTGCCCGCCACCAGCACATGCGGCATCTTGGCCAGGTCGGCCACGACCGGGTTGCCGATGATGTCCTTGCCCAGGCCCATCGTCAGCATCGATTTGGCTTCGTTGTAGACCTGCGAACCGAGGATCTCAGACAGCCGGATCGACTGGCGCCGGGCGTTGGGCAACTCCAGCGCCATGTAATTCTTGCCGGGGATGGTTTCGACCACGCGGATCGACACCAGGCTCAAGGACCGCGCCAGGTCTTTGGCCAGGTTCAGCACCTGCGAGCCCTTTACGCCGGTGGCGGGTTCGATCTCGTAGCGGGTGATCACCGGGCCTGGCGAGGCCAGCACCACACGCACCTCCACACCGAAATCGCGGAGCTTCTTCTCGATGAGGCGGCTGGTCATCTCCAGCGTTTCGGTGGCCACGGTTTCCTGCTTGAGCAGCGCGCCGTCGAGCAGATCGACCTGCGGCAGCTTGCTGTCCGGCAGTTCGACGAACAGGGGCTTCTGGCGCTCCTTGGCGACGCGCTCGCTCTTGGGCAGGTCAACCCGCAGGGGCTCGATCAGGACCGGCTCCGCAGGATGCTCGACGCTGTCCCGGCGTTCGACCACGAGCACCTCCTCGCGTTCGCGAGCCGCCTGCTTGCCGAGTTCGAGATCCGCGGCGATTTCGCGCTTTTCCCGTCTCGAGGTCACCAGTCCATCCAGGGCCGCGCCGATACGCTCCGCCAGATGACCCCACGAAAAACGAAAAACCAGTGCCAGGCCAATTACACCGGCGACGATGCAGACCAGTCCGGAACCGGTGAACCCCAGCCATTTCACGCTGGCCGGCCCTGCCAGGTACCCCAGCACACCGCCGGCAGGCCCCGGCAGCAAGGGCTCGAGTCGGTACAGCCGCGACCATTCCAGTGCGGTGCTGGCCACCAGCAGCAAGCACAGCCCCAGCCAGAAGGCCCCGCGTCCCGCTGAAAAACGAGCCAGTGCCCCCTGCGCGGCCGGGGCAGGCTGCTCGCCGCGCATCCAGCGCGCCAGTGCCGTCAGCCAGGCCCGGACCCCTGCCGCCAGGCACCACCACACGGAAAAACCCATCAGGAAAAATCCCATGTCCGAGATCCATGCGCCAACTTTCCCGCCCCAGTTGCGAACCGATGTATCCACGCCGGACGTCGACCAGGCAGGATCCTGGTTCGAATGACTCAACAAGGCAAAAGCACAGAAGACCAGGACCACCAGACCCAGGACGAGGCCCACTTCCTGGGCAAACCGCGAGCCTGCGGCGGGCTGCGGCGTGGTGTTGCGCCGGTCGGACGTCGTCAGGGTATGCAAGGAGTAAGTCATAGGCAAGGCGTGACCCCAAGCTTACTTCAGCCGGGCCGGGTTCAATTCAGCGAAGCCAGGTTGTCCTTGACCATCATCGCCCCGTTGCCCAGCGTCACCACGAAACCCCGTTCTTCGAGGTCTTTCATGACGCGGCTGACCATTTCCCGCGAAGCGCCGACCATCTTGGCAATGTCGGAGCGGGAAACCTTGTCGCGGATCATCATCTGCCCGTGCGCGTCCGGCCGGGCAAACTCCAGCAGGGCCCGGGCGACACGGCCATACACGTCCATCAGCGCCAGCGAAGCGATCTGCTTGTCGGCGTGACGCAGGCGCTGCACCAGCCCTTTCATCACGGCGTAGGCCATGGAGTTGTTCTCGGGCAGGCAGCGCGCGAAATCCAGTCGCCCAAGTTCAAGCACGTCGGTCTGGATTTCGGCCTGGACCGAGGCTGAATGGGGCTCGTTGTCGATCAGGCTCATTTCACCGATGTAATCCCCCGGTTGCAGGGTGGCCAATATCACCTCCCGGCCCCGGGCGTCCGCGCTGATCACCCGCGCCCGCCCGGTCAGCATGATGAACAGGGCGTTGCTCTTCTTGCCCTGCTCCACAATCCTGTCGCCACGCCTGTACCGCCTCTTGACAATGGCGCCCGACACTGCCGCGGCCTGCGCGTCCGTCAGCATGGAAAACAGGGGCACCCTGCGGATCAAGTCCAGATTGGACAACATGGCCATCTCAATACCCTCCGATTCAGGTGCTGCATGCAGAATTCGTACAATAGCAGGCGAAATTTCTTCGATTGTTCAGCGGAAACACCGTCTCCTTTCAACTTGCTCAGGTTGAGTTTCCCATGTTGCCGCTTTGACGTCTGCAACTTTTGGTGAATGCCGGCCGGAGTGTAGCCCCCCCCAACCGGATTCAACACCATGCCCAACAGCCAACATGCCACCGTCCTGATCCTCGGCTCCGGGCCGGCCGGCTACACCGCAGCCGTGTACGCCGCCCGGGCCAACCTCAATCCCGTGCTGATCACCGGCATCGCGCAGGGCGGGCAACTGATGACCACGACAGAAGTGGACAACTGGCCCGCCGATGTGCACGGCGTGCAGGGGCCGGACCTGATGCAGCGCTTTCTGGAGCATGCCGAGCGCTTCAAGACGCAAATCATCTTCGACCATATCAACAAGGTCGACTTCAGCCAGCGGCCATTCACCCTCACCGGCGACAGCGGCAGCTACACCTGCGACGCGCTCATCATCGCCACGGGCGCCTCCGCCAAATACCTCGGCCTGCCTTCGGAGACGGCCTTCATGGGCCGCGGCGTCTCGGGTTGCGCCACCTGCGACGGCTTTTTCTACCGCGATCAGGTCTGCTGCGTCATCGGCGGCGGCAACACCGCCGTGGAAGAAGCGCTGTACCTGTCAAATATTGCCAGCAAGGTCTATCTTGTGCACCGCCGTGACAGGTTCAAGGCGGAGCCGATCCTGGTGGACCGGATGATGGAGAAGGTCGCTGCCGGCAAGATCGTGCTCAAGACGCACAAAACCCTCGACGAAGTGCTGGGCGACGCCAGCGGCGTGACCGGCGTTCGCCTGCGAAATGTGGCCGACGGCAGCACCGAGGACCTGGAACTCAAGGGCTGCTTCATCGCCATCGGTCACGCGCCCAACACCGAAATCTTCCAGGGTCAACTCGACATGGAGGGCGGCTACATCGTGACCCAGGGCGGCCTGAAGGGCTTCGCCACCATGACCAGCGTGCCGGGCGTGTTTGCCGCGGGTGACGTGCAGGACCATGTCTATCGCCAGGCCATCACCAGCGCCGGGACGGGCTGCATGGCGGCACTGGATGCGCAGCGGTTCCTGGAACAGGGCTGAATGCCTTGACCGAACCACCCTGAAAATTCGTTATAATTCAAGGCTTTGCCAAAACCTGATGCCGGTTTCAATCGGTATTTGAAATGGCAAACCGGGTTACCGCCACCCTTTTCTGGCGAGGTGAGGCTGAAGGCCGCCAGCCCTGAATGGATCAGGACTGCAAGGCTCAAGCTGTTTGATCGGAGTGTCCACATGGCACGCGTCTGCGAAGTAACGGGTAAAGGCCCGATGGTCGGGAACAATGTTTCCCACGCCAACAACAAAACCAAGCGCCGGTTCCTGCCGAACCTGCAATACCGCCGTTTCTGGGTCGAGAACGAAAACCGCTGGGTGCGCCTGCGCGTCTCGTGCGCGGCCTTGCGCCTGATCGACAAGAACGGCATTGAAGCCGTGCTCGCAGACCTGCGCGCACGCGGCCAGGCTTAAAAAGGATAAATCATGGCAACCAAAGGCGGACGCGAAAAGATCAAGCTGCAGTCCACAGCCGGCACCGGTCACTTCTACACGACCAGCAAGAACAAGAAGACCACGCCCGAGAAGATGTCGATCATGAAGTTCGACCCGAAAGCTCGCAAGCATGTGGAATACAAGGAAATCAAGCTGAAGTGACAGGCGGTTCCTGCCGACTGTCATCCCGGATTTGATCCAGGATCCATAACAAAAACCCGCTGGAATCCGGCGGGTTTTTTGTTGCCTGAACGTAGCCGGCGCACCCTCTGGCAGAGCGCACCCAGGCCGCAAGTGGTACCGGTCAGATCGACTGAAGTCGGGCCGCACGCAGTTGCATCGAGAATTCGCGCAGGGCCGTAATACCGCTGGCTTCCGCGCGCCGGCACCAGGCCTGTAAGTCCGCCGCGAGCTGTTCGCGCGAGTGCGAGGTGTTCAACCAGATCTGCCGCAATTCCTCGCGCATCACCACCATCTGGTCGAGCACCGCATTCGCGGCACGGGCCTGTGTGAGTTGGCGCAGCGCGGCCGCCGGCACCTTGTCAGCATCCCGGTGCAGCCAGCGGCGCGCAGCCAGGACCACGCCGGCATCCACCTTGCGCGCCTTGAGCGCTTCCACCTCCTGGCGGAAAACATCGCGCATGCGGCGGGCGTAACCCGCCATGACCTCGTAGCGGTTGGCGATCACCGCCTCCAGCGTCTTCTCATCCGCCACGGGACGGATAGCGCCAAACGCCAACCGGGGCGGCGTCTTCTTGACCGAGGCCAGACCCACCCCCTGCATCAGGCGGATATACATCCAGCCAATATCAAACTCATAAGGTTTCACTGACAATTTGGCTGACGTCGGATAGGTGTGGTGGTTGTTGTGCAACTCCTCGCCGCCGATGAGGATGCCCCACGGCGAGACATTGGTGCTGGCGTCCGGCGCCTCGAAGTTGCGGTAGCCCCAGTAATGGGCGGCCCCGTTGATGATGCCGGCGGCCGTGATCGGAATCCAGGCCATCTGGACCGCCCAGACCGCCAGACCCGCAATGCCAAACAGGATCAGATCGATCACCATCATCAAGCCAATGCCCACCCAGGAGAAGCGGGTGTAGAGGTTTCGCTCGATCCAGTCGTCGGGGGTACCGTGGCCATAGCGCGCCAGGGTCTCCAGGTTCTTGGATTCGATCCGGTACAGGTCCGCGCCGTCGAAAAGCACTTTCCGGATGCCATACACGTGCGGACTGTGCGGATCCTCCACCTGCTCGCACTTGGCGTGGTGCTTGCGGTGAATCGCTGCCCACTCCTTGGTGACCTGCCCGGTGGTCAGCCAGAGCCAGAAGCGAAAAAAGTGCGAGGCAATCGGATGCAGGCCCAGCGCCCGGTGAGCCTGATGGCGGTGCAGATACACCGTCACGCTGACGATGGTGATGTGCGTCATCGCCAGGGTCACGAGGATCATCTGCCACCACGACAGGTTCAGGACGCCATGGGCCAGCCAGTGGATCGCCGCATTCAGGAGGGCCCAGTCGGGTAACAGGATCATCAAACCGTCTCACTAAAAGAATAGAGCCTGCTTCGAGGCGGGCTCGGCATTTTATCGTCGCTAGGAAAAATCCGACGTCCGGTCGCTGATGACCACTTCGCGCCAACTCGCCAGGGCTACGCGGCATTCCTCTGCCAGATCGCGGCAAAAAAACCATCGGTTCCGTGCTGGTGCGGCCACAGGCGCAGGAACTCCCCGCCAGTCACCGGGCCACTGCAAAGGGTTGCAGCACCCTCCACCTTCAGATGGGTCAATACGTCACCGGCTTCAAGGGGGGTGAAATCCTGGTTCGCCGCCGTAAAGGCCAACGCGATCGCCTCGTTCTCCTGCGGCAGCACACTGCAGGTGGCGTAGACCAATCTACCGCCGGGCTTGAGCAGGCGGGCGGCGCTTTGCAGGATGGCCGCCTGCTTGCCGGTCATTTCCTCGACGGACTGGGGCGACTGGCGCCACTTCAGGTCCGGATTGCGGCGCAAGGTGCCCAGGCCAGAGCATGGCGCATCCACCAGCACGCGGTCGATCTTGCCAGCCAGCCGCTTCACCCGGTCATCACGCTCGTGGGCAATGGCCGCCGGGTGCACATTGGACAGTTTGCTGCGCGCCAGGCGCGGCTTGAGCGCATCGAGCCGGTGCGCCGAGGTATCGAACGCATACAGCCGCCCGGTGCTGCGCATGGCCGCACCGATAGCCAGCGTCTTGCCCCCTGCGCCAGCGCAGAAGTCAACCACCATCTCGCCGCGTCCGGCATCCAGCAGCAGGGCCAGCAATTGCGAGCCCTCGTCCTGCACCTCGATCGCGCCCCGGGTGAAGGCATCGAGTTTGGTCAGCGCCGGCTTGCCATCAATGCGCAGGCCCCAGGGCGAATAGGGGGTGAGCGTGGACTTGATTCCGGCAGCAGCGAGCTCCCTGCGCACGTCAGCGCGCTTGTCCGTAAAGGTGTTGATCCGCAGATCCAGTGTCGCGCCCTGATTCAGGCTGTCCACCAGCGGCCAGAACGCATCCCCCAGTTGATCCTTGAGCGGCTGCACCAGCCATTCGGGCAGGTTGTGACGATGGCGCTCCATCAGGTCGCCGGGCTGGACCGTGTCGCACTGGTCGAGCCAGTTCTTTTCCTGGTCGGTCAGGGCGCTTTTCAGGAAGTCGCGTGGGCCGTGAAAGCCCAGAATCGCCAGCCGGCGCTCCTTGGCACCGCTGCCCGAGCGCGCCATGTGCTCGAACAGCAGTTTCTTGCGCAGTACGGTGTAGACGGTTTCAGCCAGCGTGGCGCGCTCGCGCGGGCCGAGTGAGCGGTGCTCACGGAAGTAGCGCGAGACGGTGGCGTCCGCGGGATGGTCGAGTTGAAGTGAAAGCCTGACGATTTCGGCGCAGGCGTCCAGCAGGGCTTTAGGATGCATGGGGTGTATTGTCCCATCCTCTCCCTCAACACCGCCCTCACGCGTCCGTCATGCCAGACCTGCTGCCGCCCCTCATCGTCACCCCGCCCGGTCGCTACCGTCACTACAAGGGCGGGCTCTACGAAGTGATTGGCACTGTGCGCCATAGCGAAACACGGGAACCGATGACGCTTTACAGGGCACTATACGGCGAACAGGGGCTCTGGGTGCGCCCCGCCGCGATGTTTGGCGAAACCGTGACCATCAACGGCATCCACCAGCCCCGTTTCACCCGAATATCCGACTAAAAAGGCATCAACCCAGCATCAAATGGTCGCTATCAGCTATTGATTCAGGACTTATCCGCCAGCAGGCGGGCGATGGCATCAGGATAGATCCGGTGCTCCTGCGTGAGCACCCGCGCAGCCAGCGTGGCTGCGGTGTCGCCGGGCAGCACCGGCACCACGGCCTGCGCCAGGATCGGTCCGTGGTCCAGGTCGGCCGTGACGCGATGCACGGTGGCGCCGGCAAACCAGCAGCCGTCATCCAGCGCGCGCTGGTAGGTGTGCAGCCCCGCGTAGGCGGGCAGCAGCGACGGATGAATGTTGAGCAGGCGCCCCTCGAAGTGCGCCACGAAGGCCGGCGTCAGGATGCGCATGAACCCCGCCAGCGCAACCAGCGCTGGCTGAAACCGGTCAATGGCCGCGGCCAGTGCGGCATCGAACGCCTCGCGCGATGCAAACCCCTTGTGATCGACCACGGCAGTCTCGATCCCCTGCTCCCGGGCAAACTCCAGCCCCGCGGCATCAGCCCGGTTGCTGATCACTGCCGCCACCCGGGCGCCAAAACGCGCCTCCCAGCGACCCCTTCGGGCGGCTTTGACGATGGCCGCCATGTTGGAGCCCGTGCCAGAGATCAAAATCACGATGTTGTTCATTTTTTCTGATACCTTGCGCGATGCGTTTTTTTGCGCTGTCCTCAACTGACTGATTATCCCCGCCCCTATGTCTGTACGTCCCCTCTCCCCCGTCGAAGCCCGCGTGCTCGGCACGCTGATGGAAAAAGCCCGCACCGTGCCCGACAGCTACCCGCTCACCCTCAACATGGTCGTCACCGGCTGCAACCAGAAGACCACCCGGGATCCGATCATGCAGGTCGATGATGCACAGGCCCAGCTCGCGCTGGACGCGCTCAAGGGCCTGTCGCTGGTGTTTGAGACCAGCGGCGGCCGTGTCACCCGCTACGAGCACAACTTCCAGCGCGTCTACCATGTGCCCGAGCAATCCGCGGTGGTTCTGGGCCTGCTGATGCTGCGCGGGCCGCAGACCGCTGGCGAACTGCGCATCAACACCGAACGCTGGTACAAATTTGCCGACATTTCCTCGGTGGAAGGCTTTCTGGAGGAACTGCAGGACCGCGCGGAAGAAAAGGGCGGCCCGCTGGTCGTCAAGCTGCCGCGCGCCCCCGGCGCGCGCGAACAGCGCTGGGCGCACCTGGTGTGCGGGCCGGTGGACATGGCCCAGGCGGCGACGGCGTACGAGGCTCACATGCCCGGCGTGGGCGAACTGTCCCACCTGCAGTCCCGCATCGACACGCTGGAGCACGAGGTCAGCCAATTGCGGGACACCGTGCAAAGGCTCTGTTCTGAACTGGGTTTGTCGCAGGGCGGACAGGCTTGAGCGAACGATCGTGCTAAAAATCAGGCTTCTCTGGAGACACCGTCATGGATTTGGCATTTACCCCTGAAGAGCAACAATTCCGCGAGGACATCCGCGCCTGGGTCAAGGACAACCTGCCCGCGGACATTTCCCACAAGGTCCACAACGCCTTGCGCCTGAGCCGCGACGACATGCAGCGCTGGGGCAAGATCCTTGGCAAGAAGGGCTGGCTGGGCCACGGCTGGCCGACCCAATTCGGCGGCCCTGGCTGGAACGCCGTGCAGAAGCACCTGTTCGAGGAAGAATGCGCACTGGCGGGCGCGCCCCGTGTCGTGCCGTTCGGCCCGGTGATGGTCGCCCCGGTGATCATGGCCTTTGGCTCCCCGGAGCAGCAGCAACGCTTCCTGCCCGGCATTGCCAGTGGCGAAGTCTGGTGGAGCCAGGGCTACAGCGAGCCGGGATCGGGTTCGGACCTGGCCTCGCTCAAGACCCGCGCCGAGCGCCACGGCGACAAATACATCGTCAACGGCCAGAAGGCCTGGACCACGCTCGGCCAGTATGGCGAATGGATTTTCTGCCTGGTACGCACCAGCAGCGAAGGCAAGCCCCAGACCGGCATCAGCTTCCTGCTGATCGACATGAAGTCGCCCGGCGTCACCGTGCGCCCGGTGCGCCTGCTCGACGGCGAGTGCGAGGTCAACGAGGTTTTCTTCGACAACGTCGAAGTGCCTGCCGAAAACCTGATCGGCGAGGAAAACAAGGGCTGGACCTACGCCAAGCACCTGCTGAGCCACGAGCGCACCAACATCGCCGACGTGAACCGCGCCAAGCGCGAGCTAGAACGGCTCAAGCGCATCGCCAAAACCGAAGGCGTCTGGAACGACGCCCGTTTCCGTGACGAGATCGCCAAGCTCGAGGTGGAGGTCGTGGCACTGGAGATGATGGTGCTGCGCGTGCTGTCTGCCGAGAAGACGGGCAAGAATTCGTTGGACATCGCCGGCCTGCTGAAGATTCGCGGCAGCGAGATCCAGCAGCGCTACAGCGAGCTCATGATGCTGGCCGCCGGCCCCTACAGCCTGCCGCTGATCCAGGAGGCGATGGAAGCCGGCTGGCAGGGCGACGCGGCTGCCGGCGCGCTGGGCGGATTCCCGGGCGGTGTGGTGGCCAACGCGCCGCTGGCCTCGACCTACTTCAACATGCGCAAGACCACAATCTACGGCGGCAGCAACGAAGTGCAGCGCACCATCGTTTCCCAAGTCGTTCTGGGTTAAGGAGACACCACCATGGATTTCGATTTTTCTGACGACCAGGAACAACTTCGCGACGCGGTGCGCAAGTGGGTGGACAAGGGCTACGACTTCGAACGCCGCCGCAAGACCGTGGCTGCCGGCGGTTTTGACCGTGCGGCCTACAACGAACTGGCCGAGCTGGGCCTGGCCGGCCTCTACATTTCAGAAGCCGATGGCGGCATGGGCATGGGCCCGGTCGAGGGCATGGTGGTCATGGAAGAGCTGGGACGCGGCATCGTGCTGGAACCGCTCACGCAAACGCTGATTGCCGGCGGGGTGCTCTCCGGCTACGCCGACGACGCGCTCAAGGCCGAATGGTTGCCAAAAATCGCCTCCGGCGAAGCGCTGGTGGTGCTGGCCTGCCAGGAGCGCAAGGCGCGTTACCGACTCGATGTTTGCGAAGCCAATGCCGCCCCATCCAGCACGGGATGGACATTGTCCGCCACCAAGAACATGGTGCCCGTGGGCGATCAGGCCGACGCGTTCATCGTGCCCGCCACGGTCGACGGCAAGATCGCGCTGTTCCTGGTCGAGCGCAGCGCGGCCGGTGTGGCCACGCGGGGCTACGGTACGCAGGACGGCGCCCGCGCCGGCGACCTGCAACTCAACGATACACCCGCCAGCCTGATCACGACCGAGGGCCTCGTGGCGCTCGAACACGCCATCGACATCGGCATTGCCGCCGCCTGCGCTGAAGCGGTCGGCGTGATGGACAAGACCGTGGCCATCACGGCAGAGTACATGAACACGCGCAAGCAGTTCGGCGTAGCCATCAGCAGCTTCCAGGCCCTGCGCCACCGCATGGCCGACGTGAAGATGCAGCTCGAGCTGGCCCGCTCCATGAGCTTTTATGCCAGCCTCAAGCTCAACGCTCCCACCGAAGAGCGCCGCCGCGCGCTGGCCCGGGCCAAATACCAGCTCGGCACCTCGATGCGCTTCGTCGGCCAGCAGGCGGTGCAACTGCATGGCGGCATCGGCGTGACCGACGAGTACATCGTGAGCCACTACTTCCGCAAGCTGACCCAGCTGGAAATGACCTTTGGCGACACGCTGCACCATCTGGGCGAAGTCTCAAAACGCATGCAGGACACGGCAGGGGTTTTTGCCTGAAACTTGTGATCTGGCAACCTCCCCGAAAGCCGGCCTGCGCGCAAACGGGCCGGTTTTTTTACGGCCATGAGCCCTGCCGGTGATTCGGGCTGCAAAGCCCGGCAGCCCTTACCCGTGCAGCCGCGACGACTTCGGCAGATGCGCCATCAGGAATTCCATCTGGTCGGCCAGGATGCGGCGGTTGCGCAGGATGAAGTCCTCCCACAGGCTGGGCACGTAGGGCGTGTAGAGCAGCGGCATGCCAGCCTGCTCGGGCGTGCGGTGGCTCTTGCGGTGATTGCAAGGGCGGCAGGCCGTGACCACGTTCATCCAGGTGTCGATGCCGTTCTGCGCGAACGGAATGATGTGCTCGCGGGTGAGCGCCTCCTCGTGCAAGGCATCTCCGCAGTAGGCGCAGACATTGCGGTCGCGCGCAAACAGCTTGCTGTTGGTCAGGCCGGGCCGCAGGTCAAACGGGTTGATGCCGGGCACACCCTTGGTGCCGATGATGCTGTTGACGGTGATGATGGACTGCTGCCCGGTGAACGCATTGTGTCCGCCATGAAACACCGCGATCTCGCGCCCCATTTCCCAGCGCACCTCTTCGGCGGCATAGTGAATCACCGCCTGCTCCAGCGATATCCAGGACTGGGGCAACCCTTGGGCTGACAGCTTCAAGACCTTCACAACATGCATCCTTCCAACAGTCAAAAACCACTGACACGGAACGCTGAAGTCGCAGGCTGACGATCAAATGTCCTCCGCCGGTCTGCTGGGTCACAATATACCCTGTTTCCGTGACATTTTTGCGTCGTTCCCAGCGTCTGCAGGTCACTTTTTGCTACCAATTAGATACTGACCCATGAAGGTTTTCCGCGGCTTCCACCATCCCGGCATCGCGAGTGCCTGCGCCCTGACGATCGGCAATTTCGACGGCGTGCACCGCGGACACCAGGCCATGCTGGCGCTGCTGAACAACGAGGCCGCGCACCGCGGCGTGCCCAGTTGCGTGATGACTTTCGAGCCGCATCCGCGCGACTTCTTCGCGGGCAGCCTGAAAAAGCCCGAGCTGGCGCCGGCCCGCATCGCCACCCTGCGGGACAAGCTCACCGAGCTCGACCGCTGCGGCGTGCAGCAGACCGTGGTGCTGCCGTTCGATACCCGGCTGGCGTCCCAGCCGCCGCAGGCGTTCATCGACGATGTGCTGGTGCGCGGCCTGGGGGTCAGCTATGTGCTGGTCGGCGACGATTTCCGTTTCGGCGCCAAACGCGCCGGTGACTACGCCATGCTCGATGCGGCCGGCCAGACGCTGGGCTTCGATGTTGCCCGCATGAACAGCTACGAAGTGCACGGGCTGCGCGTGTCCAGTTCGGCCGTGCGCGATGCGCTGGGCGCCGGGCGCATGGACGACGTGGCGCGGCTGCTGGGCCGCCCCTACTGCATCAGCGGCCACGTGGTCCACGGCCGCAAGCTCGGGCGCGATCTGGGCGCCACACAGCCGGGCCGACGCGACGGGTTTCGCACGCTGAACCTGCGTTTTTCGCACTGGAACCCCGCCGCCAGCGGCATCTTCGCGGTGCTGGTGCACGGCCTCGATGCACAGCCGCTGCCCGGCGTGGCCAACCTCGGCATCCGCCCCTCGCTGGGGCCGGACGACGTCAACGGCGGCCGGGTGCTGCTGGAAACCCATTGCCTGTCATGGCCCGATCACCTGGGGCAGGAGGGGGCGTACGGTAAAATCATCCGCGTGGAACTGCTGCACAAACTGCACGATGAGTTGAAGTACGACAGCCTGGACGCCCTGACAACAGGCATCGCCCGGGACTGTGATGCTGCCCGCGCGTTTTTTGCGTCGATGCACGCGGAAACCCATCGCCAGACCACGCGCGACCGAATTTAGCGAAGTCATTCCCGCGAACGCGGGAATCCACCTCTCCCCCGCCCCTTCATTTCCTGGATTCCCGCCTGCGCGGGAATGACACCCGAGAGCTTCAAATGTCCGATGTCAAAACCGATTACCGCGCCACCCTGAACCTGCCCGACACCCCCTTCCCGATGCGCGGCGACCTGCCCAAGCGCGAGCCGGGCTGGGTGAAACAATGGGAGGACGAGGGCCTGTACCAGCGGTTGCGCGCATCCCGCCGGGGCGCTCCCAAGTTCGTGCTGCACGACGGCCCTCCCTATGCCAACGGCCAGATCCACATGGGCCATGCCGTCAACAAGATCCTCAAGGACATGATCGTCAAGGCGCGCCAGCTCAAGGGCATGGACGCCGCCTACATTCCGGGCTGGGATTGCCACGGCCTGCCGATCGAGAACGCCATCGAGAAAAAGTTCGGCCGCAACCTGCCGCGCGACGAGATGCAGGCGAAAAGCCGCGCCTTTGCCACCGAGCAGATCGACATCCAGCGCACCGACTTCAAGCGCCTGGGCGTGCTCGGCGACTGGGACCACCCTTATCGCACGATGGACTTCAGCAACGAGGCCGACGAGATACGCGCCTTCAAGCGCGTCGTGGAGCGCGGCTTCGTCTACCGGGGCCTTAAGCCGGTGTACTGGTGTTTTGACTGCGGCTCGTCGCTGGCCGAGTTCGAGATCGAATACGCCGACAAGAAATCGCAGACGCTGGACGTCGGATTCCTGTGTGCAGAGCCTGCCAGGCTGGCCGCGGCCTTCGGCCTGGAGACGCTGGACAAGGAGGCCTTCGCCGTCATCTGGACCACCACGGCCTGGACCCTGCCGGCCAACCAGGCGCTGAACCTGAACCCGGAACTCACCTACGCGCTGGTGGACACCCCGCGTGGCCTGCTGGTGCTGGCGGAAAGCCTGGTCGCAAAGTGCCTGGAGCGCTACCAGCTCACCGGCAACATCGTCGCCACGACAGTCGGCAAGGCCCTGGGCGGCATCGACTTCAAGCACCCCCTGGCCCATGTGCATCCCGGCTACGACCGTTTCAGCCCGGTCTACCTGGCCGACTACGCCACGGCGGAAGACGGCACCGGCATCGTCCATTCCTCGCCGGCCTATGGCGTGGAAGACTTCAACAGCTGCGTTGCCCATGGCATGGCCTACGACGACATCCTGAACCCGGTGCAGGGCAACGGCGCTTACGCTCCCGAGCTGCCGCTGTTCGGCGGCCAGCACATCTGGAAAGCCTGCCCGGTCATCATCGACGCGCTGCGGGATGCCGGCCGGCTGTTTGCCACCGAGAACATCGTGCACAGCTATCCGCATTGCTGGCGCCACAAGACGCCGGTGATCTACCGCGCGGCCGCCCAGTGGTTCATCCGCATGGACGAGGGCGAGGGCGTTTTCACGAAAGACAAGGCGCCCAAATCATTGCGCCAGATCGCGCTGGACGCCATCGAGGAAACCGCGTTCTACCCCGAGAACGGCAAGGCCCGCCTGCGCGACATGATCGCCGGGCGGCCCGACTGGTGCATCAGCCGCCAACGCAGCTGGGGCGTTCCCCTGCCCTTCTTCCTGCACAAGGACAGCGGCGAGCTGCATCCGCGCACCCTGGAGATCCTGGATATCGCAGCCGACATGGTGCAGCAAGGCGGCATCGAGGCCTGGAGCAAGGCCACGACGGCGTCCATCCTCGGCTCGGAGGATGCGGCGCACTACACCAAGAGCAGCGACATCCTGGAGGTCTGGTTCGACTCCGGCACCACGCACACCACCGTGCTCAAAGGCTCGCACCCCGGCAGCGGCCATGAGGACATTGACAGCCGCACAGGCGCTCCGGGCCCCGAGGCCGACCTGTACCTTGAAGGCCATGACCAGCATCGCGGCTGGTTCCACTCATCCCTGCTGACGGCCTGCGCCATATACGGCCGTGCGCCCTACAAGGCCATCCTGACCCACGGCTTCACCGTGGACAGCAAGGGCCACAAGATGAGCAAGAGCCAGGGCAACGGCGTCGACCCGCAGGAAACTTCGAAAAAGCTCGGCGCCGAGATCATCCGCCTGTGGGTCGCCGCCAGCGACTACTCCGGTGACATCGCCGGCGACGAGAAGATCCTGGCCCGCGTGGTGGACACCTACCGCCGCGTGCGCAATACGCTGAAGTTCCTGCTCGCCAACGTCAGCGACTTCGACCCCGCCACAGACGCGGTGCCGCCGGACCAGATGCTGGAGATCGACCGCTACGCCCTGAGCCGCGCGGCCCAACTGCAGGCCGACATCCTGGCGCACTACGAGATCTACGAATTTCACCCCGTCGTTGCCAAGCTGCAGATCTACTGTTCTGAAGACCTCGGCTCCTTCTACCTCGACATCCTGAAAGACCGCCTGTACACGACCGCCCCCGCCAGTCTGGCGCGCCGCAGCGCGCAGACCGCCCTTTGGCAGATCACCCAGGCCATGCTGCGCTGGATGGCGCCGTTCCTGAGCTTCACGGCCGAGGAAGCCTGGGCCGTGCTCGGCGCGGCGGGCAAGACGCCGGCCGGCACCCGGGCGTCGATCTTCATGGACACCTACGTCGCGCAAGGCGCAGTGGACACCGACCTGCTGGCCAAATGGGCCCGCATCCGCGAAATCCGCGATGTCGTGAACAAGGACATCGAGGCGCTGCGCGCTGAAGGCAAGGTCGGCTCATCGCTGCAGGCCAACGTGACGCTGGAAGTCGCGGCGCCCGACCATGCGCTGCTGGCCAGCCTCGGTGAGGACCTGAAGTTTGTCTTCATCACCTCGGCCATCGAACTGAAGGCCGCCAGCGCCCTTCAGGTCGTGACACAGCCCAGCGCCGCCGTCAAATGCGAACGCTGCTGGCACTACCGCGACGACGTGGGCCACGACCCGGCGCACCCGACGATCTGCGGGCGCTGCACCAGCAACCTGTTCGGCGGCGGCGAAGTCCGCACGGTGGCCTGATGGCGCGGGGGAAACCCACTCTGGTGCACCGGGGGGGCGGTGGCATGCTGCCCTGGCTCGGCCTGGCACTCATCATCCTGATAGCCGACCAGTTCACCAAGGTGCTGATCCTGGGCACCTACCAGCTCGGCGACAGCACCGTGGTCACCAGCTTCTTCAACATCGTGCGCGTGCACAACACCGGCGCGGCATTTTCGTTCCTGGCGTCGGCGGGGGGCTGGCAACGCTGGTTCTTCACCGCCATCGGGATCTGCGCCACACTGTTCATCCTGTGGATGTTGAAGTCGCACAGTGGCCAGCGGCTGTTCAGCTTCGCCCTGGCGTGCATCCTGGGCGGCGCCGTGGGTAACGTGATCGACCGGGTGCTGTACGGCTACGTAGTGGATTTCCTGGACTTCCACTGGCGCGGCATGCATTTTCCCGCCTTCAACATCGCCGACAGCGCGATCACCATCGGCGCCATTGCGCTGATCCTGGACGAGTTGCTGCGGGTACGCCGGGGACGGTAAAGCGGGCCGCCGGCCGGGGTCGCGGCCCTGCAGGCGCCATCGACCCAAAAATACAGAACAAAATGGCCGCATCCCAGCGTGGAAGGGTCATAGTCTGCTCTGGTTTTAATACCCATCCCGCTGCCGGCTGGGTCTGCCTGAAACGGTTCAGAGCGTCAGGATCGTGCACCCGGTGGTCTGGCGGGCTTCCAGGGCGCGGTGCGCGTCCTGCACTTGCGCCAAGGGGAAACGCTGCTCGATGTGGATCTTCACCTGACCACTGAGCACCACCGCGAACAGATCATCGGCCATCGCCTGGGTGCTTTCGCGCGTCGTGATATGGCTGAACAGCGTCTGGCGCGTCACGTAGATCGAGCCCTTGGCGCCCAGGCTGGCGGGTGCAAACGGCGCCACGGGGCCGGACGCATTGCCGAAGCTGGCCATCAGGCCAAACGGACGCAGGCAGTCCAGCGACTTGTCCCAGGTGTCCTTGCCCACCGAGTCGTACACCACCTTCACGCCCCGTCCGCCGGTGATGTCCTTCACCCGCGCGGCGAAATCCTCGGTACGGTAGTTGATGGCGTGCGCCGCGCCGTTGGCCAGGGCCAGCGCGCATTTTTCATCCGAACCGGCCGTGCCGATGAGCTGCAGGCCCAGTGCCCGGGCCCACTGGCAGGCGATCAGGCCCACACCCCCGGCGGCGGCGTGGAACAGCACGTAATCGCCATGCTGCAGGCCCTCGACCGGCAGGGTCTTCTTGAGCAGATACTGCGCCGTCAAGCCCTTGAGCATCATGGCCGCGCCGGTGTCGAAGCTGATCGCATCGGGCAGCTTGCAGACGCATTTGGCCGGCATCACGCGCACTTCACAGTAGCTGCCCGGCGGCTGGCTGGCGTAGGCGGCGCGGTCACCCACCTGCAGGTGCGTGACGCCCTCGCCCACGGCTTCCACCACGCCCGCCCCTTCCATGCCGAGCCTGAGCGGCATGGGGAAGGGGTAGAGCCCGCTGCGCTGGTAGACGTCGATGAAATTCAGTCCGATGGCGTGGTGGCGGATGCGGATTTCGCCGGGACCGGGGTCGCCCACGCTCACGTCAACGAGCTTGAGTTCTTCAGGGCCACCGGGCTGGTCGATCTGGACGGCGAGAGTCATGGAAAGTCTCCTGGGGAAGGAATAGGTCAATCGAAAAGGTGCGACCCGGTATCCTGCCATGTTTCCCAAAGGCTTGCCGCTCCTTAACCCCGATACACCCGATGCACCCGCTACAGTGGCGCCCATGACGCAAAGACTCACCCCCGGCACTGCCGCGCTCCTGACGCTTGCGCCGCTGCTGTGGGCCGGCAACGCGGTGGTCGGCCGTCTGGTCAACGGACTGATCCCGCCAATCACGCTGAATTTCGCACGCTGGGCCCTGGCCTTCGCCATTCTGCTGCCGTTGGCAGGCTGGGTGCTGCGGTCGTCCAGCGGCCTGTGGTCGTACTGGCGGCGCTTTGCGCTGCTTGGGCTTCTGGGCGTGGGCGCCTACAACGCGCTGCAATACCTGGCGCTGCAGACCTCCACACCGCTCAACGTGACGCTGGTGGCCTCCAGCATGCCGCTGTGGATGCTGACCCTCGGCACGCTGTTTTTCGGCGCCCGGGTGAACCGCGCGCAGGTGCTGGGGGCGGCGCTGTCGATGGCCGGCGTGCTGGTGGTGCTCTCGCGCGGGCAGTGGGCGCAACTGCTGCAGTTGCGCCTGGTCGCCGGTGACCTGTACATGCTGCTGGCCACGGCGTGCTGGGCCTGGTACAGCTGGTTGCTGACCCGGCGCGACGAACCCGCGGCCATCCGCAATGACTGGGCGGCCTTCCTGATGGCGCAGGTGGTGTTCGGCCTAGTCTGGTCGGGTGGATTCACGGCGGGCGAATGGGCGCTGACCGACGCCCGCATCACCTGGGGCTGGCCGCTGGCGGCCGCGCTGGTGTTCGTGGCCGTGGGCCCGGCCGTGCTGGCCTACCGCTGCTGGGGCCTGGGAGTGCAGCGCGCCGGTCCGGCCCTGGCGGGCTTCTTCTCCAACCTCACGCCGCTGTTCGCCGCGCTGATGTCAGCGGCCTTCCTGGGTGAAACACCCCAGGCCTTTCACGCGCTGGCGTTTGCGCTGATCGTCGGCGGGATCGTGGTGTCGTCGCGGCGGTAGGCTGGTACTGCAACCGGCAAATCGTCGATTCAACCTCGGTCAGGATTCCTCGTAGTAGTCCAGATCAATTTTCTTAACCACATAAGAGGCCGATACTGATACGCCCACGTCAAAGTCGATCATCAGACTTGAAAGAAGTTGCCCGTCAATCAACACAACTTTGGTATCAATTCGCGACGCGTAGTCGATAGCATCAGCGGTAAACGATGAGGTGGTTATGAAGACGCCTTTACGGGCCCGTTGGCCCTGCAGGGCACCAACGAATTTCTGTATCTCAGGTCGACCGACTGAGCCCTGCCACCGCTTGGCCTGGATGTAGATCACATCCAGGCCAAGCCTGTCCTCTTTGATGATTCCATCGATTCCGCCGTCACCACTTTGACCAATGCGTTCGCCGGCATCAGCCCGTGAGCCGCCGTAACCCATTTTCACCAACAACTCGACGACGAGACTCTCAAAGAAGGCCGGTGAACACGAAAGGATCTTTGCAAGAATTTCTTGTGCAAGTACTTTCTGGATACCTTGATGGGCCAGTTCAAGAACCTCCTCCGGCGTTCTGTCCGTGCCCACAGCGACGCCCGCATCCCTTGCTTCAGGTTCATTCCTCGTCGCTTCCCTGAAGGCGATGAACTCTGGGAATTGTTCCAAGTATTTGACATCGATCCGGCTCGGTGCCTCCGATAGGACACGGAGACCTCGATCAGAAATTTTGAACACCCCTCGCTTGGGCGAATCTAGCAACCCCGCCTTTTTCATGTAGGAACGAGCCCAACCAAGCCGATTGTGGAAAACCTGCTGCCCACCGCTTGGCAGCAATTCCACCCTCTCTACAGGTGAAAGCCCAAATTTGTCTCCCAAGACCTCTACGGCTTCCCGAAGGGTGTGATCACCACCGTCGCCCGAAAATTGAAGTAACGGCAACATGCACGACTGGTAATCCGGGATCGCCATAGCTTTTTCTCTCTGAATGCTTATTCGACGATAAATCAATACGTTCCCGGATACGCCCCGCCGTCGGGCAGGATGTTCTGGCCGGTGATGTAAGCGGCCTGCACGCTGCACAGGAAGGCACAGATGGCGCCGAACTCTGCGGGCGTGCCGTAGCGGCCGGCGGGGATCTGCGCCTGCTGCGCGCGGCGGATGTCCTCGACGCTCTTGCCGGATTTTTCCGCCGCGGCACGCACCGTGACGGCGATGCGGTCAGTATCAAACTTGCCCGGCAGCAGGTTGTTGATCGTCACGCCCTGGGCGGCCAGCTTGCTGCGCGCCACACCGGCGACAAAACCGGTCAATCCGCTGCGCGCACCGTTGCTCAGGCCCAGGATGTCGATCGGCGCCTTCACCGCGCTCGACGTGATGTTGACGATGCGCCCGAAGCCGCGTGCGGCCATGCGGTCCACCGTGGCCTTGATCAGTTCGATGGGCGTGAGCATGTTGGCGTCCACCGCCTTGATCCAGGCCTCGCGGTCCCAGTCGCGGAAGTCGCCGGGCGGCGGGCCGCCCGCGTTGGTGACCACGATGTCGAAATTCACGCCCGGGCCACCGGGTGCCGCGAAGACCGCGGCCCGGCCCTCGGCCGTGGTGATGTCCGCAGCCACAAAAATGACTGATCCCGTCGTGGAATGGTCATTATTTGCTACCAATTCAGCAGCGGTTTTCTCCAAGGCTTCACGCCCGCGCGCCACGATCACCACGTTCACGCCTTCGCGCACCAGGGCCTCGGCGCAGCCCCGGCCCAGCCCCTTGCTCGCGCCGCACACCAGCGCCCATTTGCCTTTGATACCCAGATCCATCGTGAATACTCCTTGAAAAATCAGCTTACAGCTTGCGGCGCGTCACCCAAAAAACTCCGCCCACCACCAGCGCTGTGCCGGCGATGATCCACGCATTGAGCGGCTCGCCCAGGATCAGCACACCCATCAGGATCGTGGACATCGGCCCGATCATGCCGGTTTGCGCCGTCAGCCCCGGCCCGATGCGCTCGATGGCCATCATCACCAGCAGCACTGGCAGTGCCGTGCAGACCGTGGCATTGAGCAGTGACAGCCAGAGCACCGCGGGCGCGACCAAAGCGGCCGACAGCGGGCGCAACACCGCGAACTGGGCAATGCACAGCAGACAGGCCACCGATGTGGCCAGCCCCGCCAGCCGCAGCGCGCCCAGGCGATGCACCAGCTCACCGCTGTAGGTCATGTACAGGGCGTAGCTGATGGTGCTCAGGAACACCAGCAGTGCGCCCCAGGCCACCGCGCTGCCATCCAGCGTGAGCTGGTGGCCGAACACCAGCACCACGCCGCTGTAGCTCACCGCCATGGCGACCGCCTGCCGGCGGACGATGCGTCTGCCGTACAAGACCCAGCCCAACAGCAACACCAGTGTCGGGTTGAGGTACAGGATCAGCCGCTCCAGCGACGCGGTGATGTACTGCAACCCGGCAAAGTCGAGAAAACTGGCCAGGTAATAGCCCGTGAACCCCAACCACAAGACCCCCAGCCAATCCCTGCGGGTCAGCGCCGGCCTGTCGCGGCCGGCCCACCAGGCCATGGCCATGAAAAGGGGCAGCGCGAACAGCATGCGATACATCAGCAGCGTCACCGCGTCCACACCATGGCGGTACGCCAGCTTGACGATGATGGCCTTGCCGCTGAAGGCAATCGACCCCGCGACGGCTAGCGCCAGCCCGGGCGCCAGACTGGCTGATGGGGTTGCTGAAGCCTGGCTAGAAGCCAACGGCCTGTCCGTCGCGGCGCGCGTCGCTGGCGGCCACGTATCCTTCGACCTTCGGGTCACCGGCGCGCCAGATGAACTGACCGGCGCCAAAGTCCTGGTACGAATCGTTGATGACTTCCATGCGGTGGCCGCGGTCAGCCAGGCCCTGCACGGTGGCTCCGTCCATGGCAGCCTCGACGTTGATCTCCAGCCCCGCGTTGTAGCGCCAGCGCGGCGCATCGCAGGCGGCCTGCGGATTCTGGCCGTAATCCAGCATGCGCACCAGCGTCTGCATGTGGCCCTGGGGCTGCATGTTGGCGCCCATCACGCCGTAGCTCATCACCGGTTGGCCATCCTTCGTCAAAAAGGCCGGGATGATGGTGTGGAACGGCCGCTTGCCCGGCGCGACCAGATTGGCCGGGTTGGCCGCGTTGGCGTCCACGCTGAAGCCATGGCCGCGGTTTTGCAGGCTGATGCCGAAAGTCGGCTCGACGCAGCCCGAGCCAAAGCCCATGTAGTTGCTCTGGATGAAGCTGACCATCATGCCGTTTTCATCGGCGGCCGTGAGGTAGATGGTGCCACCCTTGACCGGGTTGCCGGCGCCGAAGTCCTGCGCCTTCTTCATGTGAATCAGCTTCGCGCGGCTGGCGAGATACGCGTCGTTGAGCATCTGATCGACGCTCACTTCCATCGACGAGGGCTCGGCCACATAGCGGTAGACGTCGGCGAAGGCCAGCTTCATCGCCTCGATCTGCAGGTGCTGCGAATCGACGCCGTCCACGGGCAGGCTCGCCACATCGAACTGCTCCAGGATGCCCAGCGCGATCAGCGCGGCGATGCCCTGGCCGTTGGGCGGGATCTCATGCAGGGTGTAGCCCCGGTAGTCTTTCGCAATCGGGTTGACCCATTCCGGCTGGTAGCTGGCAAAGTCGCTGGCCTTGAGGCTGCCGCCGTGTTCCGCCGAAAAGCGTTCGATCGCCTGGGCGATCTCACCCCCATAAAACGCCTGCCCGCGCGATGCAGCAATGGCGCGCAGGCCTCGCGCGGCGGCCTTGAACTGGAACAGTTCGCCCACGTTCGGCGCCCGACCCCAGGGCATGAAGGCCTGGGCAAAACCCGGCAGGGATTGCAGCTCGGGCGTGGCAGCCGCCCACTTCTGCTGGACCACCACCGGCAGCAGGTAGCCCCGCTCGGCGATCTCGATGGCCGGCTGCATCAGGTCGGCAAACGGCAGCTTGCCAAAACGTTCGCTCATCGCCACCCAGCTGCTCACGGCACCGGGCACGGTGATGGCGTCAAAGCCGCGCTTGGGGGGCGCAATGACGTCCTGGCCATATTTACGGCGGAAATACTCGGGCGTCCAGGCGGCGGGCGCACGGCCCGAGGCGTTGAGTCCGTGCAGTTCCTGGCCGTCCCACAAAATGCAGAAGGCGTCGCTGCCCAGCCCGTTGCTCACCGGCTCGCAGATCGTCATGGCCGCAGCGGCGGCCACGGCAGCGTCCACCGCGTTGCCACCGTTGTAGAGCATGCGCAGGCCGGCTTGCGCGGCCAGGGGATGCGAGGTGGACACCACGTTGCGCGCGAACGTCGGCAGGCGGGTGCTGGTGTAGGGGTTTGCGAAATTGAAGTTCATCGGGCGATTATCGGATTCCCGTCGCGACCCTGCCCGGGGTCTGAAAAAAAGGCGCCCTCAGGCGCCAATTTTTCAACATTTCCCCCGCATCAATCTTCGACAAAGGCTTCTTCACGCTTGTTCTTGATCGACGGCATCAGCACGATCACCAGCAGCAGCGCGGCGGCTGCCAGCAGGCCGGCTGAGAGCGGACGCGTCACGAAAACGCTCCAGTCGCCGCGCGACAACAGCAGCGCGCGGCGCAGGTTCTCTTCCATCATCGGACCTAGGATGAACCCCAGCAGCAGCGGCGCGGGCTCAGCCCCCAGCTTGATAAACGAATAACCCACGACGCCGAACAGCGCCACCATCCAGATATCCCAGGTGTTGTTGTTGGTCGAGTACACGCCGATCGCGCAAAACAGCACGATGGCCGGGAACAGCCAGCGGTAGGGCACGGTCAGCAGCTTGATCCAGATGCCGATCAGCGGCAGGTTCAGGATCACCAGCATGGCGTTGCCGATCCACATCGAGGCGATCAGGCCCCAGAACAGTTCGGGGTTGCTGGTCATCACCTGCGGACCCGGCTGGATGTTGTGGATCGTCATGGCGCCGACCATCAGCGCCATCACGGCGTTGGGCGGAATGCCCAGCGTCAGCAGCGGGATGAACGAGGTCTGCGAGCCGGCATTGTTGGCCGCCTCGGGCGCCGCCACGCCGCGGATGTTGCCCTGGCCGAACGGCACTTCGCCCGGACGCAGCTTGGTCTTCTTCTCGATGGTGTAGGCCGCGAACGCCGACAGCAGGGCGCCGCCGCCCGGCAGGATGCCCAGGGAAGAACCCAGCGCCGTGCCCCGCAGCACGGCGGGAATCATGTTCTTGAAATCTTCCTTGGTCGGCATCAGCCCCTCGACCTTGCCGGTGAACACCTCGCGGTGCTCTTCCTTGACCGAGAGGTTGGAGATGATTTCGCCGTAGCCGAACACGCCCATGGCGATGGTGATGAAGCCGATGCCGTCAGTCAGCTCCGGGATGTCGAACGAAAAACGCGCCACACCCGAATTCACGTCGGTGCCGACCAGGCCCAGCAGCAGCCCCAGCACGATCATGGCGACGGCCTTGAGCAGCGAACCGGAGGCCAGCACCACCGCGCCAATCAGGCCCAACACCATCAGCGAGAAATATTCGGCCGGCCCGAACTTGAAAGCCACTTCGGTCAGCGGCGCGGCAAAAGCCGCCAGGATCAGGGTGCCGACGCATCCGGCGAAGAACGAGCCCAGGCCGGCGGCCGCCAGCGCGGGCC
>JAABRA010000332.1 GCA_011391155.1 Burkholderiales bacterium
GAACAGGGTGCCGACATCACCCTGCGTGCGCTGGAGATGGGCGCGGTCGATTACGTGGCAAAACCGCGCATCGGCATCAGCAGCGGCTTGAACGAGCTGGCCACCGACATCGTGGACAAGATCCGCGTGGCCGCCGGCGCCCATGTGAAACGCCTGGGCCCGGCCCCTGTGTCGGGTGCGACACCCACGGCCGCGAGCGCCGCCGCGCACGACACCCCACGCGCGCCGTTGCCGCGCCTGTCCACCGAAAAGATCATCTGCATCGGCGCCTCCACCGGCGGCACCGAGGCGATCCGCGAGGTGCTGGTGCCCTTGCCGGCCGACTCGCCGGCCATCGTGATCACGCAACACATGCCGCCCGGTTTCACCACCAGCTTCGCGGCGAGGCTCGATTCGCTGTGCCGCATCCGGGTGGAAGAAGCGCGCCACAACCAGCGCATCCTGCCCGGCCACGCCTACATCGCACCCGGCGGGCACCACCTGCGCATCGACCGCAGCGGTTCCAACTACATCGCCGTGGTCGAAGACACCGAGCCGGTGAACCGGCACCGGCCTTCCGTCGAGGTGCTGTTCAAGTCGGCCGCGCGGGTGCTCGGCCCCAACGCGATCGGGATCATGCTCACGGGCATGGGCGCCGACGGCGCGCAGGCCATGCGCGAGATGAAGGACGCCGGTAGCTACAACTACGTGCAGGACGAAACGAGCTGTGTCGTCTTCGGCATGCCGCGCATGGCGATTCAGGCTGGCGCGGCGCACGAGATCCTTCCCCTGACGCAGATCACCCCGGCCCTGCTCAACCGCCTGGCCAGCAACCCGGCCCTGGTGCGGCACCGCATCTGAGCCCTTGTCCTGAAACACCTTGCTCCACGGAGTGTCCCCATGAATTCCCGCCGCCTCTTCAACGCCAGCCTGCTGCTCAGTGCCCTGACCCTGTCCAGTGCCGCCTCGGCCCTCGACGCCCCCAAAGAGCGTCCCATCCTCCAGGTCACTGGCAAGATCGCCGAGAAGAACGCGGGCGAGAGCGCCCGCTTCGACATGAAGATGATCGAGGCCCTGCCCCAACACAGCTTCACCACCAGCACGCCCTGGTTCGACAAGCCGGTCAAGTTCACCGGCCCGCTGCTGTCCGATGTGCTGGCCGCCGTCAAGGCCAGCGGCAGCACGGTGAGCGCCGTCGCCATCAACGACTACAAGATCAGCATCCCCGCGACCGACGCGAGCAAGTTCAAGGTGATCGTGGCGCGCCAGATCGACGACAAGCCGATCCCCGTGCGTGAGAAGGGCCCGCTGTTCGTGGTGTACCCGTTTGACAGCGCCGCCGAGCTGCGCACCTCGACCTACTACGAACGCTCCATCTGGCAGCTCAAAGCACTGGACATCCAATGACACCCGCATGGCCGAACCTGGCCCGCTGGCAAGGTCGGCAGTGGGGCATGGCCTTGTCGCTGCTGCTGGCCGTCACCCTGGCACCGCTGGGCTGGATCCAGTGGAAGCAATACCGCATGCTGGACGACGTATCGACCAACCAGGTCGACTCGATCATGTGGCAGGCCTACCAGCTCGAACGCGAGATGGGCCGGCTGGAGCACGCGCTCATGGAAGCCTCGAAGGCGCCCACGCCGGTGGACGGCTTCGAGCTTCTGGAGCGCTACGAGGTCTTTCTCAGCCGCATCGACCTGCTGACCAAGATCCCCCGGCGCGACCTGCTCGAAGCGTCGTTTGAATACACGGCGGCACTCGCCAAAATCAAGGCGTTCACGGCGCTTGCCGACCCGCTGTTTGCCGACCCGAAGGCCCTCGCCGCCAGCCCGGACAACCTCAACCTGCTCGACGCCGCGACCGAACCGCTCAAGTCCCTGCTGGGCGAGCTCACGCGCGAGGCCAACCGGGCCGTGGCCCGTTTCCTGGACGAACGCAACGCACAGCTGCGGCAACAGGGCGCGCTGGTCATCGGCCTGGCCGCCGCACAGATCGCCGCCATGCTTCTCTTCGTGGGCCTGCTGGTGCGCCACATCCGGCGCCAGCAGAAGCAGTACGCCGAACTGCAGCAACTCAGCGAAGCCCTGGTGATCGCGCGCAACCAGGCCGATGCGGCCAACCACGGCAAGAGCATCTTTCTCGCCAACATGAGCCACGAGATCCGCACGCCCTTCCAGGGTCTGCTGGGCATGCTGAACCTGCTCGACGACGCCT
>JAABRA010000333.1 GCA_011391155.1 Burkholderiales bacterium
CACCACCCAGCCCAAGGCCGGCCACATTGCCAACCAGGAAGCCAAGGTCTGCGCGGACGCGATCAGCCGCATCCTGTCTGGTGGTTCGCCCGACCCGGCCCCGGTCACCAACTCGGCCTGCTTCTCCACCATCACCATGCGCCAGGCCTCGTGGCTGACGGCGGTGTTCCAGTACGACGCATCAACAACAGCGATGAAGGCCGTGGCCGCTTCCTCGGCCGCCTCGACGGGCTGGGACCAGGACAGCTTTGAGGACATGGGCGAATGGTTCAAGGCGCTCATGGCCGACTCGTTCGCCTGATGACGTCGTCGCCGCACCTCACAAGTGCAGTGGCGCCACCCTGAAAATCGGGCCCGACATCGAGGGCCCGTTCTCTGTGGCCTAATTGAGGGTTATTTCATCCACCGACAGGAGTCACCATGCCCCAAAAAATCAGAACCGAAGCAGACCGCAAAGCCACCCCGCGCCCCATTCCCGTGGCCGGCCAGACCATCACCACCGGCAAAGGCCAGAAGCGCAGCCTGGAGCGCGGCACCGCAACGCGCAGCAAGAAGAACCCCGGCAAGCGCTCCAAAAAGGGCGGTTGAGCCGAGCACCGGCGCGTCGTCCCGATGCGCCGATTTCCTCCCGCGAAGCAGCTGCATCCTGGCTGCGCCCCCCGGCCCCGCCAGAAGCGCATTGCAGCCTAGCGCGGTAGATCACCCCAATATTCGAAGAATATTTGACCTTATCCCAGCGTCAAATGGTCATAGCTTGCTACTTTAATATTGTGAATTTCAGACCCGCGGAAGCAGCTTGCCCTGCGCCGTCAGCACCAGCGTCTTGAACGCCAGGTAGGCCACCACCGCCGAGGCCAGGCCCACGGCGGTGATCGCCACCGAAACCGGCCAGCCGCCGTGGCGAACCGCTTCAACCGCAGCCCCGGACAGGGCAGCCAGCGGAAACGAAAATGACCAGAAGCCGACGTTGAATGGCACGGCGGCCCAATAGCGCCAGCGCGTCAGCACCGCCAGCACCGGTCCGCTGGCGACCCCCAGCATCACCATCAGAACGTCAGCCGGCAAGCCCGGCCAAAGTGTGGCCGCCGTCAGGGCACCTACCGCCGCGGGCGCCATCTCGATGCCCAGCGTGGGCCGCAGTGCCGGTGGCAGAGGCCCGGAAAACAGGCGGTTGAGGATGCGCATTTCCAGCAGCGCCCAGGCGCCTAGCCCCATGCCCACCAGCAACGTGGCCCAGCCGTGCCAGCCCAGCGCGTCCAGCGCCATGGCGCCGACAAAACCACCGGGCACTGTCGGCAGGTACAGCGCCGGCGTGACCAGTTCCGGCGGCGTCTGCCCGGTGGACAGGGCCGCCACCACATGCCAGGCCATGGCTCCCTGAAACACCAGCGCCAGCAGCGCCACGGGAAGCGCCATCCCTGCAATTTCCGGGTAGCGAGGCACCAGCAGCGCCACGGCCATCAGCGTGCTGACCGGCAGCAGCGCCAGCAAGGCGCCCTGCACCGGGTGGCTCCACTCCTGCCGCACCACGCCGGGAAAGCGTACGGCCTTGACGGCCCACAGCCCGAGCAACAGAACAAGCAGGCCCACAGCCAGCGCCAGCAACACCATGGATACCTGCGCCGCTCCGCTGACTTCCATGCGAGCGAGCCGGTGCCAGGCACCTGAAAGCCCGAGCACCCCCAGAACCATGCCAAACAGGCTGGGATGCAGGCGCGCCAGCCAGGGGCGCGATGCCGCTGGGGAGGCTGCGGGCAGATGAAGAGCGTTCGGTCGGTTCATGACGAGTGGGTGGAGAAAACTGAGAGTTTCTGGAAATCGGCCCTCCAGCGCACCAGTGTAGTGCGCGACGGCTTTTGTGGAAGGGCCTACAAACCCCTGTCCCCGCCCAAGACGCAGCCGCGCGCTGCTGCGGATTCAGCGCTGCAGCCGCAGCGGATCCCGGTCGGTGCCATCGCCGATCAGCGCGCCCATCTTGAAAATGCCGCTCACACGCAGCACCGGCATGCCATCGGCGGTGACCAGCCCCTGCGCGAACAGCATGTTGCGCGTGGTGCGAAGGATGTCGCCTTCGCCCTGCACCCACGCTCCCAGCGGGCTGGCGCCCAGGTAGTCCACCTGCAGGCTGATGGTGGGCAGAAAGCGCCGCTCCCCGCTGCCCTGGTACATCGACGCGCAGGGCAGCAGCATG
>JAABRA010000334.1 GCA_011391155.1 Burkholderiales bacterium
TTGCCATCGCTGGCACCGGCTGCCCGCACGCCTGGGGCGGGCAGCACGCGGGTGCCCGCACACACGAATGCCTGGGCCAGGACCTGGCCCGGCCCATCATCGCGGCCGTGCTCGACCAACTGTTCCGGCTGCCTGGCCTGGCGCGCCGGCTCGACCCGCTGACGGGCGAGGTGCTCGAACTGAAGCGGCAGTGGGCGATGGGCTGTACCAGCCTGCCGCTGCAACACGAGCGCAGCAAGCGGCGCGTCCAGCAGCCGCTCATCGTGGCCATGTGCATCAAGGCGCCCATTGCAGACAACGCCGCGCGCCTGCGCGAGATCATCCGCATGGCCGCACCAAGGGTTGAACACGTGCTGCAAGCCAGCCGCCATGTGCACTACGCCTGGTTCGAGTTCCTGGAGCAGGACAGCGTGCTCAGTTTGCACACCATCTACGACGGCGACTTTGAAGCCTACATCGAGCACTTCGCATTGAGGGCTGGCGATCTGTTCGACCTGATTTTCGACTGCATCGAGGGTGCCCCCCCGCTGCCGGTGAGCGAGCACCCTGGCGCCTTCATCGAGACCATCCGGCGCAACAACCGGGCGCCCGCCGGTGGCTATTTCTTCAGCGCGCACCCGCTCATTCCCAGCAGCCGGATCGGGGGCCGCCTGTGATCGCCGCCGCGCCCGACGGTCCAGTGGCCAACCTGGACCAGGCGCCTCAGATCGTGTTGCAGCCGCCGCCGGGCGACACCGTGCGCCATTGGCTGATGCCGCTGGACGCCATGGACCCTGCACAGCGGCGCAACCACCTTCGCGCCCTGCGCGACATTCTGGGCAGCTCCCTGGCCTTCGGGCCCCACGAACATCCTGCCGTGCTGGCCAGTCTGGGCATCGGCTTTGATGGCCTGCAGGCGTTGCGGCTCCCCCTGCCGCTGCAACAGGTGTTCCGGCGCCAGGCACCGGCCTTTGTCCAGGGCGCGGTGCTGCGTTCGGCGGGTCAGCTGGGCGACACCGGGCCGTCGGCGGCATCGCACTGGGACGCAGGATTTGGGCAAGGGAAGACGGTGTGGTGCCTGAGCCTGCATGGGCGTCACGACGGCGTGCAGTTGCTAAAGGAGAAGCTGGAAAAATATCTGCCGAAAGAATTTCTCCCACAACCGCTGACGGCGACGCATTTCAACGGCCCGCAAGGAGCACCCGGTCATTGGGTGCATTTCGGCTACCGCGATGGCATCACTGATGTTCGCATCCGGGGCGTGAACTCGCGCAGCAGCGCTCCAGACCCCATCGATTGCGAGCCCGGCAGCCTGCTGCTCGGTCACCGCAGCGACTTGGGCGACAACCCGTTTGCGCTGGCGGCGTGGCCAGATCTGGTGCGGCGCTTTTTTGCCAACAGCAGTTTCGGCGTGCTGCGCAAGATTCAGCAGGAGGTGGATGGCTTTGAAGCCTTCGTCGGCGGCAGAGAAGACCTGCGCGCCGAGCTGTGCGGGCGCAACCCCGATGGCACCGTGTTGCACCCGGTGACAGGCGATTCTGCAAATCGATGGCGCCTGGACCTGAAGCAGGACCCCCAGGGCCAACGCTGCCCTTTCGGCTCGCACGTGCGGCGCATGCGCGGTGCCGGTGACGCGCACGGCCTCGACCGCCCGCTGCTGCGCCGCAGCGTGCCTTATGGTGAACCCCTGTGGCAACCCGACAGCGACAAAGAGCAGGAGCGCGGCCTGCTCGGTCACTTCTTCTGCAGCAATCTGGAAACGCAGTTCGAACACCTGCTGGGTCAATGGGCGGACCGCGTGCCGCTCGGGTCACAAGATCCTGGCAACGCCAAAGACCCGCTGTGCGGCAACCACGAACCGGACGGCTCCACCTGGGTGCGTGCGAACGGTACGGCGCTGAGCGGCCTGAAACCCTGGACCGTGACCCGGGGCACGCTCTACCTCTGGTACCCCTCGCGCTTCGCGATCCAGCAGCTCATCGACGACGCCGAGTTCAAGGCCATCGACAACTGGCCGCTGGCGCCATGAGCCAAAGCGAACCCGCCCCCAGCGGCTACCCCGACCCGCTGGGCGCACCACCGCCCGAGGACCGCTTCTGCGACCTGGTGCTGACGGGCGGGGTGGCCAGCGGGGTGGTCTATCCGTGGACGATCCTGGAGCTCGCGCGCGAATACCGTTTCAAGAGCCTGGGAGGCAATTCG
>JAABRA010000335.1 GCA_011391155.1 Burkholderiales bacterium
AGGTCTCCGCCGGCGCTCTCGACCAGGTGTACGAAGGGCAGTTTCTGCTGCAGGGCAATTTCCTCGGCGCGGGTGAGGCGATAACCGCCGGCCTGGGTCAGGGAGCCCGCCTGGATGCCGCTGTCATCCACCACCACCACGCAGCGCACGCCGCTGATAAAGCCGATGCCGGCGATGATGGTACTGCCGGGAATGGATTTTTCCGGGTCCGGCGTGTCCAGCAGGTAGCCGGCGATATTGCCGATGGCCATGAAGGGCATGCCCGGGTCCAGCAGGCGGGCGAGGCGCTCCCTCGGGGTCAGCTGGCCGCGCTCCTCGAAGCGCGGTCGGCGCTGCTCCGAGATCATCGCCCCGCGGGTGTTGAGCCGCTGCAGGTGCTCTATATGGGCCAGCATCTCCTCGCGGTTCCTGCGGAAGCTGTCGGATTTGGGGTTGATCCTGGAATTGAACACGGTCATGCGAGTGTCTCCGCGATGGCGGCGGTTACCGGGATGGGGCAGGACAGCAGCAGCTGGGCATAACCCTTGGCCTGGGGGTCGTTGCGAATGCTGGCCACGCCGCCGCCGCCCAGCACGGCGTGCAGCAGGAAATTGATGGCGTGGGAGCCGGGGAGCAGGAAGCGCTCGACACTGCCGGGGCCGGTGTCCGCCAGGAAATGCGCGAACCGCTGCGCGACCACCTGCTCGGTGAGCGCCTGGTAGATAAACGGCAGGTACTCGGGGCGGCGCGCGATAATGCCGATGTTCGCCTTGTCGCCCTTGTCGCCACTGCGACCCCAGGCGAGGGCGACCAGCGGCACCTCCAGCGTGAGGCCGGCGGCGACTGGCGCCGGCGGCGCCGGCCGCACGATGCCGGCGGGATTCGGTGTGCGGCCGTGGACTTCAGCGCAGGGCGTTTCTGCGCAGGGCGTCTCTACGCCGTTCACCAGGACGCGAACAGCGACCTTGTCCCTGGGAATGGTGAAGGAGAACAGGCGCACGACCGGGGACGGCTTGGGGCGGCCGCCGGCGAAACCCGACAGGCCCGGCGGGGTGGCCAGGCCCAGCCCCACCGCTTCCTTGAGCAGGATGCCGATCCCCATGGCATCCGGGTGCTTGGCGGCGAGCTTCATCGCCACTTCCCGGCTCCCCTGCAGCTGCGCGAAGTTGCCGTACTGGCTCTCGGCACCGATCAGCTCGATGCTGGTTTCGCTGAAATCCGCCAGCCCGAACGCCCTGAATACATTGCGCGAGGCCTCGAACACCGCCTCGCCCAGGGCCCGGGCTTTGCGGTCGGCATCGATTCCGTAGAAGGTCATGTAGGTGCCGCCGCGGAACTGGTCCGCGTAGGTGGCGCTGACCTTGTAGGTATCCGGCGCCGGGCGGCCGGTGGCGCCGTACACCCTTACCCGGTTCGCGCCCACCTGCTCGATCCGGGCGCTGGAAAAATCGCAGATCACGTCCGGCAGCATATAGGCCTGGGGGTCGCCGATCTCGTACAACATCTGCTCGCTGACGGTGCCGACGCTGACCAGGCCGCCGCTGCCCTCGGGCTTGGTGCAGACAAAGCTGCCGTCGGGCGAGATCTCGGCGATCGGGTAGCCCATGTTCGCCAGGCCCGGCACCTGCTCCCAGTCGGTGAAATTGCCGCCGGTGGCCTGGGGGCCGCACTCGAGGATATGGCCGGCCAGCGATCCCATCGCCAGCCGGTCCAGGTCGTCGCGGCCCCAGCCGAAGGCGTGGATGCAGGCCCCCAGGGTCACCGCACTGTCGACGCAGCGCCCGGTCACCACGATATCGGCACCCGCCGCCAGCGCCCGGGCGATGGGAAAGGCGCCCAGGTAGGCGTTGATGCTCTGCAGTTTGCTCACGGCGGGGAAGGGCTCGCCGCAGAACATTTCGGTGGTGCCGGCCGCCGCCAGCTCCGCCGCCGCGCCCATCAGGTCGTCCCCGACCACGCAGGCAACGCTGAGGTCCAGGCCCTGCTCTTTCACCAGGGCACGCAGGGCGTCGGCGCAGGCCAGGGGATTCACCCCGCCGGCGTTGGAGATCACCTTGATGCCGCGCGCGGCTATCTTGGCCAGGCTGGGTTTCATCGCCGCGCTGACAAAGTCCACGGCATAGCCCTTGCTGTCGTCCTGGGCCCTGGCCCGGGCCATGATGGACATGGTGATCTC
>JAABRA010000336.1 GCA_011391155.1 Burkholderiales bacterium
ATACTGAGTTTTCCACCCCGCAAAACGCTGCCAAATCCAGTAGCAGCATTTCTCAAAGAAGCATTAGGACCGCGACCGGGCCGCGCGCACCGAGTTCCAAAACACCCGCCTCCGTCGATTTCACTCAGCCGACCCAAACCGTATCGAGCGAAAACGACCTGCAAAACGGCTTTCCCGACATGGCAACGCTGGTCGCCCGACTCATCGGGCAGGAGGCACCACAAACTGCGCCACAAATTACGCAACAGACCGAGCGCCCATCGCAACCGGCCAGCAGCAAACCGGCAACACTGATCCCACGCCCTATCGCCAGCCACATCCGCCCACCAGCCAGCCGGGAATCACAGCAGGCCGCAGCCACCGGATCCGCCCCGGAAGTACATATCACCATCGGTCGTCTGGAAGTCAATCCGCCAGCCCGACCAGCGCCATTACCCCCGCCCCGCCCACGCGGCCCAGCACCGCTGTCGCTTTCAGACTACCTCGCCCGCCGCCACGGAGGCCGTTCATGAGCAATGCCCTGGCCATTGCCGGCGTCACGGCCGTCCTCAAGGATCTGCTCGATTCCGGCCTGATCGATCAAGCCGTTACCGATACGCTGGGTGCCGGCGTCATCGTTACTGCGCTGGCACCCGATGCCGTGCCGCTGGAAGGCAAGGACACCACACAGATCAACCTTTTCCTACATCAGGTGACGCCCAATGCCGCCTGGCGGAATTCGGCCCTGCCCTCGCGCGACAGCGCCGGCAACCGCATCAGCAACCCGCCACTGGCGCTCGACCTGCACTATCTGCTCACCGTTTATGGCCGCGCCGAACTGGAGGCGGAAGTTCTGCTCGGCTACGCGTTGCAATTGTTCCATGAAACGCCGGTGCTTTCTCGCGAGGCCATTCGTCGGGCTCTCAACCCGACAGTCATCAATGGCGCGATTCTGCCCACTATCTACAAGGGCCTGCGCGGCGCCGACCTTGCCGAGCAGGTCGAGCTATTGCGCATCACGCCCGCCGCGCTCAGCACCGAAGAAATGTCCCGCCTGTGGTCGGCACTGCAAGCGCATTACCGGCCGACGATTGCCTTTCAGGTGTCCGTGGTGCTGATCGAATCGCGCAAGACTGCGCGCAGCCCATTGCCCGTCCTCAGTCGTGGCGAGACGGATCCAGTCTCGAAACGTGAGCGCGGCGTACTGGCTTTCAGCGGCCTGACCCCGCCGCTACCGACGCTGGAAGCGGTCATTCCGGCCGGTCGTCAGCCGGTTGCCGTGCCGGGTGGTCTGGTCACGCTTGAAGGGCATCATCTTGATGGTGTCGATCGCCATGTCACACTGAATCTGGCCGCGTTCCAGATTAGCCGCAGCGTGCCGGTCACCCAAGGCGGGCCGAACGAAGTTACTTTCACGGTACCGAACGACCTGCCAGTTGGCCTTTACCGGGTTGAACTATCGGTTCAGCGTCTTGACGAAAGCCACGCTCGCAGCACCAACCAGTTGCCGCTGGCACTGGCCCCGCAACCTGTATTGCCGGCGTTCAGCGCAAGCCGCAATGGCAATGTGGTCACGCTGGTGCTCGACATGGCGCCGCCCGTGCGCCCCGGCCAGACGGTCAGCCTGATCCTCGGTGAACAGGAAATTGCCGCCGAACCGGTTTCCGTTGCCAGCACACGCCTGACCTTCAAAATTACGGCAGCCCCCGCCGCCGGCAGCAGCCTGCTGGCCCGCCTGCGGGTCGATGGCTTTGAAAGCCCGATCATCGACCGGACAGCGACACCCGTCGCCTACCTCGACCGCCGGATCACTTTGCCATGAACGCGCCACTGACTCAGGACTGGACAATCGGCAATCAGCAACTGCTGCTGGCCGAATTCGCCCGCCTCAAGCAGCGCCTGCAAGCGGCACCGGTTTTGCCCGCATCAACCACGTCGACCGCGTCAACCGTCAGCCCCATCGACCCTGCGATAGCCATTATCGAAGCCCATAAAGCACTGGGCAGCGAAAGCGCTATCGACTGGCTGACCGACGCCTTCGGGCTGACCACCTTCGAGCGCGACTTGCTGCTGCTTTGCGCCGGTGCCGAGATGGATGGCGAACTGGCCAGCCTTTGTGCCCTCGCCCACGGTGAACCGCACCGGC
>JAABRA010000337.1 GCA_011391155.1 Burkholderiales bacterium
GATGTCCATGGTGGTCGCAAAGCGCACCGCCAGCCACAGCGCCACCACGCCCTCCACCAGCACCGTCACCACCAACACCATGCGCGCCACCGAGCGCACATCGCCCAGCGAGAGCGCATGCGTTTCGGACTGCAGCAGCAGCCGGGTGCGCAGCTTCATGTGGCCGCCGATCAGCAGCCCCATCAGCGTGGCCGACGTCATCATCCCGAAGCCGCCGAGCTGGAACAGCCCCATCACCAGGCCCTGGCCCAGCGGGCTCCAGTAGGTGCCGGTGTCCACCACCACCAGGCCCGTCACGCACACCGCCGAGGTGGCGGTGAACAGCGCCGTCAGCCATGGCGCCCCCTCGCCGCTGGCACTCGCCCAGGGCAGCATCAGCAGCGCCGTGCCCAGCAGGATGGTGGCCAGAAACGCCAGGGCGAGCACGGCGGCCGGGTGGGTGGGCAAGTGGTTCTTCATGCGGGCGGAGCGCGGAATGTCAGCGAGTCTAGCCGGTCGCAAACGCCGTTCAGCCGCGCCAGCCACCGCCCTCTTGACGCGCCCGGCCCAGGGCTTCGAGGGTTTCCAGGATGCGGGGCAGGCCATTTTTCCAGGGGCCTTTGCCGTTGAAGCCGGCCTCGACGGCGTACCTCGGGGCCGCTGGCCCCCAAAAAATCTCAGGCGCTCGCCGCGCTCTGCAGCACCTTGGCCGCCCATTGATTCAGGCTCATTCCGTTGGCCTGGGCGGCGATCAGGGCGGCGCTGTGCACTTCGGGCGCCACTCGCAGCATCAGCTTTCCACTGGCCGGCTTGAGCGTTTCCTTGCCGGTTTTGGCGCAGTCGGCAATGTAAAAGTCAACCGCATTGTGGAAATCCTGCCTCAGCTGGTCCACCGTTTCGCCTTCAAAGCTGATGCTGGTGCTGGCGGGCAAGCCCAGTACTTTGCCCCAAAAAACACCGTCGTCCTCGGAAAACTCGACGCGGGCGGTGTAGCCCTTGTAATTCATGCTGCTCATGCCTTTACTCCCACTGCTGTAAGCCACTCTCTGATTTCCTTGACCTGGTAGTGCTTTGCCTCTTTGCCGGGATGCGGCCGGTGGGCGTGCTTGACGCCACCCCCCAGCAGCAAAGCCACCCGCGAGCCCTCGCCTTCACGCACTTCACCACCCAACGCGATCACCAAGGCCTCAATGTCAGCAAATTTGATACTGCTTGTGTCGGACTTTGCCCTTGAAACCGGCTTCGATGGCGTGCATCGGGGACGCATGCCGCGTCAAGTCTCGATCAACACCAGCTCTGGCACGCGGCGAAAATCCCGCCCATTGGCGGTCACCAATGTTGCGCGCTGGAGCAAGGCGGTCGCGGCGATCAGCGCATCCGGCAACTTCAAGCCGGTTTCGCGACGAATTCGCGCGGCTTCATCGGCGATGGCGGCACTCACCGGCACCAGATGACAGACGTCCAGCAGTGCGCGGGCGGCCGTCAACGAGGCGGCCGTGTGTTCCCGCCAGGCCAGCACTTCCGCCCGCACGATGGCGGAAATGGACGCCAGACCCGCTTGCACACTCTGATTCAGCACTTCAGCGGCGTCCTCGGGCAAAGCATCGTTCAGGAAAAGAATCAGCGTGCTGCTGTCAAAAATCAGTGCCTGACCTTGCGGCGCTTCGGGCGGCATGGCTCAGCGCTCCCAATCCTTGCGCGACTGGGCCAGTTCGGCCAGCACCGCTTCGCGATTGCCGCGCCCCAGGGAGCCGCGTGCATTGCGCAGGATGTCGGCCAGCGAAGATGGTGCCGCGTCGTCCGTCGGGTCTTCCAGAACCACCACCACCCGGCGCGGCTGACCTCGCGGCGGCGGCGCCGCGCCAAGCCAGATGACTTGATTGCCTTGCAACTCGGCCTCGTAGCTGTGCAACATGGTTTTGCCTTTCATGGAACGTCGGATGATTCTAGACAGATGGGCCCCGTGCAGTGCGATTGTTTCGTCACCCCCGCCACCCCGCCCCCTCGCGCCGCGCGCGGCCCAGGGCTTCGAGGGTTTCCAGGATGCGGGGCAGGCCTTTTTTCCAGGGGCCTTTACCTTTGAAGGCGGCTTCGATGGCCGGCAGGGGCAGCGGGGCCGGGCTGGCGGTGAG
>JAABRA010000338.1 GCA_011391155.1 Burkholderiales bacterium
GGTGCCGATGCCATCGCCGGGGAGTACTGCAATTTTCATGGGGTTTTTTCGTTGAACCGGCGGGGCAGCCCAGCGCGGTGACGGTTGCGCTTAAAGATGACCTCAGCCCTGCATGGTGTTGGCCAGCCAGGGCTTGGCGGCCAGACGTTGCGATTCGAAGGCGGCGATCTTGTCTTTGTGGCGCAAGGTGAGGCCAATGTCGTCCAGGCCGTTGAGCAGGCAGTACTTGCGGAACGCCTGCACGTCGAACGTCAGTTCGTCGCCCTGGGGCAAGACCACGCGCTGACGCTCCAGATCGATCGTCAGTTCGTAGCCAGGAAAGGCCGCGACCTCGTTGAACAGGCGATCCACCTGAGCCTCTGGCAGCACGATGGGCAAGATGCCGTTCTTGAAGCAGTTGTTGAAAAAGATGTCGGCATAACTCGGCGCGATCAGGGCGCGAAAACCGTACTGCCCGATGGCCCAGGGCGCGTGTTCGCGGCTGGAGCCACAGCCGAAATTCCTGCGCGCCAGCAAGATGGAGGCGCCAGCGTAGCGCGGCTGGTTGAGCACGAAGTCGGGGTTGGCCTTGCGGCTGGCCGGGTCTTGGCCGGGCTCGCCTTTGTCCAGATATCGCCATTCGTCAAACAGGTTGGGACCAAAGCCAGTCTTGTGGATCGACTTCAGAAACTGCTTGGGGATGATGGCGTCGGTGTCAACGTTTTCCCGGTCAATCGGCGCGACCAGGCCGCGGTGGGTGGTGAACGGCGTCATTTTTTCTTAGCCGCGTCTTCCAGTACCTGACCGCCCCTCTGAATGTCCTGGCCCACACCTTTCACGGTGTTGCAGGCGCTCAGGAACATGAGGGCAGCGGCGGCGAAGAGGGCAGTGATCGGTTTCATGGCTGCTTCCTTTCAGGCAAATTGACGGACATCGATGAAGTGACCATGGATGGCCGCAGCGGCCGCCATGGCGGGGGAAACCAGGTGAGTGCGGCCGCCAGCGCCCTGGCGACCCTCGAAGTTGCGGTTGCTGGTGGAGGCGCAGCGCTCGCCCGGCTCCAGCCGGTCGGCGTTCATCGCCAGGCACATGGAGCAGCCCGGCTCGCGCCACTCAAAGCCCGCCGCCTTGAAAATCTCATGCAGGCCCTCTCGCTCGGCCTGTTCTTTCACCAGACCAGAACCGGGCACCACCATCGCCAGCTTGATGTTCTTTGCCACCTTACGACCCAGTTTCTTCACCAGCGCCGCGGCCTCGCGCATGTCTTCGATGCGGCTGTTGGTGCAAGACCCAATGAATACCTTGTCGACAAAAATGTCGTTGAGCGGCTTGCCCGGTTGCAGCGCCATGTAGGTGAGCGCGCGCTCGATAGCGCCCCGTTTGTTTGGGTCTTTTTCCTTGTCGGGATCGGGTACGAAGCCATCCACCCCTAACACCATTTCGGGTGAGGTTCCCCAGGTCACCTGCGGCACGATGTGGTTTGCATCGAGCTCCACCACGGCGTCGAAACTGGCGTCAAGATCGGACTTGAGCGTCCTCCAGTAGGCAACCGCCTGATCCCATTCGACGCCTTTGGGCGACAGCGGCCGGCCCTTCACGTAGTCGATGGTTTTTTCGTCCACCGCCACCAGACCGGCCCGCGCACCGCCTTCAATGGCCATGTTGCAGACCGTCATACGGCCTTCCATGCTCAGGCTGCGGATGGCGCTGCCACCGAATTCAATGGTGTAGCCGGTGCCGCCCGCGGTACCGATCTTGCCGATGATGGCGAGCACGATGTCTTTGGCGGTGACGCCCTTGCCCAGGGTGCCGTCAACCCGCACCAGCATGTTGCGGGCCTTTTTGGCCAGCAGGGTTTGCGTGGCCATCACGTGCTCGACTTCACTGGTGCCGATGCCATGGGCCAGCGCGCCAAAAGCGCCGTGGGTGGAGGTGTGTGAGTCACCGCAGACCACGGTCATACCGGGGAGGGTGGCGCCGTTTTCCGGTCCGATCACGTGCACGATGCCCTGGCGCTTGGACATAAACGGGAAGAAGGCCGCTGCACCGAACTCAGCGACGTTTTTGTCCAGCGTGACGATCTGTTCCTTGCTGATCGGATCGGTGATGCCGGCGTAGCCATGCT
>JAABRA010000339.1 GCA_011391155.1 Burkholderiales bacterium
GGGTGCCCCTGAGGCCACGCTGGGCTGATCCCTCAGGGCGGCGTTTCCACACCGGTGCGGCGCCAGGGGTTGAACCCGGTCACCAGCGCCGTCGCCAGCAACACCAGCGCACCCCCGGCGAAGATGCCCGACGACACGGTTTCACCGAGAAAAATGTGGCCCCAGGTCACGCCGAACACCGGTATCAAGAACGCCGGGCTGGTGGCCGCCACCGCCGACACGTGGCGAATGATGCGCAGGTTCAGCCAATACGCCAGACCCGAGGTGAACACCCCCATGATCAGCAGCGCCACCATGGCCGTGGGCGTGAAGTTCGCCTGCGGCAGCGTCCACAGCGCGCCGGGCAGCAGCAACACCGTGGCCGCCACGCTGATGCCCGCAGCAATCGCCAGCGGCTGCATGTGGTTGGTGGCGCGTTTCATCAGCGGTGTCGAGATGCCGTAGCACGCCGCTGCCGCAATGCACGCCAGCGCCGCGGCGATGGTGGCCGCGTCCGGCTTCACCGGTCCCAGCTGCAGGATCAGGCCCACGCCCGCAAAGCCCAGCGCGCAGCCCAGCAGCTTGCGGGCGCTCAGCGTGTCTTGCCCGAACCAGGCCGAGGCCAGCGTGCCGAACAGCACCACGGTCGTGTTGAGCAGGGCGCTGTAGCCCGCTGGCAGGCGCAGCGCGGCCCAGGCGTAGAGCAAAAAAGGGGCGGCCAGCGCGAGCGTGCCCAAGCGCAGCAGCTCGCGCCAGTGGCGCCAGGGCCAGGGCTCGCGCAGCGCACCCATCAACACGGCCAGCGTGAGCGTGGCCAGCAGCACGCGGCCAAAAGCCAACACCTGCGGTCCGAGCAGCGGGCTCGCGATGCGCAGGAAGAGGAATGAGGCGCCCCACAGGGCAGACAGGCCCACGAGCTGGGCAAAGTGGCGGGTTTTCACGCTGCCATTGTGCGGGGCTTTGGGGCGCTGGCCTGTCCGGTGCGCGCAAGTTCTGGCCCCTGTTGGGGCAGGGTGGGCGTGGGTCGATGGCGTGCCTCAGTAAAATCGCCCACCTCACCAAGCGGCCCGCGAGCCGCTTGCACATCGACCTCGACCACTGGACACCCATGCGTTATTCCGTCTCTCACCACAAGCTCAACCAGATCCTCTCGGCCCACGGCCTCAAAAACGGCGACGCGGGCGGCATCGACAAGCTCTTTGGTGGCAACGACGGCTACTACTGGTTCGGCACCGTGCGCGACCTCTGCCCCCCCGGAAAGACCATCAGCTGGGACGACCAGTACAGCATGGTCAATGCCATCCAGGCGCACGAAAACGCGACCGCCGCCGAAGACGAAATGAAACCGCAGGTGCCCAGCGCGGCCAACATCGCGGCGCTCTCCAAGGTGCTGGGCGACCCGATCTGAACCGCGCGCCGGGGCCGGCCTATAAAGAGGGGTGACGAACCGTCGCCACCGTTTGCATCAGGAGGTTCCACCATGTCGCTCGCGCTCTACGGTCACCCTTTTTCCTCGTACACCCAGAAGGCGCTCATTGCGCTCTACGAAAACGGCACGCCCTTTGAGTTCCGCTGCATCGGGCCGGACACGCCGGAGCACGCAGCCGAGTGGTTGCGGCGCTGGCCCATCGCCCGGTTTCCGATGCTGCTGGACGGCGAACGCCAGATCGTCGAGACCAGCCTGATCATCGAATACCTGCAGCTGGCCCACCCCGGCCCCGTGCGCCTGCTGCCCGCCGACCCGTTGGCTGCGCTCGACGTGCGCTTCCTTGACCGCTTCTTCGATCTGTACGTGATGAGCGCGATGCAGTTGGCGGTGGACACCGCGCTCCAGCGCTACCCGATGACGGTCGACAAAGGGCGGGCCATCGCCAGCGAGCGGCTGGAGCGCGCCTACATCTGGCTCGAAGGGCACCTGGCCGGCAAGACCTGGGCGGCGGGGGCCGATTTCTCCCTGGCCGACTGCGCGGCTGCGCCTTCGCTGTTTTACGCGGACTGGGTGCACCCGATTTCCGAGAGCTACCCGCTGCTGCGCGCCTTCCGCTCGCGCCTGCTGGCCCGGCCGTCGTTCGCTCGGGCGGTGGAAGAGGCGAGGCCTTTCCGTTCGTACTTTCCGCT
>JAABRA010000340.1 GCA_011391155.1 Burkholderiales bacterium
CTGCCCACCGGGCACTTCGACACCATGGTGAGCGCCGAGTGTTTTGAGCACAATCCTTTCTGGCTGGAGACTTTTGCCAACATGCTGCGCATGACACGCCCAGGTGGCATGGTGGCTTTCAGCTGCGCATCTACTGGGCGAGCCGAACATGGCACCGCCCGCACGACGCCTCATGTGTCGCCGCTGACTATTGCAAAGGGGTGGGATTACTACCGCAACCTCGATGCAGACGATTTCATGAATGCGTTTAACTTGCAGGGTTGGTTTGATTATTTTGATTTTCTGTATTGCCCGCGGATGTTTGATCTGTATTTCTATGGTTTCCGCAAGGGCGGGACGCAGGAGATACGTGTTCAACCCGCTCAGATGCTGACGGCGCTGAAGCAGCAAACGGATACCGTTCGTTTGGCCTGCTGGGCTCCCGCGATGGGCTTGATTCGCGGTTAGTTGCGGCAGTAGGCACGCCACATGCCACGCAAGGCCTCGGCAAGGTCTTCGGCATAACGGACGCGATCAAACAACGAAGATTCCAGTAGTTGCTGCCGTTGCCGTTCGCGCTGGCTGGCGAGGCCCGCGGGGTTTGCTGCCAGCGTCCGTGCCAGTTCGATGAATTGTGTTTCATCAGGTGCGACCCAGTGGGGGAATCCGGCCTGATTCAGAATCGACTCCGCCATGCGCCACACCATGCGATCACCCTGGAGACTCAAGACGGGTGCGCCGCACCACAGCGCTTCAACAATCGTTGTGGCGCCAGCATAGGGGAAGGTATCCAGCGCGATATCGATGTGCTGGTAAGTGGCAAGGAACTGCTGGCGCGGGGCTGGCCCTTCCAGCGTCACGCGTTCCAGGTCAAAGCCCTGAATGAGCAGGCGTCGCTGAAATTGTTGGCGGAATTCCGGCACATTGAGCCCATTTCCCTTGATCAGCAATCGGCTCATGGGGATATCGCGCAAGAGTTGCGCCCATAGCGCCAGGACGCGGTCATTCAACTTGTTTGGCTTGCTAAGGCTGCCAAAGGTGATGAAGCCATTGCGTAGCACGGGGGGCGGGGTGACTGGCAAGTCGATATCCGGTTCGACAAAACAGTAATAGTGCGGCAAGCGCCAAACCTGTTCGGTAAATTCATCCTCGGCTGATTCGGGTACGCTGACCCGGTCGGCCAACACATAGTCAATGGTCGACAGCCCCGTTGTTCCCAGAAACCCGAGCCAGGTGAGCTGAACCGGCGCCGGTTTCAGCGCCATGACATCGAGGCGATGCCCTGTGGTGTGGCCATGCAGGTCAATCAGGATATCGATGCCCAGCTGACGTATCTGCTCGCCCAGTTGGCGGGTGGTGAGCCGGGTTACATCGTGCCACCCGGATACCAGGGGGCGCAGCTTTTGAGTGAATCCATCGGCTTGATTCAGCGTGTCGAACACCGTCACGGTGATTTGTCCGTGCTGCTGCCGGTGTTGCGGGTGTTGCAATTGGTGCCATTGTTTGAGCACTGGCTCAACAAAATATCCCACCGGATGTTCACGCAGGTCCCCGCCCAGTAGGCCGATATGCAGTGGTTTGTCTGGCTGGCGCGCATTGGTCCAGTGCGTGAAGGGTTCGCTGTTGGTCTGGAGCACACGGGCAAAGTTTTCGGCCAGTTGGCGCCGGCCCTGCACACTCAAGTCAGCATCGAACTGACTGAAAAAGCACAGCGCCGAGTGTATCTGGGGGTCGAGGTCATCCGGATGCTGCGCGATCCACACCTTGGCTTGCTGCAAGGCATCGGATAAAGCACCGTATGCAATCAGTGCTTCGATACGCAAGACGGCAAATATCGGGAGTTCGGGCCTGTCGGCAAGTAGAACCAGTTGGCGATTACAGCGCGCCAGTGCCTCGCCGGGCCGCCCCAGACTCAGCTGGTTCTTGATGGTGTACTGATGTGCTGTTACATCCTCCGGCGCACTCTGCAACAGTTGTTCGCAGGCCGCCAAGGACTCTGCGTAGCGGCGCTGCATCCAAAGGGCTTTGAGACGGAACTGCAAGCCGCTGTTCTGCTCATCCGGAAAATGCTGCAGGATCAGGTCTGCATAGTGAAGCAAACGGTCAGCGCG
>JAABRA010000341.1 GCA_011391155.1 Burkholderiales bacterium
GAGACGTTGGTTGCGCGTTCCCGGGAGAATTATGAGAAAAACAAGGCAGATCCCATCGCGCTTCGGTCATTGTGTGCTACGGAATTCGTAGCTCGCAACCTGTTCGAGATGACGCCTGCGATGCTGGTGGCCGATGGCAGCGCCGACAAGTGGCTGGTGGACCCGCCACGTGAAGGCGCTTTTGCCCTGGCCAAGGCCGTCGCTGACCTGCACCAGGCGCGCATCGGCGCCGAAGACGCGCCGCCGCTGCCGCCCGGCGCGGAGCACTGGACGCCGCCGAAGCGCATCGTCTACGTCAGCTGCAACCCCGCCACCCTGGCCCGCGACGCCGGCCTGCTGGTGCACCTGGGCGGCTACCGCTGCGTGCTGGCCGGGGTGGTCAACATGTTCCCGCACACCGCGCATGTGGAGAGCCTGGCGGTGTTCGAGCGGGCGTGACCTGATTAATGGTGATAGCAAACAATGACCGTCCCACGCTGGGATAGGCCGGTTTTTGCTTGAAATTTTCCTCAAAACGCCTCGGAAAGGCTTCCCGTCAGGCCCGGTAGCAGCCTGACGTCGGCCGGGGTCGCCCGGTCACTTCGCGGGCTGGATGTCGGTCACTGCCATCTGGCCGTTCTCGTTGGTGGCCATGAACAGGATCTTGGCGCCGACGGTGGTCTTGTCCAGCAGGGCCCGGTCCTTGACCACGAAAACCATGGTCATGCCGGGCATTTCCAGGTGCTTGATTTCACCGTGCTTGATGGTGATCTTGCCCGCTTCCTTGTCGATCTTGCGCACCTCGCCGTCAGCCAGGACGGGGGTCGCCGCCATGCCTGCTTTAGGGGTGCCGCTGGTCGTCTGGGCGACCACGGGGTTGCCGAAAAAGGCCGTCACGGCCAGCGCGATGGCGCCCAAAACCGGTTGCAATTTCATCGTGATTCCTTGAGAAGATGGGTTGAGACCCGGCGTTGCCCGGTCAGGATGCCCTTAGCGGGCCGTCACCTTGACCTGGCCCTTCATGCCAGCGTCGTAGTGGCCCACGTGCAGGCAGGCAAAGTTCACCACGCCGGCCTTGGTGAAGCGCCAGATCACCTCACCCTGCTGGCCAGGCTTGAGCGAGATCTGGTTGGGCTCCTCGTGCTCCATGTTGGGGAACTTCTTCATCACCTCGTAGTGCTCCTTGAGCGCCTTTTCCGTGCCCAGGCTGAACTCATGGGGCAACTTGCCGGAGTTCCTGATCACGAAGCGGATGGTCTCGCCCTGTTTGACCGCCACGTTCGACGGCGTGAAGCGCATGCTGTCCGCGGCGTCCACCTGGATCGTGCGCGTGACCTTCGCGGCCACGCCGGGCTCGCCGATCGACGGCTCGCCATGCCCGCCGGCATGGGTTCCCCCGGCAAGGGCCGCGGACGCAGCCAGGGCCACCGCAGCGCCTGCCAGGCTGGCGCGCAAGACGAAGCTGAACGGGATGGAATTCATGGAACTGCTTTCAGGGTGAGGGGTGAAACCATTGCAATCACGGGTGTAAAGCGGGTGCCAGGCGGGTGCGGCCGGTTCAGTGCGACATGCCCTTGGCGGTGGGTTTGATGACCTTGGCGTTTGCCGGCTGGGGGTCGGTGCTGGCGGCGGGGCGCGGCGCCGGGGGGAGGGCGCCGGTCCACTCATAGGCCACGGTGCCTTCGGGGAACTTGTAGGGCCCCGGGTCCCGGTAGTCGCCCGGTTTCTGGTCCTTGCGGACCTTGAAGACCGTGAACATCCCGCCCATCTCCAGCGGGCCAAACTGGCCCGTGCCGGTCATCATGGGGGCGGTGTTGTCGGGAAGGGGCATTTCCATCGCCCCCATGTCGGCCATGCCGCGCTCGCCCATCAGCATGTAGTCGGGCGCCACCTTCTGGATCTTCTTCACCAGACCGCGGTGGTCGACACCGATCATGGTCGGCACGTCATGCCCCATGGCATTCATGGTGTGGTGGCTCTTGTGGCAATGCATGGCCCAGTCGCCCTCTTCATCGGCCAGCAACTCGATCTGGCGCATCTGGCCCACGGCCACGTCGGTGGTCACCTCGTACCAGCGGGTGCCGGGCGGGGTCGGGCCCCCATCGGTG
>JAABRA010000349.1 GCA_011391155.1 Burkholderiales bacterium
GACGAAGGCGGCAGCGCAGCTGGAGAGCTCCAAGGCGTTTTCCAAGGGCTTCATGAAGCGCCACGGTATTCCCACGGCCGAGTACGACACGTTTTCGGATCCTGTGGCCGCACACGCCTATGTGGACAAGGTGGGCGCGCCCATCGTGGTCAAGGCCGATGGCCTGGCCGCCGGCAAGGGCGTGGTGGTGGCCATGAGTGCGTCCGAGGCGCACGAGGCCATTGATTTCATGCTGCTGGACAACGCGTTAGGCGTGAGCCACAACGCGGGTGTGGATGGACTGGCCGTGCCGCGCGTGGTGATCGAGCAGTTCCTGCAGGGCGAGGAAGCCAGTTTCATCGTGATGTGCGACGGCAGGAACGTGGCTGCGATGGCGACCTCGCAGGATCACAAACGCCTGCTCGATGGCGACGCCGGCCCCAACACCGGCGGCATGGGGGCCTATTCGCCGGCCCCTGTAGTCACCGCCGATGTGCACGCGCGCGCCATGCGCGAGATCATCCTGCCAACGATCCGCGGCATGGAGAAGGACGGCATTCCCTTCACCGGCTTCCTGTATGCCGGGCTGATGATCGACGCCACCGGGCATCCGAAGACGCTGGAATTCAACTGCCGCATGGGCGACCCCGAAACGCAGCCGATCATGATGCGCCTGAAGACCGACCTGCTGGACGTGATGCTGGCTGCTACTTCCGGTCAGCTGGACGCGGTCGAGCTGGAGTGGGACCGGCGACCGGCACTGGGTGTGGTCATGGCCGCTGCCGGGTATCCCATGAACCCGCGCAAGGGCGATGTGATCACCGGTTTGCCGAAAGACGCCGATGACGCCATGGTGTTCCACGCCGGCACGGTCGAAAAGGAGGGCAGCATCCTGACGGCCGGCGGGCGCGTGCTGTGCGTGACAGCGCTGGCCGATTCCGTGAAACTGGCGCAGCAGCATGCTTACGATGCGGCGCGGAGCATCCAGTTCGCCGGTATGCAGTACCGCCATGACATCGGTTTCCGGGCGATCAAGCCCTCGGGGCGCCCCGAATGACCACGACAACCGTCGACGCCGTTCGTGGCTATCTGCAGGGTTTGCAGACCCGCATCACCACTGCCATCGAGGCCATCGACGGAACCCCGTTCCTGGAAGACGCCTGGTCCAAGGCGCCCGGCGAGGCCTTGCAAGGCAGCGGCATCACCCGCATCCTGGAAGGCGGGCTGGTGTTCGAGCGAGCCGGCTGCGGGTTCTCGCACGTCAGCGGCCCGAGATTGCCGCCGTCGGCCACCCAGCACCGGCCCGAACTGGCGGGGGCGCCGTTCGAGGCCATGGGCGTGTCGCTGGTGTTTCACCCGCGCAACCCCTACGTGCCCACGGTGCACATGAACGTGCGCATGATCGCCGCCACCGCTCCTGGCCAGGCACCGGTGTGCTGGTTTGGTGGCGGCATGGACCTGACGCCCTATTACGGGTTCGAGGAGGACGCGGTTCACTTTCACACGGCATGCCAGACCGCGCTGGCCCCGTTTGGCGCTGATAAATACCCCCGTTTCAAGACCTGGTGCGACGAATATTTCTATCTGAAGCACCGCAATGAGCAGCGCGGCATCGGCGGGGTGTTTTTTGACGACTTTGCGGAAGGTGGCTTTGACAGTGGCTTTGCGATGATTTCGTCGGTGGGCAATGCCTTTCTGGACGCCTACCTGCCCATCGTCGCGCGTCGTCGTGAGGCGGCGTACGGTGAGCGTGAACGCGATTTCCAGCTCTACCGGCGCGGACGCTACGTCGAGTTCAACCTGGTCTGGGACCGGGGCACGCATTTCGGTCTGCAGTCGGGCGGGCGCAGCGAGTCGATCCTGCTGTCGATGCCGCCGCTGGTGAGCTGGTCCTACAACCGCACGGCAGAGCCCGGCACCCCCGAGGACGCTCTCTACCGCCGCTTCCTGGTGCGCAAGGACTGGGTTTGACGCAAGGTCAGCTGCGCATCGGTGTGTTTGGCAGCGCGTTTGATCCGCCGCACAACGCCCACCTTGCCCTGGTGCAGGCCGCGCTTTCGCAACTCTTGTTGGATGAAATGCGGGTGTTCCCGACCGGCCAGGCCTGGCACAAGGCGCAATCGCTCAGCCCGGCGGCGGACCGCCTGGCGATGGCCCGGCTGGCGTTTTCCCATTGCCCCAAAGTAACGGTGGACCCGCGTGAAATGGTCCGGCCCGGACCCACGTACACCATTCACACCTTGACCGAACTTCAGGCCGAACGACCTGGCGCGCAGCTGGTCCTGATCCTGGGCGGCGATCAGGCTGCAGCGCTGCACACCTGGCATCGTTGGCAGGACATTTTGAAGATCGCTATAATTTCAGTAGCTTTTCGCGACCCGTTGGCGCTGGGAAGCAGCGATTTTTCCTCTGAGAACCCACTTCCCGATCTCCCCGGGGGGCGTTTTCAGGCGCTACAAATGCCCCCCATGCACCTCAGCGCCACCGACGTGCGCCGCCGCGCCGGCGCCGGTCTCGGGATAGACCATCTGGTCCCCGCGGACGTTGCGCGTTATATTGACCAACACCACCTTTACCTCGCCCCATGACTGATCACGACACCACCGGCAAAAAAGACACCCAGAAAATGCAGCGCGCCGCCGTTGACGCCCTGGAGGATGTGAAGGCGCAGGACATCAAGGTGTTCGATACCGAACACCTTTCAGCGCTGTTCGAACGCGTGATCATCGCGTCTGGCACCTCCAACCGCCAAACCAAGGCGCTGGCGGCCAGTGTGCGCGACAAGGTCCGTGAAGCCGGTTTCCCCAAGCCGCGCATCGAAGGCGAGGACAACGGCGAATGGATCATCGTCGACTGTGGCGCGGTGGTGGTCCATGTCATGCAGCCGACGATCCGGCAGTACTACAACCTGGAAGAGATCTGGGGTGAGAAGCCGGTGCGCCTGAAGTTCGGCGCGCCCAAGCCACTGGTAAAGGCTGAGGTCCCGGTTGCGGTCAAGGCCGCTGCGAAGACGAGTCGCCCCGGTGACGGCAAGCCCGGCAAGGCCCCGGGCAAGGCTGTGACAAAGGTGCCATCCAAGGTGCCGGCCAGGCGTGCGGCGGCACCCGCCGGGCGCGAACCCGCACGACTAGTGCCCGATGCGGACAAATCCGAACAAAAATCGGCCAAACCCAGCGTTAAAAGGTCACCTCCTGCTACGAAATCCGTAGTCACGAAGGTGGTGGTCCCGGCCGCCGCGAAGCGGGTGCCCGCGAAAAAGGCAACGCCGGCGACGAAAACCACGGCGACCCGGCGTGCGCCGGTCAAGAAGGCGGCGCCGGGCAGGGCCTGACCCGGCCGCGCCATGAAACTGCTGATTGTGGCCGTCGGGTTGCGCGTGCCCGACTGGGCGCAGACCGCCTGGGACGATTACGTCAAACGCTTCCCGCCGGAGTTGAAAGTCGAGCTCAGGGCTGTCAAGACCGAGCCTCGCGGCTCCAGAACCCTGGAGACGCTGGTTGCCGCCGAGCGGGGGCGCATCGAAGCGGCCATTCCCAGGGGGACCCGTGTGGTGGCGCTGGATGAGCGGGGCACATCGCTGACCACGGCAGCCCTTGCGGCCAAGCTCAAGGCCTGGCAGATTGAAAGTGATGACGTGGCCCTGGTCATTGGTGGCCCCGATGGTCTTGATCCTGCGTTCCGGCAAGCCGCCCATGAACGCATCAGGCTTTCCGACCTCACCTTGCCGCACGCCTTTGCCCGCGTGTTGCTGATTGAGCAGCTTTACCGGGCCTGGTCGATCAATGCCAATCACCCCTACCATCGCGAGTGATCAATGCCCGAATTTATTTATCTTGCGTCGCAGAGTCCACGTCGCGGGCAGCTTCTGGCGCAAATCGGCATTCGCCATGAGTTGCTGTTGCCCGACGTCCACGAAGACGCCGAGGCCCTGGAAGCCGTTGAACCCGGTGAGGCTCCCGCGGCCTATGTCAAGCGCGTGGCAGCCCTCAAGCTGGATGCTGCGATGGCGCGCCTGAAGCGTCGTGGTCTGCCGGCGGCGCCAGTGCTCTGTTCAGACACCACCGTGGCGCTGGGCCGCACCATCTACGGCAAACCGGCGGACGCGACCGAGGCACGGCGCATGCTGGCCGAACTCGCCGGCCACACCCACCGGGTGCTGACCGCCGTGGCCGTGCAACACGGCAAGAAGCGGGTTCAGGCGCTCAGCGACTCGCGGGTGCGCTTCTGCGATCTCACGCCCGCGCGCATCCGCGCCTACGTGGCCTCTGGTGAGCCGCTCGGCAAGGCCGGAGCTTACGCCGTGCAGGGGCAGGCAGCGACCTTTATCGAGCGCATTGCCGGCAGTTACTCTGGCATCATGGGGCTGCCAGTGTTCGAGACTGCGATGCTGTTGCGTCAGCTGGGTTTCAAATGCTGACGGCTCCCGGAATCCATCCCCAACCCGTATGCAACAAGACATCCTGATCAATTGGTCGCCGCAGGAAACCCGGGTGGCCATCGTCGAGAACGGCGCGGTGCAGGAGCTGCACGTCGAGCGGACCCTGGAGTGCGGACTGGTGGGCAACGTGTACCTGGGCAAGGTGGCGCGGGTGCTGCCCGGGATGCAGTCCGCGTTCATCGACATCGGTCTGGAACGCGCCGCCTTCCTGCACGTTGCCGATCTCATGACGGCCTTCGCCGGGCACCGCGCCAGCGACATTGAGGCCAGTGGGACGCCGAAAGCGGCTGCGACTCCGCTGCCCATTGAAAGGCAGGTTTTCGAAGGGCAGGCCCTGATGGTGCAGGTCATCAAGGACCCGATCGGCACCAAGGGGGCCCGGTTGTCCACGCAGATCAGCATTGCGGGCCGGCTGCTGGTGTTCTTGCCGCAGGACAACCACATCGGTGTTTCGCAGAAGATACCGACGGCTCTACGGGAGTCTTTGCGTGGGCGTTTGCAGGTGCTGGCCGGCGAGGCCGGCGGCGGGTTTATCTTGCGCACCAACGGAGAAGACGCGACGGACGCCGAATTGGCCGAAGATGTCGCCTATCTGCGCAAGACCTGGACGCGCATCAAGGAAGCCTCGGTTCGTCTTGCTCCCTTGTCGCTGTTGCACCAGGACCTGAACCTGCTGCACCGCGTTCTGCGCGACATGGTCGGGGAGGGCACCCAGACGATTCGCCTGGATTCCCGGGAACAGTTCGATCTTTTAATGGGGTTTGGTCGCGAATTCATGCCTGCGGCAGCAGCAAAATTGCAGCACTACAAAGGCGAACGGCCGATTTTCGACTTGTTTTCCATTGACGAGGAAATTGCCAAGGCACTGGGCCGGCGCGTGGAGTTGAAATCCGGCGGATACCTGATCGTGGAGCAGACCGAGGCCCTGACCACCGTCGACGTGAACACCGGGGGTTTTGTCGGCGCGCGCAATTTCGACGACACCATTTTCAAGACCAACCTGGAGGCCGCCCAGGCCATCGCCCGCCAGTTGCGGCTGCGCAATCTGGGGGGAATCATCATTGCCGACTTCATCGACATGGTTCGCGAAGACCATCGCCAGGCAGTGCTGGCCGAGTTCCGCAAGCAACTGGCACGCGACCGGGTGAAAACCATGATCGGCGGTTTTTCACAGCTGGGCCTGGTCGAGATGACGCGCAAGCGCACCCGCGAATCGCTGGCGCACATCCTCACGGAATCGTGCGAGGTGTGTCAGGGAAGGGGCCATGTGAAAACCGCGCGCAGCGTGGCTTACGACATCCTGCGCGAGATTCTTCGGGAGGCGCGTCAGTTCAACCCGCGCGAATTCCGCGTGGTCGCCTCGCCCAAGGTCATTGAATTGCTGTTGGACGAGGAAAGCCCGCATCTGGCCGGTTTGAGTGATTTCATCGGCAAGCCGATTTCCCTGCAGAGCGAGACCGCGATGGGGCAGGAGCAGTACGACATCGTTCTGCTCTGACCCGGGCCAAATCACTCAGCGCTTGTTGCCCCGGCGGCCGGTTCGGCGGTGAGTGCGCCATGGCTTTGCAGCCGCGCGTAGAGTCCGTCGGCGGCCATCAGCTCGGCGTGGCTGCCCTGCTCCATGATGCGGCCGTGTTCCATCACCACCACGCGGTCGGCATGCTCAATGGTGGACAGGCGGTGCGCGATAACCAGCGTGGTGCGGCCGGCCATGAGGCGCTGCAATGCCTGTTGCACCAGCCGCTCGGATTCGGTGTCCAGTGCCGAGGTGGCCTCGTCCAGGATCAGGATGGGAGCGTCTTTGTACAAGGCCCGGGCGATGGCGAGCCGCTGGCGCTGGCCGCCCGAGAGCTGTGTGGCATTGTGGCCGACGAGGGTGTCCATGCCCTCGGGCAATGCCGCCACATGCTCAGCCAGGTTGGCGGCCTCGAGGCAGGCCGTCACGCGCGCACGGTCCACCCCCTGCCCGAGGGCCACATTTGCGGCAATGCTGTCGTTGAACATCACCACGTCCTGGCTCACCATGGCGAACTGCGCCCGCAACGCCGGCAATTGCCATTGCGCCAGGTCATGGCCGTCCAGACTGATGCGCCCGTGGCTCGGCAGGACAAAACGGAGCAACAGGTTGACGAGGGTGGTCTTGCCGGACCCGGAGGGGCCGACCAACGCCACGATCTCGCCGGGGGCCACCGTCAGGCTCAGTCGATCCAGGGCGGGCGCATGGTCATCCCGGTAGCTCACCGTCACGTCGTGTAGTTCGATCCGGCCCTGGGCGCGACCGGGCGCCAGGGCACCGCCTTCTTCGGCGTGCACGTCGTCCATCATGGTGAGGCCACGTTCCAGCGCTGCTACGGCGCGTGTGATCGGGTTGGCGATTTCAGCCAGGCGCCGTATCGGTGAAATGAGCAGAAGCATCGACGTGACGAAGGCGATGAAGTCGCCCACCGTGGCATTGCCGGCGCCCACGGCACGTCCCTGCCAGATGGCCAGCGTGATCACGGCGGAGAGGGCCGCCGCTGCAATCATCTGGGTCAGGGGGGTCATGGCGGCCGAGGCGACGGTTGACTTGAGCGCCAGCCGGCGCAGACGCAGGCTTAGCGCCTGAAACCGGCTAGCCTGACTGGCCTCGGCAGCATGCAGCCGCACCATCCGGTGCGCCAGGACGTTTTCCTCCACCACATAGGCCAGGTCATCGGTGGCGCTCTGGCTGGACTTGGTCAGTTGGTAGAGCCGCTTTGACAGCGTCTTCATGATCCAGGCAACGCCCGGCCCCATCAGCGCGACGATGAGGGTCAATTTCCAGTTCAGGTACACGAGATAGCCAAGCAGGGCGATCAGGGTGAAACCGTCGCGCGTCATGCCGATGAGCGCGGTGACCAGCAGATTGGCGCCGGTCTGCACCTCATAGACCACGGTGTTGGACAGCGCGCTGGCCGACTGACGCCCGAACAGCGCCATGTTGGCATTCAGCAGTCGCGTAAACATGGCTTCGCGAAGCACATGCATGCCGTCGTTGGTGATGCGCGACAAGGCGTATTGGCCCACAAAATTGGCGCTTCCCCGCACGGCGAAGAGCCCCATCAATCCGGCAGGGACCTGCCAGAGTTGCAGGGTCCCGCTGGTGAACCCCTGGTCAAGCAGGTATTTCAGCAGCGCGGGAATCATCGGCTCCGTGCTGGCTGCCACCAGGGTCGCCAGCAGGGCAACACCCCAGACCATGCGCTGGCGACCAAAATAGGCGGTCAGGCGAAGCACGCGCTGCATGAGCGTGCGCGGTGTGGGCGTGATTTCAGGGGAACTCGAAGCCATGGTTTGGGCGCATTCTACGGTTGCGGGTCGCCTCCCCGGCATAGCGGTCACAGTTTGTCACGGGACGGCGTTGCCAGTGTGTACCATGGAGGCTTCCTGAATGAAGGCTTTTGCAGAGCTCGCCCACACCGCATGAAGACTGACCCCTTTGCTGTTTTTTACCCTCGCCGCCTGTTTCTTGCCTCCTTGGTGGTAGGGGTGGGGTCTCCGGCCGTGGCCCAGTTTCGCGTCGAGGTGTCCGGTGTGGGGCTGACCCAGTTGCCAGTAGCGGTCGCTGGCTTCCGGGGTGAAGCGCTGTCGCCGGTCAAGATCAGCGCCGTGATTCAGGCTGACCTGGAGCGCAGTGGCCGGTTCAAGGCCATTGATGCGGCAGGTCAGGCGCTCGATGAGACCAGCCGACCCGATCTGGCGGTGTGGCGCCAGCGGAGTGCCGACTCCCTGGCAGCAGGCAGCGTTTCGCGCCTGGCCGATGGCCGGTTTGACGTGCGGTTTCGCCTCTGGGATGTCGTGCGCGGGCAGGACCTGGGCGGGCAGACCTTCACGGTTCCTGCAGGAGACCTGCGGCTGGTGGCCCACCGGATTGCCGATTACATCCATGAAAAGCTGACGGGTGACAAGGGCGTTTTCTCCACACGGATCGCCTATGTCACCAAGACCTCCCGTCACCACACGCTGTGGGTCGCAGATTCTGACGGTGAAAACGCCCAGACGGCCCTGGTCAGCCCTGAGCCGATCATTTCGCCGGCATGGGCGCCGGCCGGCGACCAGCTCGCCTATGTGTCGTTCGAGGCCAGAAAGCCGGTCGTCTATGTGCACGATGTTGCAACCGGGCGTCGCCGGTTGCTGGCGAATTTCCGCGGTTCCAACAGTGCGCCCGCCTGGGCGCCAGACGGCCGGACCCTGGCGCTCACGTTGAGCCGGGATGGCGGTTCGCAGCTTTTCATCATGGATGCCAGCGGGGGCGAGCCTCGCCGGTTGACCCAGTCTCAAGGTATCGACACCGAGCCGGTATTCGCACCGGACAGTCGCAGCCTCTATTTTGTGAGTGATCGGGGCGGAGCGCCGCAGATCTACCGCATGCCTGCGGGCGGCGGTGCGCCGGAGCGGGTGACTTTTTTAGGGACCTACAACATTTCACCGGCCATCAGCCCGGATGGACGCTGGCTGGCCTACGTCTCTCGGATCAATGGCGCGTTCAAACTTCAGGTGATGGAGCTTTCGACCGGGGGGGTTACCGCGCTCACGGAGACGTCCGCCGACGAGAGCCCCAGTTTTGCGCCGAACAGCCGGCTGATCGTTTACGCCACGCAGCAGCAGGGCCGCGAATCACTCATGACGACCACGCTCGACGGAAAAATCAAGGCGAGACTGGCAGGCCAGGATGGCGATATCCGGGAGCCCAGCTGGGGCCCTTTCCAGAAATAAACCTTCTTATTCAACCAGGAGCATGGCGATGAAAAAACTCTTTTGGGCTGCCACGGTGGCGGCGCTTGTGGCGGGGTGTGGCTCCAGTGTCAAACTCGACGATGTGCCCGTGGAAGACAAAAGCGGGGCCACTGTTTCGACCGGTAGCGGGGCAGGAGGGGCGGGGGGCGCAACCGCGAACAGCGGTGTAACCGCGGTGGATCTCGGCAAGGCCGGTCAAGACTCCGGGGGCCCAGCGGGTGCCAACGTGGTGTATTTCGACTATGACAGCTATGTGGTCAAGCCTGAATTCCAGGCTGTTGTCGAAAACCAGGCGCGGTACCTTCGCACCGATGTGAAACGCAAGGCGATGCTGGAAGGGCACACGGATGAGCGGGGTGGAAGGGAATACAACCTCGCGCTGGGACAGCGGCGGGCTGAAGCGGTCGGTCGGGCGCTGGTGCTGCTGGGCGTTGCGGGCAATCAGGTGGAGGCCGTCAGCTTCGGCAAGGAAAAACCCGCCGCGATGGGACTGGACGAAGCCGCCATGGCGAAAAATCGCCGTGTTGAGGTAAAGTACCGGTGAGTACGATGTCTCAACTGAAACGTCTCAGGGGGGCGGTCATGGTCATGAGTGTGTTCGCCTCGATGGGCGCGCACGCGGCATTGTTCAGCGACGATGAGGCGCGCACGGCGATTCTTGAGTTGCGGCAAAGGGTAGAGGCCCAGAAGCTGGCGGGCGAGGCGATCGAGCGGCGTTTGAGCGAAGAAAACGTCAGTTTGCGCCGCAGTCTGCTCGACCTGCAGAACCAGATTGAAACCCTGCGTGCCGAACAGGCCAGAATGCGCGGGCAGGCCGAGCAATTCACGCGGGAGCTGGCAGAGTCGCAGCGTCGCCACGCCGCACTGAGCCAGGCCATGGATGATCGCTTGCGATCCATGGAGCCGCAGAAGATCAGCCTTGATGGTCGTGAATTTGTCGCGAACCCCGCTGAAAAACGCGAGTTTGATGCCGCGCTGGCTGTCTTTCGCAGCGGTGACTTCGCAGGCGCTCAGGCGGCTTTTCTGGATTTTGCGAAGCGGTATCCCAAGAGCGGCTATCAGGCTTCGGTCTTGTTCTGGCTGGGCAACGCGCAGTACGCCACCCGCGACTACAAGGAGGCCGTCGCCAACTTTCGGTCCATGCTGACGCAGGCGCCTGATCATGCCCGCGCGCCAGAGGCCATGCTGTCGATTGCGAACTGCCAGATTGAGCTCAAGGACGCGCGGGCCGCCCGCCGGACGCTTGAGGAGGTCATTCGCCTTTATCCCCAGTCTGAGGCGGCGCAGGCTGCAAAGGAACGGCTGGCCAAGTTTCGCTGAGCGGGCCTTGACGTTGGCTCTGCTTGCCGCATGAGGACTCGCGGCCGACTCTTCTAAAATTCCGTCATGCAAGCTTCCGAGTTATCCGCGCTGACCCTCCAGGTGCTGTGGGCTGCTTTTGGTGTTTCTCTGGCTTTTGGCGTGATCGCCCAGCGCACACACTTCTGCACGATGGGCGCGATCAGTGACGTGGTCAATTTTGGCGACTGGACCCGCATGCGCCAATGGGGGCTGGCCGTGGCGGTGGCCATGATCGGTTTTTCAGTCATGGGCTACGCGGGATGGATCGACCCTGACAAGAGCATTTATGCATCCACACGCTGGCTCTGGCTTTCCGCCTTGGTGGGCGGGGTCTTTTTCGGTTTCGGCATGGTGTTGGGCTCCGGTTGCGGCAGCAAGACGCTCGTTCGCATCGGAAGCGGCAATCTCAAGTCTCTGGTGGTTTTCCTGGTCATGGCGCTCGCCGCATTCGCCACGCTCAAGGGACTGACCGCAGTAGTGCGCGTGACGACGGTCGATAGGATCGCTATGGATTTTTCAGCGGGAACCACCTTGACCCTTTGGGCGGCAGCGGCTTTTGACATCGGGGCGCCCCTTGCGGGGCTGATGCTTTCCCTGCTCATCGGTGGCGGGTTGGTGGTCTGGGCCCTTCTTGGCCGGGACTTCCTGCGTTTTGACAATATGCTGGCTGGCCTGGGCATCGGCACGACCGTGGTGACCATGTGGTGGGTCAGCGGCAAACTGGGCCATGTCATCGAGCACCCGGAAACGCTCCAGGAGGCGTTCCTGGCCACCAACAGTGGCCGCATGGAGGCCATGACGTTCACGGCGCCCATGGCCTATGCGCTGGACTGGTTCATCTTCTTCAGTGACCAGAGCAAGGTGCTGACGGTGGCCGTGGTTTCAGTCTTTGGTGTGATTGCCGGTTCGTTCGCCTATGCACTGGGGGCCCGAAGTTTCCGCTGGGAGGGCTTTGGTGGCACCGAGGATCTCGCGAATCACCTGGTAGGCGCGACGCTGATGGGCATTGGGGGCGTCACTGCGATGGGGTGCACGGTCGGGCAAGGCTTGAGCGGTATTTCAACGTTGAGTGCCACCAGTTTTGTCGCCGTGGGCGGCATCATGGCGGGCGCTGTGGCTGCCCTCAAGTACCAGGAGTGGCGGCTGGAGCGGCACGCGTGAGCGGCATGTCGTCAGACACGGTGGATTTCAAGCGCAGCTTTGGCGGTCTTGAACGCCTGTATGGTCTCGCAGGCGCCTCCAATATCCGGAAATCGCACGTGGTGGTGGTGGGCCTCGGCGGCGTAGGCTCCTGGGCGGCTGAAGCGCTGGCCCGCAGTGGCGTGGGTAGTCTCACGTTGATCGACCTTGACCATATTGCCGAATCCAACATCAATCGCCAGGTTCACGCCATCTCCACGACGATCGGGCAGGCCAAAGTTCAGGCGATGCGTGACCGCATTGCGCTGATTCACCCTGGATGCCGAGTGAATGGCATCGAGGAATTCGTCGATCCTGCGAACTGGCCTGAATTGCTGCTTGAACCCGCCGACGCCCTGATCGATGCCTGCGATCAGGTGGCCGCCAAGACGGCGCTTGCGGCCTGGGCCCGCCAAGGTCAAGTCGGCTTCATCAGCGTCGGCGCGGCCGGCGGAAAGCGGCTGGCGCACCAGGTGGATATCGACGATCTCGCCAGGGTAACGCACGACCCCTTGCTGGCTCAGCTGCGCTACCGCCTGCGAAAACACCATGGCGCGCCCAAGGAAGGCAAGATGATCGGAGTCCCATGCGTCTTCAGCCGGGAAGCCGTGCGAGCTCCCGATCCATCGTGCGCGCTGGACGGAGAACCCGATGGCTCACTGAACTGCCACGGGTACGGCTCGGTCGTCAGCGTCACCGCGACCTTCGGGCTGTGCGCCGCCGGCTGGGTCATCGATTTTCTTGCCGACGCCGCGGGAAGCGCCGGAAAAAGCAAGCTATAATTGAAGGCTGGATTTCGCTGCATCTACCCTGATCAGAGAAGCCTGTCGGGACGTTAGCTCAGTTGGTAGAGCAGCGGACTTTTAATCCGTTTGTCGTGGGTTCGACCCCCGCACGTCCCACCAGACAAGCCTTATTGGCAATGAAAAGCCTGCTACTTTATCGGTAGCAGGCTTTTTCATTTTTCGGGCTGCAACCGCCGCCGGCCAGGCGCGCCTCGATGGCCTACGGTCCGCTTGCGGCGTCCGGGCTGTCAGGGCGGTAGGGCAGCCGGAGTTCGGCTTTCAGGGCGACGCGCACGCAGTCCTTGAGGTGTTCTTCGCCCAGGTAGCGGATGGCCGAGTAGCCCACCAGCGCGGACACGGCCTGCCCGGCCAGCGGCACAAAGCGCGCGGCCTGGCCGGCGGTAAGCCGCAGGCCGACGGTCTTTGCCGCCTTGAGCACCAGGTCGCGGGTGATGAGTTTTCCGATCAACACGGTGCCCACCAGTGCCACCGCCTTTTGCACCCGCTCGCGCTCGAGCGGCGTCAGCTGGTCGAGCTGGTCGGGCATCAAGCCGAATTCGGCGTTGATTTTCGGGATCATCCGGGACAGCAGCGCCGCGTTCACGGCCCAGTCGAACCCCGGGATGGGCGCGACACCGGCCGCGGCAGCCACCAGCGCGCGGCGGTGCAGGATCTTGCGCCCGCGCCGCACGGCAGCCGTCAAGGCGGCGTGGCCGGATGCCATTTCAAGCGCGGAGGGCATGGCGGTGGTCTCAGGCCGACTTGCCCTTGACCAGGCCGTAGAGGACCAGCAGCACGACGGCGCCGATCACCGAGGCGATGAATCCGGCAGCGTCGCCCGGCCGGTACAGGCCCATCGCCGCGCCGGCATAACTTGCGAGGAAGGACCCCGCGATGCCGAGCACGGCGGTCATGATCCAGCCGAGTCGGTCATCGCCAGGCTTCACGGCCCGCGCGATGAAACCGACGATCAGCCCGACAAAGATGGTTCCAAGAATGGACGTCATGGCGCGATAGCCCCTCTGAAGTGGGTGGAGTCTGGACTTTACCCTGATGCAGCGCTGGGCGTTGGCAACCGCCCGCAAGATTGGTCAGGCGGCGTTCGTGTGTTCCATCTGCTCACTCAGCGCCAGCCATTCCCCTTCCAGCGCATCCAGTTCCTCACTGACGACCTTGAGTTGGCGTCCGGTCTCTGCGATCTCGGTGGCGGGCAGTGGATTGCACAGTCGCTGTTCGAGCCGAGCCTTGTCCTGCGTGAGGCTGGCCATACGGATCTCGGCCTGTTCCAGGGCTCGCTTGATAGGGCGGGCCTTCTCGATGACCTGCTGCCGTCGGGTGGCATCCCGCTTGCGCTGATCCTGCCCGGAAAGACCAACACTGGCTGTCTGCATCACTTTCTCGGGCGCAGCAACAACGGCCGCCGCTGCGGGCGCCTTGCGCGCCGCGGTTTCCTCGCGCGCGGATTCGCGGGCTGACTCGCGCTGTCGCTTGGCCTCGTCGAGCAGATAGCGCTGGTAGTCGTCGAGGTCGCCGTCGAACGGCGCCACGCCCCCGCGCGACACCATCCAGAACTCGTCGCAGACGGCACGCAGCAAGGCGCGGTCGTGGCTGACCAGCATGACGGTGCCTTCGAACTCGTTGAGCGCCATCGACAGGGCTTCGCGCGTGGCCAGATCCAGATGGTTGGTCGGCTCGTCGAGCAGCAGCAGGTTGGGGCGTTGCCAGACGATCATGCACAGCACCAGCCGGGCTTTTTCGCCGCCGCTCATGCTGCCCACGGCTTGCTTGACCATGTCGCCGCTGAAATTGAACATGCCCAGAAAGCTGCGCAGGTCTTGTTCACGCGTAGCCTGGCCGCTGATCTTGCCGTCCGCAGTGAGATCCTTGACCAGGCGGATCATGTGTTCCAGCGGGGTGTCGGCCGGGCGCAGCACATCGAGCTCCTGCTGGGCGAAGTAACCGATGTTCAGCCCCTTGCCCTCGGTCATCTCGCCGCTGATCGGTGCCAGGGCCCGAGCCACGGTCTTGACCAGCGTGGACTTTCCCTGGCCGTTGGCGCCCAGGATGCCGATGCGCTGTCCGGCCAGCACCGAGCGGCTGACGTTCTGCACGATGACGGTGGGCGGCGTGCCAACGGGTGCGCCTTCGGGCGGTGGGTAGCCAAAACTCACGCCCTGCATGGACAGCATGGGGTTGGGCAGGTTGGCCGGCTCCTTGAACTCGAAGGTGAAGTCGGCTTCGGCCAGCAATGGCGCGATCTTTTCCATGCGGTCCAGCGCCTTGACGCGGCTTTGGGCCTGCTTGGCTTTGCTGGCCTTGGCCTTGAAGCGGGCAATGAACTTCTGCAGGTGGGCGATCTTGTCTTGCTGCTTGGAAAACGCGGTCTGCTGCAGCGCCATCTGCTCGGCGCGCAGGTCCTCGAACTTGCTGTAGTTGCCGCCGTAGCGCGTGAGCTTGGCGCTTTCAATGTGCACGGTGACGTCGGTCACGGCGTCCAGGAATTCGCGGTCATGGCTGATGACCAGCATCGTCCCCGGGTAGCGTTTGAGCCAGGCTTCCAGCCAGACCAGCGCGTCCAGGTCCAGGTGGTTGGTGGGCTCATCCAGCAGCAGCAGGTCGGATGGGCACATCAGCGCTCGCGCGAGCTGCAGGCGCATGCGCCAGCCGCCCGAGAAGCTGTTGACCGGGTTGTCGAGCTCGCTGACCTTGAAACCCAGCCCCAGGATCAACGCCTGCGCCCGCGCCTGCGCATCGTGTGCGCCGCAGTCGTACAGCTCCATGTAGGCGTGCGCCATGCGGTCGCCGTCGCCGCTGGCCTCGGAGGCTTCGACTTCCGCCTGCGCCGCCAGCAGCACCACGTCACCTTCAATGACGTAGTCGGTGGCGCTCTGTTCGGTCTCGGGCATGTCCTGGGCGACCTGGGCCATGCGCCATTGGGCCGGGACGAAATATTCGCCGCCATCTTCATGCAGCGTGCCGTTGAGCAGGGCAAACAACGTGGACTTGCCCGCGCCGTTGCGCCCGACCAGACCGACCTTTTCCCCCGGATTGATCGTGACGGATGCGCTGTCGAGCAAGACCTTCGCTCCACGGCGAAGGATGATATTTTTGAGGGTAATCATGTTTCAATCCACGCCCCTTTCAGGGCGAATATGGCGGAGGTAACCCCTGCGCCAAACCATTTTTATGTCCCTGAAGCGGGAAGTTGCAAACCGGAGTCGGTTCCCGAGGTGTTCCTGGGCGGGCTCGTCAGCGCTTCGCGCCACGATTGCAGGGCGTCACGGGTCGACAGCAGCACCTGATCCTCGCCGGCGCTGGTCTCCAGCCAGACGACTTCCAGGGTCGGAAAGGCCAATTCGAAAAAATCGCGCTCGTTGCCGATCTCCAGGACCAGCACGGCGTCGGGTGTCATGTGCGTTGGCGCATCCACCAGCAGCTGGCGGACAAAGTCCATGCCGTCAGCGCCACCGGCCAGTGCCAGCGCGGGTTCGGCTTGGTATTCCGCCGGCAGGGCGGCCATGCTTTGGGCATTGACGTAGGGCGGATTGCACAGGATCAGGTCGTAGGGCCCTGGCACCGCCCGTAGGCCGTCTGATTCGATCAGCCGGATACGGGCCTGCAGCGCATGGCGCTCCACATTGATGCGGGCCACAGCCAGGGCGTCCGGGGAGATGTCAGCGGCATCGACGGTGACATCCGGCCAGACCATGGCGGCCAGCACCGCCAGGCTGCCGTTGCCCGTGCACAGGTCCAGCACCGTGCGGGTATGTTCGCTCAGCCACGGGTCCAGGCTGCCATCCGCCAGCAATTCAGCGATGAAACTGCGCGGCACGATGGCGCGCTCGTCCACATAGAAGGGCACCCCCTGCAGCCAGGCCTCTTGCGTCAGGTAAGCCGAGGGCTTGCGGCTTTCGATTCGCATGCGCAGCAGGGCTGCGACGCTGGCCCGCTGCCCCGTTTCCACGGGCTGGTCGGCAATGGATTCCGGGCCGTCGAGTGCTGCGTCCAGGGGCAGGCCGAGGCGCCAGAGCACCAGCCAGGCGGCTTCGTCAAAGGCGTTGTGGGTGCCGTGGCCAAACGCCACGCCAGCCCTGGTCAATTGCTCGGCGGCCTGGTCGATCAATGCGATAACGGTTTTCGGTTCAGGGGTCATGCCGACAGCCCGGCGTGCAGGTTCTCCAGGACCCGGCGGTAGATGTTCTTCAGCGGCTCGATGTCGGCGACGGCGACATGCTCGTCAATCTTGTGGATGCTGGCGTTGGGCGGGCCGAATTCGATCACCTGTGGGCAGATCTGCGCTATAAAGCGCCCGTCGCTGGTGCCGCCGGTGGTGGAAAGCTGCGTTTCCAGCCCGGTTTCGGCCCGGATCGCCTGCTGCACCGCCGCCACCAGGGTGCCGGGCGTGGTGAGGAAGGGCCGGCCGCCCAGCGTCCAGGCCAGCTCGAAGTCGAGCGCGTGGCGTTGCAGCACCGCCGTCAGGCGCTCCTGCAGGGCTTCCGGCGTGGACTCGGTGGAGAAGCGGAAATTGAAGTCGATGACCACGCTGCCCGGAATCACGTTGCTGGCGCCGGTGCCGCCGTGGATATTGCTGATCTGCCAGGTGGTGGGCGGGAAGAACGCATTGCCGGCATCCCATTCCAGGGCTACCAGTTCTGCCAGGGCCGGAGCGACTTCATGAATGGGGTTCCGGGCCAGATGCGGGTAGGCGATATGTCCCTGGACGCCCTTGACCGTGAGCTTGCCGCTCAGGGTTCCACGCCGGCCGTTCTTGATCATGTCGCCGGTCTGCTGCACCGAAGTCGGTTCGCCCACGATGCAGAAATCAGGCGCCTCGCCGCGTTCCTTCAAGGCTTCACAGACGACCACGGTGCCATCCAGGGCCGGGCCTTCCTCGTCACTGGTCAGCAAAAAGGCAATGTCCAGTGCCGACTCCGGGGTGGCGGCCAGAAACTCCTCGACGGCCACCACCATGGCGGCCAGCGAGGTCTTCATGTCGCTGGCGCCGCGGCCAAACAGCTGGCCGTTGCGGTGCGTGGGTGTGAACGGATCGCTGTTCCACTGCTCCACAGGGCCGGTTGGAACCACATCGGTATGGCCGGCAAAAGCTATTGTTTTGATAGCTGAATATGACCGTTCTACGCTGGGATGATGCCATTTTGCCCATAAATTTTTCACCCGGAAGTCCGGTGGACCGCTTTCGATCACCTCGCAGGCGAAACCCAGCGGTCGCAGGCGGGCCATGATGATGTCGATGCAACCCTGATCCTCTGGCGTTATGGAACGGCGCGAAATCAGTTGTTCGGCAAGTCGCAGTGTGGCGGACATTCGGGTGGGGTCTTCAGACGGGGGAGGGGGGTCGTTCAGGCCGGCGCCTTGGCGGGGCCCCCGTGCCGGGGCTGGATGACATCAAGCGTGATTTCCGTGAAGGAGGCGGTATCGGATTGATGTTCAAGCTGCTCGGGTGCGACCTGCTTGGAAAAGTCGTTCTGCAGGCGCCACAACAGGTTGGTCGGCGAGTCGGCATGGGCAATGCCTTCCTTGCGGTCAATCTGCCCTTCAGTGATCAGCCGCGCGATGTCATGCTCGAACGTCTGCGAGCCTTCGGCCAGGGAGTTGTTCATGGCCTCCTTCACACCGGAGAAATCGCCCTGTTCAATCAGCTCGGCCGTCAGGCGGCTGTTGAGCATCACCTCCACGGCAGGGGTACGGGTGTTGTGGACGGTGCGCAGCAGGCGCTGCGAGACCACCGCCTTGAGGGCCGAGCCCAGGTCCTGGAGCATGGTCGGGCGGACTTCAGCAGGGTAAAAGCTCAGGATCCGGTTCAGGGCCTGATAGCTGTTGTTGGCGTGCATGGTGGCCATGCACAAATGGCCCGACTGGGCATAGGCGATCGACGCCGACATCGTCTCCCGGTCGCGGATTTCGCCAATCATGATGACGTCGGGCGCCTGGCGCAACGCGTTTTTCAGGCCAATCCCCAGTGATGCGGTGTCGCTGCCGACCTCACGCTGGTTGACCACCGACTTCTTGTTGCGGAACACGTATTCCACCGGGTCTTCAATGGTCAGGATGTGGCCCATCAGGTTCTCATTGCGATAGTCCAGCATGGAGGCCAGCGTGGTGGATTTGCCCGCGCCGGTGGCACCAACCATCAAGATCAGGCCGCGCTTCTCCAGCACCAGCTCGGCCAGGATGGCGGGAAGATTCAGCGTTGACAGCGCGGGAATATCGGGCGAAATGTAGCGAATGACCGCGGCGTAGGTGCCGCGCTGGCGCATCGCGCTGAGCCGGAAGTTGCCCACGCCTTCCAGCGGAATCGCCATGTTGAGCTCGCCGGTTTCCTTGAGCTCTTCAATGCGGTTCGGCGGTACCACCTCCGACAGCAGATTGATCGTGGCCTCGACCGGCAGCACCTGGCTGTTCATTGCGATGCACTGGCCGTTGATCTTGATGATCGCGGGGGAATGCGCCGACAGGTACACGTCGGACGCCTTACGCTCGGCCATCAGGTTGAGAATGCGGTCCATCATGCTCATGATTGATCCTCCGAAAGTGGCAAGCAGGGAGCCAGCGGCCGCAGCGCCGGGCCGCCCCAAGCAAGGCCAGCCCCCACGGGGCTGAGGCCCGCGGCTCCAAGCCTGCCTGTGCAGGGTTGGACGGGCCGAAGAGCCCTCGCCTCTGGCGATGGCACGTCCAGCGCAGTACACGCAGTGACAAGCGTGGGGGCCATATCCTTAGTCGCGAAGCAGGTCGTTCAGGCTGGTCTTGGCCCGCGTCTGCGCATCGACGCGCTTGACGATGACCGCGCAGTACAGGCTGTAGGCGCCGTCGGCGCTGGGCAGATTTCCCGCCACCACCACCGAACCGGCGGGAATGCGGCCGTAGCTGACCTGGCCGGTGGCGCGGTCGTAGATCTTGGTGCTCTGGCCGATATACACGCCCATCGAGATGACCGAGTTCTCCTCGACGATCACGCCTTCGACGATTTCCGAACGTGCGCCGATGAAGCAGTTGTCCTCGATGATGGTGGGGTTGGCCTGCATGGGTTCGAGCACGCCGCCGATGCCGACGCCGCCGGACAGGTGCACGTTCTTGCCGATCTGCGCGCAGGAGCCGACCGCCGCCCAGGTGTCCACCATCGAGCCTTCGTCCACGTACGCGCCGATGTTGACGTAGGACGGCATCAGGATCGCGCCCTTGGCAATGAAGCAGCCGCGGCGCGCCACGGCCGGCGGTACCACGCGCACACCCGTCGCGGCCATTTCGTCGGGCGAAAGGTGGCCGAACTTGGTGGGCACCTTGTCGTAAAACCCCAGCTCGCCGGCCCTGACCGCCTCGTTGTCCTTCAGGCGGAACGACAGCAGCACGGCTTTCTTGATCCACTGGTGCACCGTCCACTGGCCCACGCCCTGGCGCGTGGCCACGCGCAGCGCGCCGCGGTCGAGTTCGGCGATCACCTGTTCCACCGCGTCAATGACGGCTTTCGGCGCGGACTTCGGGGACATGTTGGCGCGGTCTTCCCACGCGGCATCGATGATTTGCTGGAGTTGTTGGGTCATGGCAGGCAATGGGGCTCTTCAGCCTCTGGATTGGATGAATTGAACGATGCGGCTGGCGGCTGACGCGCATTCCGCGGTTTCGGCGACCAGCGCCATGCGGATGCGACCCTGGCCGGGGTTGCCGCCGGGGCCTTCGCGCGCCAGAAAGCTGCCGGGCAGAACCGTGACATTGTATTGAGCCAGCAATTCCCGCGCGAATCCGGTGTCGTTGCCCTGCCAGGTCGCGGGCACGCCGGCCCACAGGTAAAAGCTGGCGTCGGGCAGCGCCACGTCGAGCACCCCAGACAGCATGGGGGTGACCTGGGCGAACTTTTCGCGGTACATGCGGCGGTTCTCCACCACGTGGGCCTCGTCGTTCCAGGCGGCGATGCTGGCAGCCTGCACCACCGGGCTCATGGCGCTGCCGTGGTAGGTGCGGTAGAGCAGGAAAGGCTTGATCAGGGCGGCGTCGCCGGCCACAAAGCCGCTGCGCAGGCCCGGCACGTTGCTGCGTTTGGACAGGCTGGTGAAGGCAATCAGGTTGCGGAAGTCACTGCGCCCCAGTTTCGCGGCGGCTTCCAGGCCGCCCAACGGGGGTTCGTCCCGAAAATAGATCTCGCTGTAGCACTCGTCGGAAGCAATCACGAAGCCGTGGCGGTCGCTCAGTTCGAACAATTTTTGCCACTCGTCCAGTGGCATCACCGCGCCGGTCGGGTTGCCCGGTGAGCAGACGAACAGCAGCTGGGTGCGCGCCCAGACCTGCACCGGCACGCTGTCCCAGTCCACCGCGAAATTGCGCGCCGGGTCGCTGGGCGCGTAGAACGGCTGGGCACCGCTCAGGAAGGCCGCACCTTCGTAAATTTGGTAGAAGGGATTGGGATGGACCACCGTCGCGCCCGCCCGTGTGGGGTCGATCACGGTCTGGGCCAGCGCAAACAAGGCCTCGCGCGAGCCGTTGACCGGCAGCACCTGGGTGGCCGGGTCGACGGCCAGCCCGTAGCGGCGCTGCAGCCAGCCGGCGCAGGCTTCGCGCAAACCGGGCTCTCCGGCCGTGGCGGGGTAGGCCGCCAGACCGGTCCCCAGGGCTGCGGCCAATGCCTCCTTGATGAAGTCCGGCGTGGCGTGTTTGGGCTCGCCGATGCCCAGACTGATCGGGCGAAAGGCGGCGTTGGGGGTGACATCCACGAACAGCTGGCGCAGTCGCTCGAATGGGTAGGGCTGGAGCCGGGACAGGAGTGGATTCATAGGGCCTCGATTATCCGTCCTGCCACGGCCCGATGGCCGGCTCGGGGTCGTGCGGGCATTTATTCAGTCGAAAATGCCTTTTCCCAGCGTCGAATGGTCAGTGCAAGCTATAGATAATGTAGCATTCTGACCGGGGTGCCCGGCGTCACCCGGCCACGGTATCATTGGTGTTGTCCGGCTGCCCGCATTGCAGCCGAATTTCCTTTGAATTCAACAGCTTAGCCAACAGCTGGCCAATGACGGGCAAGTCACGGTGCGTCTCAATTCCATCAAGTTATCCGGGTTCAAATCGTTCGTCGAGCCAACCAACTTCCTGTTGCCGGGGCAACTGGTGGGAGTCGTCGGGCCCAATGGCTGCGGCAAATCCAACATCATGGATGCCGTGCGCTGGGTGCTGGGCGAGAGCCGCGCCAGCGAACTGCGCGGCGAATCGATGCAGGATGTCATCTTCAATGGCACCAACACCCGCAAACCCGCCAGCCGCGCCAGCGTGGAACTGGTCTTCGACAACGCCGACCACCGCGCCGGCGGTCAATGGGGGCAGTTTGGCGAAATCGCCGTCAAGCGCATCCTCACGCGCGACGGCACCAGCAGCTACTACATCAACAACCAGCCGGTGCGCCGGCGCGACGTGCAGGATGTGTTTCTGGGCACTGGCCTGGGACCGCGCGCCTACGCCATCATCGGCCAGGGCACGATCAGCCGCATCATCGAATCGCGTCCCGAGGAACTGCGCCTGTTCCTGGAAGAGGCCGCGGGCGTCTCCAAGTACAAGGAACGCCGCCGCGAGACCGAGAACCGACTGTCGGACACCCGCGAAAACCTGACCCGGGTCGAGGACATCCTGCGCGAGCTCAACGCCAACCTGGACAAGCTCGAAAAGCAGGCGGCGGTGGCGCAGAAATTCAATGCCCTGCAGGGCGATGTGACGCTGCGGCAGAACCAGCTGTGGTGCCTCAAGCGCAGCGAGAGCGAGGCCGACCAGTTGCGCATCAAGGCCGAGGCCGAGAAGGCCGTCAATGAACTGGAGAGCCGCGTCGCCGACCTGCGCCATGTCGAGGCTGATCTGGAAACCATCCGCCAGGCCCACTACGCCGCCGGTGACCAGGTCAACCAGGCCCAGGGCCGGCTCTATGAGGCCAGCGCTGAAGTCGGGCGGCTGGAGGCTGAAATCCGCTTCGTGGTCGAGGGCCGTCAGCGCGTGGAGCAGCGTCTGGCCCAGCTCGCGGAGCAGGCCACGTTATGGGCCGCCCGCAGGGCCGATGCCGAGGCAGAAACCGCAACCCTGGCCGCACAGGCGATCGAGGCCGAGGAAACGGCCGCAACCCTGTTGGCCCAGGTGGAGGAGCAGGCGATGACCCTGCCCGATCTGGAGGAGGCGCTGCGCCAGGCGCAGGCGCGCGCCAATCAGCAGCGCGCCAGCGTCGGCCAGGTGCAGCAGCAGATCCAGGTGCTCGCCGCAGATCAGCGCAACATCGAGGAGCAATCGCGCCAGCTCAACGCCCGGCGCGAGCGGCTGGCAGCTGATCGCAACGCGCTGGCAGCGCCGGACGAGCAGCGCCTGGTCAATCTGCAAAGCCAGCTCGCCGCCGCGACCGAGGCCGCCGAGACCGCCAATGGTCGCCTGCATGAATTGCAGGACCAGGTGCCGCAGCTCGACGAAGACCGGCGGGGCAAACAGCAGGCCGTCAACACCGAGAGCAGCCGGCTGGCCGCCTTGTCAGCCCGCATGGAGGCGCTCAAGGCGCTGCAGGAAAAGGTCCGGACCGACGGCAAGCTGAAGCCGTGGCTCGCCAAACACGGCCTGGAGTCGCTGCAGGGCCTGTGGAGCCGCATCCATGTCGAGCCCGGCTGGGAGAACGCGCTGGAGGCCGCGCTGCGCGAGCGGCTCGGGGCGCTGGAGGTGTCCCGGCTCGACATGGTGCGCGCCTTTGGGGCTGATGCACCGCCTGCCAAGCTGGCGTTCTACAGCCCGCCGCCGGGTGGCGTGCCTGAAAAGGCAGACACGTTGCCCCTCTTGTCGGATCGGCTTCGCCTGAACGATGCCGGGCAGCAAGCCTTGCTGGGCGACTGGCTGCACGGCTGCCACACGGCACTGAGCCTGGAGGCGGCACTGGCCAGCCGCGACCAGCTGCCGCCCGGAGCCGTGATCTATGTCCAGACCGGCCACGCCGTGACCCGCCACAGCGTGAGCTTTTATGCGCCCGACAGCGAGCAGGCCGGCCTGCTGGCACGCGCCCAGGAGATCGAGAACCTGGACAAGCAGCTTCGCGCACAGGCCCTGATTTCCGACGAATCACGTTCCGCGCTGGTGCGCGCCGAAGCTGCGTATGCCGACGCATCGCAGCGCCTGGTGTCGGCGCGGCGCGAGGCCTCGGACGCACAGAGCCGGGCGCACGAGCTCCAGGTTGAAACACTGCGCCTGTCACAACTGGCTGAACAGACCCGCGCGCGCAGCGAGCAGATCGCCGGCGACCTGGCCGAGGTCGATGTCCAGCTCGAAGATCTGCAGGAGCGCCGCATCACCGCGGAAGGCCGTTTTGAAGCGCTCGACATGCAGCTGGCTGACAGCCAGGAGCGCCACGCCCAGCTCGACGAGCGTGTGATGGAGGCCGAGCGCCGGCTGTCCGGTTGCCGTGAGCAGCAGCGCAGCCTGGAGCGACGGGCGCAGGAAGCCACCTTTGCCCAGCGCAGCCTGGAGGCGCGCCGGGCCGAGCTGGCGCGGGCCATAGACACTGCGGCGCAGCAGGCGGCCAACCTGGCCGTCGATGAACAGCGCGCCCACGACGAACTGTCGCGCCTGACCGCGGCCGCCGCCCAGGCCGGTCTGCAGGACGCGCTGGTC
>JAABRA010000343.1 GCA_011391155.1 Burkholderiales bacterium
ATGAAGTGTCGTGCCAGGGCTCGGCACGCCCGGTCACCGGATGTCCTCGATCGCGTGGCGCTTGTCCGGCACCTGCGGGGTGCCCTGGGCCGCGTAGTAACGCATGCGCTGCACCACTTCCTCGTATTTCGCCTCGTTCTTGCGCGCCACGGTCACGAGTTCGGTGCCGTGCAGCAGAACGATGACGCTCATGTCCTCGGGGAACAGGCTGTAGGGCGCCTCGGTCACGGGTTGGCCAGCGAGCGCCGTCCGTTCAGCGCAGAACCCATCTTGGCCGGGTGCTCCAGGTAGACGTCGAACAACACCTTGGGATGGGTGTACGGCGTCTGTACCCGGGTGGCCCGGTCAGGCATGGTGGTCCGGGCCTGGGCTGGCGACACCGCCGCAGCCGCCAGCATCAACCCGGCAACCATCCCTGTCGACCAGCGAAGCCAGCCCGCTCGGGACTGGGACGGCGATGCAGCGAAAGCGGGGGCAACCGGCATCACAGACTTCCTGTGGTCGCGATGATAAGCCGCCACCCTGGCACGCAATCAGCGCAAACAGGCCCCGCGGCCCCTTAAATCAGTATAAAAAGGTGAGCAAGTCAAGGCCCCTCCACGCTGGGATGGTGCCAAAAATATCCATATTCGACCGGCCGGATTCGCGCGGACGAGAAATCCTGGGTGCGAGAATTCAGGAATGCGAGAATTTGACTTCATCCTGATCGGGGCTGGCATTGCTGGCGCGTCCCTGGCCTGGCGGCTGGTGCATTCCACCCCGCCGGCCCGCGTGCTGCTGATCGAGCGCGAGAGCCAGCCGGGTTACCACGCTACCGGCCGCTCGGCGGCGATGTTCATGGAAAGTTATGGCCCGAGCGCCGTGCGCGCCCTGACCCGGGCGAGCCGCGCCTTCTACGAGCAACCGCCGAGCGGTTTTACCAACGCGCCGCTGCTGCACCCGCGCGGCGCGCTCTACCTGGCCATGCACGGGCAGGAGGCGCAAATGGAAACACTGCGCGCCGAGCTGGCCCCCACCTGCGCCGGCCTGCAGGTGCTGGACGCCGCCGCCACCTTGGCGCGCGTGCCCGCCCTGCGCCCCGAAGGGGTGTCTGGCGCGTTGTATGACCCGACCGCGCAAGACATCGACGTGCATGCGCTGCACCAGGGCTTTCTGCGCGGCTTTCGCCAGCACGGCGGCGAACTGCTGACCAGCGCAGCGCCCGACCGCGCGGCGCATGACGTTGAAGGCTGGACGCTGACCCTGGCCGACGGCCAGACCCTGCGTGCGCCCACCGTGGTCAACGCCGCTGGTGCCTGGGCCGACACGGTGGCCGCGCTGTTCGGCGCACCGGCCATTGGCCTGGTGCCGCACCGGCGCAGCGCCTTCACCTTCAAGGCGCCCGAGGGCCTGGACACCGCCGGCTGGCCCGCCGTGGTTGGCGTGAATGAGAGTTATTACTTCAAGCCCGACGCCGGCCAGATGCTGGGCTCACCCGCCAATGCCGACCCGACCGTGCCGCACGACGTGGCCCCCGAGGAGCTGGACATCGCGCTGGGCATCCACCAGATCGAATCCGTCTCCACGCTGACTATCCGACGCCCTTCCAGCACCTGGGCCGGCCTGCGCTCGTTCGTGCCCGACGGCGAACTGGTGATCGGCTTCGACGGCGCCTGCCCGGGCTTTTTCTGGTTGGCGGCGCAAGGCGGCTACGGCATCCAGAGCGCAGCCGGGGCCAGCGCACTGGCCGATGCCCTGCTGCGCGGCACCCCGTTGCCGCCCGAACTGGTCCGGCACGGCGTGGACCCGGCGGCGCTGTCACCGCTGCGCCTGCGCTGAAGTCAGGCGGTTTTTCCGGACGATCACGGCCTTGCAAGCAGCCCAATGGGTCTTTCACCCGGGAAAGACATGAAGAATTTCCGCACTATCCCAGCGTGGGACGGTCTTGGTCTGCTATTAAAAGATATAAGCCAACGCGGTCAGGTCGAATGACCCACGGGCGGGCATCAAGTCGAACGGCCGCACCGGGCCAGTATGCTGCTGGACGGCTGAACTCAAACGCCCGCAAGTGACCGCAGGCCGCCTGGATCGA
>JAABRA010000344.1 GCA_011391155.1 Burkholderiales bacterium
GACCATGGCGTGGCTCTGGAACGAGCCGCTGGCGATGGCCGCGCCCACGTCGTGCGCGTCATGCAGTCGGTGGGCCAGTGCGACGACGGCGTCTCGCTCCAGATCCAGCTCGTGTTTCAGATTCAGCCAGCCCGCGTCGGACACGGCCAGGTGGGTTTCCACGCCGGGCAGTTCACGCAGCAGCTGCAGCAGGCGCACGCCGTAGACGGCGCCGCTGGCGCCTGAGATGGCAACGATGATGCGGCGCTGGGGTATCGTTGAAGTCATGGGCGACACTTTGCCTGAAAACAAACGCGGGCTCCTGCGTTCGCACAGCGAATCCCTGCACGGCGCAACTTGTGAACCAACGAGTCCACTTCACGGCCTGAGCCGGCGCTGCAGCCAGCCCAGCACCTCGCGCGGCGGCGGCAGACGCAGGGCACTGGGGTCGAAGACCGGCAGTTCCAGCGCATCCAGCGTGTTCTTGACCATCAGGCCCAGTTCGGTGTCACCTTCCATCGACAGGCGACGGCTGAAGAACAGCGTGTCCGGGTCCTGCTCGCGCCGGGCCAGCGCCAAAAAGTCGCGGGCATTGGCGCTGATGGTCAGGTCGGGTGATTCGGCCCGGGCACGCGGGGCGAAATTGCCGCCGGTCCAGGCAAAGTCAAAGGACAGTTTTGCATCGCGCACGTGGATGCGCAGCCGGCGGTCCTGCAAGGCCTGCCGCACGTCACCGGGCAGCTGGCGGGCCAGCGCCAGGTTCAGGG
>JAABRA010000345.1 GCA_011391155.1 Burkholderiales bacterium
CAGGGCGGTCACGAACAGCAACGAGCCGGGCCAGGCCGGCAGGCGGCCCAGGAACTCTCCCACGGGCGGGGGGAGCGTGAAGGCGGCTGGTTGAAGGTGGGAGGGATTCATCATGGGCGGTCTTTCAAAACGGAAGGGCCGGCTCAGGCGGTGGCGAGCTGCGCCATGCCGGCCTCGCCGTGCCAGTAGCCGTTGCAGGCGGCGCCGGGGAGCAGCGGCGCCATGCGCGACTGCGCCTCCTGCGGCGACAGGGTGCCGTCGAGCGCTTCGCGCCACAAGGCGATCAGGTTGATCATGTGCTGTGACTGCGGGCTCAGGCGCAGCAGGTCCACGCCCAGCGCGCGCAACGCTGGCAACTCCGCGATCAGATTGCAAACCCGTGCCGACTGGGTCTGGATGCCGTTGAGCACCAGAAAATCCTCGCCTTCGCGGGTTTGCAGCATCAGGCCGCCCGGGTCGCTGATGCAGCTGAACTGGCAGTCGTCCTTGGGCATGTTGTGGTGGCGGGCCGTGAAGCAGCGGGCCGAGAACGCCAGCGGCATGCGCCCCAGCGCGAACACCTCGGTCTGCAGGCCCGCCGGGCGGGCGGCCTGCATCAGGGCCAGATCGCTGTGGCCCATCTCCAGCGGCATGACCCAGCGGGAGGCACCCAGGCCGGCCATCCACTGCAGCGCGGGCGGGTTGTAGAGGTTCAGGTGCGGCCCGGCGACGAAGGGCACGCGCCCGGCCAGCGCCTGCACCGCGCCCATGTCGTTGGCCTCCACGGTGAAGTCGCCGTTGGCGGTGATGCGGTGCAGCGTGGCCGCATCCGGCCCCGATTCGATCAGCACCTGGGTGGACAGGATGACTTCCTTGCCGGCCTCGCGCAGCGTCGCAGCCACACCGAGCCAGTCATTCAGTCGCAACTCGTGGCGGCGCGAACACACGGCCTCGCCCAGGTAGACCGCGTCCACCGGCGCGGCGGCCATGGCTTCGTAAAAGCGCAGCACGGTGTCGCGTGGCCAGTAATAGAGCAGGGGACCGAGGGCGAGTTTCATGTTGGGACGATTCGGGGCGGCGGAGGGCGGGTTCATTTCCAGGGCCGGTGGTAGGCGCCCAGCGTCTGCTGCTGCCCTTCGGCGACAGCGCCGAGCGACGCCATCCAGTCCGATTTCGGGCTGTAGCGGTGCGGGTTGGCGCGGCAATGGTCAATGGCTTCGCGCCAGACCTGCGTGACCTGTGCCACATAGGCCGGGCTGCGCTGGCGGCCCTCGATCTTGATGGCGCGCACGCCCATGGCCATCAGCTGGGGCGGCAGCGCCAGGGTGTT
>JAABRA010000346.1 GCA_011391155.1 Burkholderiales bacterium
GCGCTGCGGCCTGAGTTGACCCCCACGTTCGGCACTGCGTGTCCTCACTGCCCCCCGAGGGGGCGCGGCCTTGCTTGGGGCGGCCCGGCGCTGCGGCCTGAGTTGACCCCCACGTTCGGCACTGCGTGTCCTCTCTGCCCCCCGAGGGGGCGCGGCCTTGCTTGGGGCGGCCCGGCGCTGCGGCCTGAACTCAGAAGACGGTGCGCGCCGGCCTTTCGGTGTCGGTCAGGCGCATCTCCTCCAGGCCCATCATGGATTTCCAGACGGCACTGCCGGTGTCAAGGTCGATCTCGATGTGTGCCGGAACAGGACCGATCTGACGGCCGGCGTTGAAGACCCAGGTATTGCCGATGCGGTCCGCCCAGGCCCCGTCGGGCTTGAACGGCGGTTCGTGCACATGGCCGGTCAGCACCATGTCGGGCTGGTACATCGCGATCCATCCGCCGATATCGGCATCCCCATAGTGCCGGCGGCCGGTCCAGCAGGTGGGCGATCCCAGGGGCGGCCAGTGGTAGACCCACACCCAGCGCGCAGGCCGGCGGAGCGCGTCGGCCGCCAGTTGCGCTTCCAGCGCCATGCGACCCTGTGGGCCGTCCCACCACGGGCAGATCGTGACCAGGGTGTCGCCAATCAACAGCGAGTCGCCATCGGTCGGCACCCCCGCGGCCCGCGCCTCGGCGAGCCACAAGGCGGCCTGTTCGCCCTGGGCATCGGGCCCGGTCAGGTCGTGGTTGCCGGAGCTGACCACCACGCGGCCGGCGGCCTGCAGGAGCGACAGATAACGCAGGATGACCACCGTCTGCGCATCCAGCGAGACTGGCGAACTGATGTCCAGGCTGTCACCGGCCAGAACCACCAGGCCGAAGGACGGCGCAACGCGAACGATCCAGTCGAGCTGCGGCAGGGTGTAGTGGAGATCGGAGACGAGCAGGATGCGCACGACGTGGGCTAGGGTTCAACAGGCAGGTGCGTCAACTGCACAGGCGCCAGTATGGCATCGCTTCGACAGGCTGGAACTTCGTCGGGACCGTGAGTCAGGCTGGCGCGAAGCGTCCCCGGAGGTAGGTGATGATGGCGCCCGAGTCATACAGCCACTGGCTCTGACCGGTGGCGTCGGTGATTTTCAGGCACGGCACCTTGACGGAGCCGCCGCCTTGCTCAAGGGCTGCACGGTGGTGCATGTCTTTCTGGGCGTCGCGCCGCTCAATCGGCAGGGAGAGGCGCCGCATTTCCTGGCGAACCTTGATGCAGAACGGGCAGGTGGTGAACTGATACAGCGTCAGGTTCCGGCATTGCTGGTCCACGGCCTGCTGCTGTGCCGGGGTGCGCACCAGCCCGGCGGGCCGGGTCAGGCGCTCGCGCAACAGCATGAAGGGGCCGAGCACGATGCGCAGGATTTTGAAGAAGCTTCGAATGATGTGTTTCATGGGGCGGTCACGGTGAGTGGATCCATGGACCTGTCCATGGATCGGCGATTCAACCACACCGGGGCAGGGATCCGTTTCCCGGCCCGTCCGTCGCCCTGGCGCCTGCGGCCTCACAATGCTGGCTTTCCGGGGGTTTCCAGTACATGAAGAAGGCGTTCGCCCGTTTCCAGATCACAGCGGTCCGCGCGTTGGGTGGCGTGCGCCAGCAGCTTGCGCGGGCCGCAGCGGGCATCCAACCGCTGGCCGGGCGGGCCTGGGTGCAACTGCGTCACCCGACGCGGCGTGGCGTCGCACTGGCGCTGGCCGCGGTGCCGGTGCTGGTGCTGCTGTATGGGTTGCTGCTGATCCCGTTCACGCCAGGCATCGATGATCTGCGCAAGGCCAAGCTGGAGGCGCCGGCCGTGGTGCTTTCGGCCGACGGCCGGGAGCTGGCCGTCTTCAAGCGCGCCAACCGTGACTGGGTCAAGCTCCAGGACATCTCGCCCAACGTGTTGGCCGCGCTCATCGCCACCGAAGATCGCCGCTTCTACGAACACCACGGCATCGATTTCAGGCGCACGGCCGGCGCCGCGCTCAGCACTTTTTCGGGCGATCTGCAGGGCGGATCGACCCTCACGCAGCAACTGG
>JAABRA010000347.1 GCA_011391155.1 Burkholderiales bacterium
AAGTCGCACAGCCTGCTGCGCCACCTGCAGCGCGGCTGGTCTTTCCTGCGCAGCGAGTTCAACGAGTACATCGACCTGCTGCCGGCGCAGCAGCGCATCAACGACACCTCGTGGTACCAGGGCACGGCCGACGCGGTCTTCCAGAACCTGGACATCCTGAGCGCGGAACGGCCCGAATACGTCCTGGTGCTGGCCGGCGACCACATCTACAAGATGGACTATGCCAGCCTGATCGCCGACCATGTGGCCCAGGGCGCGCCCTGCACGGTGGCGTGCATCGAAGTGCCGTTGGCGGAGGCGAGCGCCTTTGGCGTCATGGCCATCGATTCGCAGCGGCGTATTGTCCGGTTCGATGAAAAGCCGGCCCATCCCGCGCCCATGCCAGGACGGTCCGACCAAGCACTGGCCAGCATGGGTATCTACCTTTTCAATGCCGACTACTTATATGAAGCCCTGAAGGCCGATGCCGGGGCACATGGGTCGAGCCGCGACTTCGGCAAGGATCTGATCCCGGCCATCGTGGCGCGCGGCGACGCGGTGGCCCATCCGTTTGGCCTTTCCTGTGTCAAGAGCGCCCCGGACGCGCCAGCCTACTGGCGCGACGTGGGCACCATCGACGCCTACTGGGCGGCCAACATTGACCTGACCGGCATCACGCCCGACCTGGACATGTACGACCGCGATTGGCCAATCTGGACACATCAGGAACAATTGCCGCCGGCCAAATTCGTGTTCGATGACGAAGGTCGGCGCGGCATGGTGGTCGACTCGCTGGTCTCGGGGGGTTGCATCATCTCGGGAGCGTTCGCCCGCCGCTCGGTGCTGTTTTCCAAGGTCCGGTTGCATTCCTACAGCATTGTCGAGGAAGCGGTGCTGCTGCCGGAGGTCGACGTTGGCCGGCACTGCCGGTTACGCAAGGTGGTCATCGACAAGGGCTGCCAGATTCCTGACGGCCTGTCGATCGGCTTCGACGCGGACGAGGATGCGCGCCGCTTCTTCCGCACGGAGCAAGGCGTGGTGCTGGTGACCCGCGGGATGCTGGAGAAACTGGCCGCTGAGGCCAGCGCGTGAAGGTTCTCTACGTCTGCACCGAGCTGTACCCGCTGCTCAAGACCGGCGGGCTGGCTGATGTGAGCGCCGCCTTGCCGGCGGCCCTGCAGGCGGCAGGCTGCGAGGTGCGGTTGCTGCTGCCGGCCTTCGCATCGATTGTCGCTGGCGTGCGCATTGAGGGGGCTGCGGTGGCCCTGCCCGCCGCGGGCGGACCGGAGGTGGCCCGAAGGCTGCATCCCGCGCCGAGGATCCTGTCGGGGCGCCTGCGTGCCACCGGCCAGACGGTCTACTTGCTGGACGCCCCGACGCTGTACCAGCGGCCTGGCGGACCCTACCTCGACGCCGGCGGCCACGACTGGCCGGACAACGCGGAGCGCTTCGCGCTGCTGGGCTGGGCCGCGGCTTGTCTCGGTGTTGGCGCCGACCTGAGCTGGCAACCCGACGTGCTGCATGCGCACGACTGGCATGCCGGGCTGGCCCCGGTCTACCTGCAGCTGCTGGCTGGCGCCGGGCCCCGTCCGGCCAGCATCTTCACGATCCACAACCTGGCCTACCAGGGTGTTTTCCCTCGCGACCTGCTGGCGCCGCTGGGACTGCCGGATTCGCTGTTCACCATCGAAGGCTACGAGTACCACGGCCACCTGTCGTTCATGAAGGCCGGGCTGCAGTTTTCCGACGCGCTGACCACCGTGAGTCCGCGCTACGCCCACGAGATCACCACCCCCGAGCAAGGCTACGGCCTGGACGGCGTGCTGCGCCACCGGGCCGGCCAGCTCAGCGGCATCCTGAACGGTGTCGACTACACCGTGTGGAATCCGGCTGGCGATCCGCTGATCGGGACGCCCTACGATACCGGCCGGATGGCGGGCAAGGCCGGAGCCAAGCAGGCGCTGCAGGGTTTGCTGGGCCTGGAGCTTCGCCCCGACGCACTGGTTTTCGGCGTTGTCAGCCGGTTGAGCGACCAGAAGGGCGTTCACCTGGTGCCCGAGGTGCTGGA
>JAABRA010000348.1 GCA_011391155.1 Burkholderiales bacterium
CGAATGACATCGGCGCATTGATGCGAAGCCCACCCCGGGGCATGTCCTGCAGTTCGGACACCTGGGCGATGGCCGCATCCACATCCGCCAGGATGGGCAGGCAGCGCTGGTAGAACGCCTGCCCGGTTTCGGTGGGAGAGACCTGCCGGGTACTGCGCCGCAACAACTGCGTGCCCAGCGCCTGTTCCAGCTTGACGACCTGCTTGTGTACCACCGACCGCGCCAGCCCCAGTTCCCGGGCGGCCGCCGCGAATCCTCCGGACTCCACCACCCGGGTGAAGGCCCGCATACCGTCAAGGAGGTTCATACACACGTCTCCAAAAAGGTTACGCAATGTAACTAATATGCCGAATTGTTCTTCAAATGGCAACGAATCATACTGGCCCCCTCAACACGCTGATGTTGTATAAAAGGAGGGCAGCGATGCAAACAGTACGGCGCAGTGACGATCGAGGTGTAGCCCACTTCGGCTGGCTGGACAGCCGGCACACATTTTCCTTCGGCCACTACCACGACCCCAGGTTCATGGGCTTCGGTCCCCTGCGGGTGATCAACGAGGACCGCGTGCAGCCCGCGCGCGGTTTCGACACTCACGGCCACCGCGACATGGAAATCATCTCCTATGTGGTGAGCGGCGCACTGCGGCACGAGGACAGCCTGGGCAACGGCTCCATCATACGCCCCGGCGATGTGCAGCGTATGACCGCGGGCAGCGGCGTCAGGCACAGCGAGTACAACGCCTCAAATGACGAACCGGTGCATTTCCTGCAGATCTGGATACAGCCCGAGGCACTTGATCTGGCGCCGGGCTATGAACAGAAAGCGTTCCCCGCCGGGCAGCAGACCAACCGTTTGGCACTGGTGGTGGCACAGGACGGCCGCGATGGCGCAGTCAGAATCCACCGGGATGTGGACATCTACGCCGGCCGACTGGACACCGGGGTGACCATCGAGCACGCATTCCGGGCGGGACGCTCGGGTTGGTTGCAGGTGGTGCGCGGTGAACTTCGTGCCAATGACCTGGTACTGCAGGCGGGTGACGGTCTGGCCCTGCGCGATCTACCCGCGCTGCAGTTGCAAGGAATCGCCGCCAGCGAACTACTTTTGTTTGATATGGGCTGATACCCTTTCGACACAGCGGATTCGATGGCTTGCGCGACAACGGGGAGACGACATGCCCGGCTTTGAACAACTGATGCTTTTGCTGCTGGCCGCCGTCATCCTGGTGCCGCTCGCCGCGCGCTTCGGCCTGGGCGCGGTGCTGGGCTACCTGCTGACCGGCGTGATCATTGGGCCCTGGGGCTTCGCAGTCATCGGCGAGGTCGAGCAGGTCATGCATGTGGCCGAGTTCGGCGTGATCCTGTTGCTGTTCGTCATCGGCCTGGAACTGCGCCCAAGCCGATTGTGGGCCCTGCGCAGGACCATCTTTGGTTTCGGCGGTGCGCAGGTGCTGGCCTGCGGCGCCTTGCTGGCAGGCTTCTCGCTGCTGACCGGGCTGCCGCTTGCGGGCGCGGTGGTGGCGGGCCTGGTGCTGGCGCTGTCATCCACGGCGTTCGCGCTGCAGCTGATCGCCGAGCGCGGCGAAATGACGGCGCGCTGGGGCCGCGTCGCCTTCGGCACGCTGCTGTTCCAGGATCTCGCCGTGGTGCCGCTGCTGGCGCTGCTGCCGCTGCTGGGTTCGCGTGCGGCCGGGGAGTCCGTGTCCTGGTCAGGCGTACTGATCTCTGCCTCGGTGCTGCTGGCCGTGGTCCTGGGCGGGCGCTATGTCCTGCGCCAGGTGCTGCGCGTGGCGGCGCTCAGCCATGTGCGCGAGATGCTCACCGCGACCGCGCTGCTGGTCGCACTCGGCACCGCGTTCCTGCTCGAGGTCGCCGGCCTCTCCATGGCGCTCGGCGCATTCATTGCCGGCGTGCTGCTCGCCGACTCGGAGTTCCGTCACCAACTGGAAGCCGATATCGAGCCCTTCAAGGGATTGCTGCTGGGCCTGTTCTTTATCTCCGTCGGCATGTCGCTCAACCTCGGCCTGCTT
>JAABRA010000350.1 GCA_011391155.1 Burkholderiales bacterium
TTGGCGGGCAGGCTGCCCTGCGCGAAGAAACGCCAGCCAGAGGCTTCGAGCAGCTTGTTGATCTTGATCCGGGCGGTGGCTTCTTTGACGGACACGGGCTTCCTTGGGGCGGCTTGAGGCGCTTGCCGACTATAGCGCCCGGTGTCCGCGGCCTTTCAGGGCGGCATCACCCGCACGAGCCGCCCTTTGGCGTTGTCCGTCAACACGTACAGGTAGCCGTCCGGCCCCTGGCGCACATCCCGGATGCGCTCGCCCAGGTCGCCCAGCAGGCGCTCCTCGCGCACCACCTTGCCGCCCGCCAGTTCGACGCGGTTGAGGAACTGGAACTTGAGCGAACCCACGAACAGGTTGCCCTTCCAGGCCGCGCCATAACGGTCGCTGGTCAGGAAGACCATGCCCGAAGGCGCGATCGACGGCGTCCAGTGGTGCAGCGGCTGCTCCAGGCCGTCTTTGGCGGTGATGCCCGCGCCGATCGGGCCGCCGCCGTATTGCTCGCCATGGGTGATCACCGGCCAGCCGTAGTTGCGCCCGGGCATCGGCCGGTTGATCTCGTCGCCGCCCTGCGGGCCGTGCTCGTGCATCCACAGCCGGCCGTCCGGCCCCAGCGTGGCGCCCTGCGGGTTACGGTGGCCAAAGCTCCAGATCTCGGGCAGCGCGCCGGGGCGGCCGACAAAGGGGTTGTCCCGGGGCACGCTGCCGTCCTTGCCGATGCGCACGATCTTGCCGTGGTGGTTGTCCAGCGTCTGCGCGTCCTGCGCGCGCTGGAAGCGCTCGCCCAGCGTCAGGAACAGCGTGCCGTCGGGGCGGCCGTCTTTCATGCCCTCGACGATGCGGCAGCCGAAGTGCAGGCGGCTGGCGAACTTGGGGCGCTGGCTGAAGATCACGCGCACATCCTCCAGCGCCGTGCCGTCCAGGGACAGGCGCGCCCGCGCCAGCGCCGTGCTGTTGCCCGGGGCCCCGCCGGGGGCCGGTTCGGCAAAACAAAAGTACAACGTGCGGTTGGTGGCAAAGCTGCTGTCCAGCACCACGTCCAGCAGGCCGCCCTGCCCGCTGGCCGCCACGGCGGGCACGCCGGAAACCGGCGGGTTCAGGCGGCCATCTGCCTCGACCACGCGCAGGCGGCCGGGGCGCTCGGTAATCAGGTAACGTCCGTCGGGCAAAAACGCCAGACCCCAGGGGTTTTCCAGGCCCTGGGCAACGGTGACGGCCTGCACGGGCGGGGCGACCGCCGTGGCGGCTTGCGCCATAGCCTGTCGATCCGTGCCGGGCAGCCCAAAAATGACTATCAGACTGATAGCTGACAATGACCATTTGACGCTGGGTACAGGCATATTTGACTCCAAAAATGCTTCACGGACGCGTTTAAGGCCACGGCTACGCGACGTGGGGCTCCGGGGTCAGAGGCCGATCTCGAAGCGCGCGTCGTCCAGGTAGCGGTGCGGGCCCAGGGCCGCCGTCATCGCGGCGGATTCGGCCGCCTGCCATTGTTCCACCACTTCGCGCTCGGCGTCGGTCAGCGCCGTCACATCCGGGCTCTCGCCATGGACCGCCACGATGCGCAGGTACACACCATAGGTGGGCGCGACCAGACTGGCGTCGCCCAGCGCCGCGTCGAGCGCCCGGCGATAACGTTGTTCGGCGGCGCGGCGCTCGGCGTCAGAGGCTTCCTCGGCGGTGATCAGGGTCAGGGTGTAGCTCAAGGGGCAAGCTCCGTGCTGCGCGCAAGGGTGCGAGTCCGCCCGGGGCGGGCCGGCGCAGCGCTCATGGCACCACGGTGGCGCGACATGCCGAGATCACCGATGCCACAGGCCTTGCGCTGGGACGGATCCACGGAAGCTCAGGCGCCGCCGGCGCGCAGCGCCGCCTTCAGGCCGACGCCGATTTCCGGGCGCTCGGCAAACGGGTCCGGCGGATTCTGCTGCCCGACGATGGCATTCATGCGGTCGCTCACATTGCCCAGGGCCTTGGGGTGGCTGTAGATGTAGAAGGTGTCGGCCGCGATGGCATCGAACACCTTTTGCGCCACCTGGGCCGCCGTGACCTTGCCCGAGCCCACCGCCTTGTCGCTCATCGCCTGGCCGATCAGCTGGCTCTGCGTGGGCTTCTGCTCCGCCATGTCGGCCGGGCGGTTGCGGTGGCTCTGGCTGATGCCGGTAGGCACGAAGTAGGGGCACAGCACGCTGGCACTGATCTGGTCGCTGACCAGTTTCAGGTCCTGGTACAGGGTCTCGGTCAGACTCACCACGGCATGCTTGCTGACGTTGTAGATGCCCATGTTGGGCGGCGTCAGCAGCCCGGCCATGCTGGCGGTGTTGACGATGTGGCCCTGGAACGACGGGTCTTTTTGCGCGGCGTCGAGCATCATCGGCGTGAACAGGCGCACGCCATGGATCACGCCCCACAGGTTCACGCCCAGCACCCATTCCCAGTCCTTGAGGGAGTTTTCCCAGACCAGGCCGCCCGCGCCGACGCCGGCGTTGTTGAAGACGAAGTGCGGCGCGCCAAAGCGCTGCTGCACGGCCTGGGCCAGCGCTTGCATCTGCTCGGCACTGGAGACATCGACCTTGCGCGCCAGCACGGTGGCGCCTTGGGCGGTCAGCTCAGTGGTGGCGGCGTCCAGCGCGTCCTGCTGCACATCGACCAGCACCAGGTTCATGCCCAGGCGGGCGCCAATGCGCGCGCATTCCAGGCCGAAGCCCGAGCCGGCGCCGGTGAGAACAGCGGTCTTGCCTTTGAAATTCGAAATCATGGGGTCTCTGCTTTCTTCAAAACGTAGCCAATGCGGGGGAAATGCACATGAACGGTGCCGGCGCGCGGGTCCGTGCGACGCAGCGTGTAGTGCATGCGGGTGGCGGCGATGAGTTCGCCGGTGGTCGCCTCGGCGCCGAAACTCTCGGCCGCGATGCTGACGGCGCTGCCCAGCGGAATGCCGTGGTCGTCCTGAAAGCCGCTGTCGATCAGCAGGTTGGCCCCGGCCGGCAAGGGCTCTGCGGCCTGCGCCACGGTGATCGCATCGGACGCACTGAACTTGTCGGCGCGGCCGTGACCCAGCGCCGCCAGGCGGTCCATCCATTCGCCCACCGCCGGGGTGACGTCGAGGATGCCGGCCAGCACGGGCACCCGGGTGCGGGTGAACCACAGCGGGTGATAGGCCGCGAAATCCGCCAGGCAGGGCTCCAGGCCGAACAAAAAGTCGTGCTCCTCGACCATGTGCGCGATGCGCCGCAGGTAGGAGCGGTACGCCGACGTGGCGTCGCCGGGGCGCAGCCGCAGCATGGTGGCGCTCATGGCCTTGCGGTCTTCGCCGAAGGCCCGCGCCGCTTCCGGCGGGGCGTTGGCAAACATCTGGGCCGCACCCTTGGGCTGCAGGTTGTAGGCCATCGCGGCCCAGAACAAGGTGCTGTCCGCCCATTGGGCGAACACCCGGCTGACACCCCGCAGGTGCGGCGGATACAGCGTGGGCTCGGGCTGCACCTGCTCCAGCACGTCGCCAATCAGCGCGCTGTCGCAGTAGATATCCGCGCCGACCTGCAGGAACGGGGTCTTGCGATAACCGCCGGTGAGCGCCACCACGTCAGGCTTGGGCATGATGCTGGGAATCAGCACCGACTTCCAGGCCAGTTGCTTGAAGCCCAGGATCAGCCGGACTTTCTCCGAGAACGGCGAGGTCGGGTAGTGGTGCAGGATGAGGTTGGTCATGGGCGTTCTCCAGAGGGAATCGTTCCGCGAGCCAGGGCCGGTTCAGTGGACCTTGACCAGCTGCTTGCCGAAGTTCCGGCCCTTGAGCAGGCCGAGGAAGGCTTCGGGCGCGGCTTCGATGCCCTGGGCGATGCTCTCGCGAGGCTTGAGCTTGCCGGTGCCCACCAGCATGCCCAACTCGGCCAGCGCCTCGGGCCAGATCTCCATGTGCTCGCTGACGATGAAGCCCTCCACCTTGAGGCGGTTCACCAGGATCAGCGCCGGGTAGGTCAGCGGCAGCGGCGCGCCGTCGTAGCCGGCGATCATTCCGCACACCGCAATGCGGCCAAACGCGTTCATGCGCGTGAGCACGGCGTCGAGCACCATGCCGCCGACGTTCTCGAAATAGCCGTCGATGCCGGCCGGGCAGGCGTCCTTGAGGGCTTTGGACAGCGAATTGGCGTCTTTGTGCACTTTGTAGTCAATGCAGGCGTCAAAGCCGAGTTCGTCCACCGCGTACTTGCATTTGTCCGGGCCGCCGGCAATGCCGACCACGCGGCAGCCGCGCGCCTTGGCCAGCGCCGCAAAGGCGCTGCCCACCGCGCCGGTAGCGGCGCTGATGACCATGGTTTCGCCGGCCTTGGGCGCGATGATCTTGACCAGCCCGTACCAGGCCGTGACGCCGGGCATGCCGACCGCGCCCAGGTAGTGGCTCAGCGGCACGTGGGTGGTGTCGACCTTGCGCAGCGCGCCGGGCTGGTTCGCGTCGACCACGCTGTACTGCTGCCAGCCGCCCATGCCGACGACCTTGTCGCCCGGCTGGAAGCGCGGATGCTTCGACTCGACCACCTCGCCGACGATGCCGCCCTGCATCACCTCGCCCAGCGGCTGGGGTTGGGCGTAGCTCTTGCCGGCGTTCATGCGCCCGCGCATGTAGGGGTCCAGGCTCAGGAAGTGGTGCTGCACCAGCACCTGGCCGTCCTGCAGTGGCGGGGTCTCGGTGGTGACGAGCTTGAAGTTGGATGCCGTGGCCTCGCCCTCGGGGCGGTTGTCGAGCAGGATCTGTTGGTTCCGGGGCATGAAAATTCCTTGGGTTAATTCGCTATTGATAGCTGACTATGACCATTTGGCGCTGGGATAGTGCCAATTTGGTCCCTATTTCCGGGTTTTAGTCGGTTGAAATCTGCGGATGGACGGTGCCGGCCGCGGTGTGGCTGTCCGCCGGGCGCTTCACGTACTTGAAGGTGCCGGTAGCATGCGCACAGGCCAGACCGGCTTCGTCATAGATCGTGCCCTCGGTGAAGGCCATGGATTTGGTGCGGTGCATCAAGCGGCCTTTGGCGACCAGCCTGCCACCCGGCGTCACCCGGGCCGGCCGCATGAAGCTGGTCTTCATCTCGATGGTGACCACGCCCATGTCCTGATTCACGCTGCGCGCGGCTGTGGCCATGACCACGTCGAGCAGCGTCATGCACGCGCCGCCGTGGGTCACGTCGAACGAGTTCAGGTGCTCCGGCTTGGGCGCGTAATGAATCTCGGAGTCGCCGCCGGCAAACACCTCCAGCGTGAAGCCGAGGTGCGTCACGAACGGGATGTGGGCGCCGAACGGGAAGCTCATCGGTCTAGCCACCCGTAACCACACTCACGCCACCGTCCACCGCCAGCCACTGGCCGGTGATGTGCTTGCCGGCGTCGGACGCGTACAGAAGGGTCAGGCCCTTGAGGTCTTCGTCGTCGCCCAGGCGGCGCAGCGGCGCATTGGCAGCGAGCTTTTCCTCGCCCAGCGCCTTGAGCGTGCCCATGGTCATCTTGCTGGGGAAAAAGCCCGGGCAGATGGCGTTGACGGTGATGTTGTACCTGCCCCATTCGGCGGCCAGCGCGCGGGTGAAGTTGATCACGGCGCCTTTGGAGGTGTTGTAGGCGATGGTCTGCATCTCGGGCGGGTTGCCGCCCAGGCCGGCAATCGACGCGATGTTGATGATGCGCCCCGCCTTGCGGGCAATCATGCTGTGTTTGGCCAGGTGCTGGCTCAGGATGAAGTAGCCGCGCACGTTGAGGTTCATGACCTTGTCCCAGGCCTCCACAGGGTAGTCCTCCGCGGGCGCGCCCCAGGCGGCACCGGCGTTGTTGACCAGGATGTCGACCGGGCCCATGCGCTCCAGGGTCTCGTCGGCCAGGCGCCGGATGTCAGCCTCGTTCGAGCAGTCCGCGGCGATCCAGCGGGCGTCGATGCCGGCGGCCTGCAGGTCGGCCACGGCCTCTTCCAGGTCGCCCGCCTTGCGCGAACTGAGCATGATGCGCGCGCCGGCCTCGCCCAGGGCGTGGGCCATCTGCAGGCCCAGGCCGCGGGAGCCGCCGGTGACCAGGGCAGTCTTGCCCTTGAGGTCGAACAGTTGGTGGACGGTGCGTGGGGTCATGGGGTCTCCGTTGGGTGTGTGAGGGAAAAAGGATCAGACAGAATAGTCCATGCACTGGCGTTCTGCCCGCACCGCGGCGATGAAGGGCTTGAGGGCCTGGTGCCGGGGGTGGTGCTGGTAGGCGTCCAGCGCCTCGCGGTCTTCAAATTCGGTATAGAGCACGAGATCGTAGGTGCACTCCAGGCCGGATTGTGCGATGGCGACCTCAAACCGCAGTGTCCCGGGGGCGATATCCGCACAGGCGTCCAGCAGCGCCTTCGCCTTGACCAGGTTGCTCGCCTTGTCCGCGCCTTCGGCATGGTCCTTGAACTTCCACATGACGATGTGCTTGAGCATCAGAAGGCGTCCTCGGCCAGTTCAGCACAGGTCAGGTCGCGCGATTCCACCACCTTGAGCCAGGCGCCGATCTTGGGCAGTTCGTAATGGAAGAAGTAGCGCGCGGCCGCCAGGCGGCCGGTGTGGGCGGGGCTGGACTGGCCCGCGGCATGGGCGCGCGAGGCCAGCGACACGTCCAGCCAGATCCAGGCCAGCACGGTATGGCCAAAGGCCTGCAGGTAGGGCACGGCGTTGGCCAGCGCGTCGGTCGGGTTGCCGGTGGACCAGGCGGACCGGGTGGCGCTGCCGATGTGGCGCAGCGCCTGTTCCAGCGCACTGGCGTGGGGCGCCAGGTCGGCGATCAGCCCGGCCTGATGGATCGTGGCCTGCATGCGCGCGGCCAGCAACTGCAGGCCGCGGCCCTCTTCCATCAGCACCTTGCGGCCCAGCAGGTCCATGCCCTGGATGCCGTGCGTGCCTTCGTGGATCATGTTCAGGCGGTTGTCGCGCCAGTACTGCTCCACCGGAAAGTCACGCGTGTAGCCATAGCCGCCATGCACCTGGATCGCCAGGCTGTTGGCCTCCAGGCACCATTCGCTGGGCCAGCTCTTGGCGATCGGCGTGAGCACTTCGAGCAGCAGACGCGCTTCATCGGCAGCGGTGGCCCCGGCGGTGTGCTGCTCGTCCACCAGGCGCGCGCAGTACAACTCCAGCGCCAGTGCGCCCTCACAGTACGACTTTTGTGCCAGCAGCATGCGCTTGACATCGGCGTGCTCGATGATGCGGATCTGCGGCTGGGCCGCATCCTTGCCGCCCGGTCCCATGGGCCGACCCTGCGGCCGGTTTTTAGCGTAGTCCAGGCTGGCTTCGTAGCCGGCCATGCCGAGCATGGTGGCGGCCAGCCCCACGCCGATGCGCGCCTCGTTCATCATGTGGAACATGCAGTGCAGCCCTTTGCCGGGCTGACCGACCAGGTAGCCCACGGCGCCGGCTTCGCCCCGGACCGGATATTTGCCTTCGCCGAAATTCAGCAGCGTATTGGTGGTTCCGCGCCATCCGCACTTGTGGTTCAGGCCGGCGAGCGCCACGTCGTTGCGCTGCGTCAATCGAACCCGCGCCCCCGCCCCCGCTTCCGGCGGCGCGCTGCTCTCACCCGCTCCCGCTTGCAGCGGCGCGCTGCTTTCCCCCTCTCCCGCTTGCGGGAGAGGGCCGGGGTGAGGGTTACCCACTTCAACCAGCCACTTCGGCACGATGAACAGCGAAATGCCGCGCGTGCCAGGCACCAGCTTGCCGTCCGGGCCGGGAATCTTGGCCAGCACCAGATGGATGATGTTCTCGGTCAGCTCGTGCTCGCCGGCCGAGATCCACATCTTGTTGCCCGTGAGCCGGTAGCGCGGGCCCAGCGGGTCCTGATCCCACGGCACTGCGCCGTCCGCGGCGGCCGAAGGGCTGCTGTCAGGGACCGCGCGGGTCATCACGTCACTGAGCGACGAGCCTGCCTGCGGCTCGCTCAGGCACATGGTGCCCGAGAAGCGCCCGGCAAATTCGTTGAGCGCAAAAACCTGCTTCTGCAGTGCGTTGCCGTGCACCATCAGCAGGTTGGCGTTGCCGGTGGTCAGCATGCCGGAACCGATGCTGACCGAGGCCATGGCAAAAAACCCGTTGGCCGCCGCCTCCACCGTGTAGGGCAACTGCATGCCGCCGATGGCGTAATCTTGCGCGGCGCTCAGCATGCCGGAGGCGGCGTAGGCCTTCTGGGCGTCAAAGGTGGCCTGCGGCAGGATCACCTTTTCGCCATCGAAAATCGGCTCCTGGGTGTCTACCAGCCGGTTGAAGGGCGCGTATTTTTCGCGCGCGATGCGCTCGCAGGTGTCGAGCACCGCGTCGAAGGTCTCACGGGAATGGTCGGAAAAACGGGTGCGTTCGCTCAGCGATTCGACGTGCAGCCAGTCGTAAAGCAGGAAATCAAGGGTGGTACGAAAGCTCATGGTGGCAGTCCGGTGATGGGCCTTTTAATGGCGGGGTCAAAGGTTCAGGGTGCGGCGAAGAACGTTGTGCGACGGGGACGGGCGTTTCGGCTCGGCGTCAATGCGCCGGGTTACCACGGCAGTGGCAACGGCTTCCAGCCACCGCCAAAGTACCGTCGCAGCTTGCGCCGCCATTTGGGCAGGGCGTTGAACGCGCGCTTGGGCACGATGCGTTGCACCGGGTCCACCTCGGGCCAGGCCTGCAGCAACTGGTCAGGCGATGCCCCCGCGTAGTGGGCGAAGAAGCGCGCCAGGTCACCGCGAAACTCCTTGAAGGTGTGATAGTGCAAGACGCTGTCCTCGCAGGTTTTCACGGGCTGCTGGCGATCCTGCAGGATCAGGGACAGCGCGACCTGCTCGATGGTGTGGATGGGCACCACCGGGTACAGCGTATCGATCAAGGCCACGGTTTCGCCCAATATTTCCCGCTGGCTGGCACGCAAACCGATGACGCCCGAGTTCCACATGGCCGATGCGCCACTGATCCGCTTTACCTGGCCACGCACGGCCACGGCGTGTTTCGCGCAGGTATCGGCGAGACGGCGTTGTGAACGCGAATGGCTCCGGTTGCCGTCAACCGTGCCTTCCTGGGCATGCAGCACCACAGCCCCCTGCGCCACGGCATCGAACCACGCATCCGGGGAGTTTGTGAACACGGTGTCCGAGTCGATGAAGGCCCAGACCGGGTCGAGCGTGTTGTCGAGTTGGTCGATGGCCCAGCCAAAGGCATTCGGCTTCATGCGGTGAACATAGCCGATGCTGCCCTGCCAGCACTGGCGCTGTTCACCAGGGAAAACAAGGTAACGAAGCTGGGGTGGATCGCCAATCAGGGCCCGCAAGGGGGCCGGGTCATCGGTGACCACGACGATTTCGAACGCGTCGCCACCGGGCTGGCGCCACAGGGACAGCATCGAATAGGCAGCCTCGTGGTAGTAACTCGGCGCGCCATGCACCAGATACAGCAAGCGCTTCACGGGACGTGTCACAGCCGCTGCCTCGCTGATCCGGCGACGGCGTGGTCCGTCAAAGGACCTCGAAGACCCCGCAGGCGCCCATGCCGCCGCCAATGCACATGGTCACGGCCACGCGCTTCGCACCGCGGCGTTTGCCTTCGATCAGCGCATGGCCGGTCAGGCGCTGGCCACTCACGCCATAGGGGTGACCCACCGCAATGGCGCCGCCGTTGACGTTGAGGCGGTCACCGGGAATGCCCAGCTTGTCGCGGCAGTAGATCACCTGCACGGCGAAGGCTTCATTGAGCTCCCACAGGTCGATGTCGCTGACCTTCAGGCCCAGGCGCGCCAGCACCTTCGGGATGGCGAACACCGGGCCGATCCCCATTTCATCGGGCTCGCAACCGGCCACGGCAAAGCCCAGGAAACGGCCCAGGGGTTGCAGGCCCTTCTTTTCAGCGAGTGTCTCGCTCATCAGCACACAGGCACCGCCGCCGTCGGAGAATTGGCTGGCGTTGCCGGCCGTGACCAGGCCACCCGGAACGGCCGAACGCAGACCACGAATGCCTTCGACCGTAGTGCCGGCGCGAATGCCTTCGTCGTTCTCCACGGTCACCTCCCGGGTGGTGAGGCCCATGACCTTGTCGGCCACGCCCATGGTGACGGTGATGGGCGCGATTTCCGCCTTGAAGAGACCGGCCTCCAGCGCGGCCGTGGCTTTCTGCTGGCTAGCGGCGCCGTATTCATCCATGGCCTCGCGGCTGATGGCGTAGCGCTTGGCCACCTGCTCGGCGGTCTGCAGCATGTTCCAGTAGATCTCGGGCTTGTTTTTCACCAGCCAGGGGTCGGCCAGCATGTGCTTGTTCATCTCCTGCTGCACGCAGGAGATGCTCTCCACACCGCCGGCCACGAATACATCAGCCTCGCCGGCAATGATGCGTTGCGCGGCGATCGCGATGGTCTGCAGGCCGGAGGAACAGAAGCGGTTGACGGTCATGCCCGAGGTGGTGACGGGGCAGCCCGCGCGCAGGGCGATCTGGCGCGCGATGTTGGCGCCGGTGGCGCCCTCGGGCGAGGCGCAGCCCATGATCACGTCATCCACCTCGGCGGCCTCGATGCCGGCCCGGGCGATGGCGTGCTGCACGGCATGGCCGCCCAGAGTGGCGCCGTGGGTCATGTTGAAAGCGCCCTTCCAGCTCTTGGCCAGCGGGGTGCGCGCGGTGGAAACGATAACGGCAGAAGTCATGGTGATCTTTCTAGAGTGTCGAGTACAGGGCTAGCCCGTCTCAGTTGAACGTCTTGCCTTCGGCGACCAGGCGTGCCAGCAACGGCGCGGGCTGCCAGAATTTGGCGTCGTCCAGGGGATTCTTCGCAAAGCGGTTCATTGCCTGCACCACATTGAACAGCCCGATCTGGTCGGCATAGTTCATGGGGCCGCCGCGGTGCGCCGGGAAACCGTAGCCGAAGATATAGACGATGTCGATGTCGCTGGCCTTGTTGGCAATGCCTTCTTCCAGAATGTGCGCGGCTTCGTTCACCAGCGCGAACACCAGGCGCTGCACGATTTCCTCGTCGGAGATCTTGCGCGGCGTGATGCCCTGCGCCTTGCGATAGTCCTCGATCATCTGGACCACCTCGGCATTGGGAATGGCATCACGCTTGCCGGCCACGTAGTCGTACCAGCCGGCGCCGGTCTTCTGGCCAAAGCGGCCCTTTTCACACAGCAGGTCTGCCGTCTTGCTGTACTTCATGTCAGCACGTTCCGTCGCCCGGCGCTTGCGGATCGCCCAGCCGATGTCGTTGCCGGCCAGGTCGCCCATGCGGAACGGACCCATGGCCATGCCGAACTTTTCCATGGCCTTGTCGACCTGCGCAGGCGTGCAGCCTTCGTCCAGCAGGAAACCACCCTGGCGGCCGTACTGCTCGATCATGCGGTTGCCGATGAAGCCGTCGCAGACGCCGGAGACCACCGCCGTCTTGCGGATCTTCTTGGCCACAGCCATCACGGTGGCCATCACGTCCTTGGCGGTCTTTGCACCGCGCACCACCTCCAGCAACTTCATCACGTTGGCCGGGCTGAAGAAGTGCAGCCCGACCACGTCTTCGGGGCGTTTCGTGAAATTCGCTATTCTGTTGACGTCCAGCGTGGAGGTGTTGGACGCGAGGATGGCGCCCGGCTTCATCACCCGGTCCAGTTCCTTGAAGACCGCTTCCTTGACGCCGATTTCTTCAAACACCGCCTCGATCACCATGTCGGTGCCGGTCAGGTCGTCGTAGCTCAGCGTGGTGGTCAGCAGCGCCATGCGCTGCTCGTATTTGTCCTGCTTCAGCTTGCCCTTCTTGACCTGGGCTTCGTAGTTCTTGCGGATTGTGGCGATGCCGCGATCCAGCGCCTCCTGCTTCATCTCCAGCATCTTGACGGGAATGCCGGCGTTCAGGAAGTTCATCGTGATGCCGCCGCCCATGGTGCCGGCGCCAATCACGGCGATCGACTGGATGTCGCGCAGCGGGGTGTCCGCCGACACATCCGGAATCTTGGAGGCCGCGCGCTCGGCGGTGAAAAGATGCCGCAGCGCGCGGCATTCCGGCGTCCACATCAGGTTGATGAAGACCTCGCGCTCAAAGGCCATGCCGTCGTCGAACCGCTTCGTCGTGGCGGCTTCAACCGCGTCCACGCACTTCGCCGGCGCCGGGAAGTTTTTCGACATGCCCTTGACCATGTTGCGCGCGAACTGGAAGTAGGCATCGCCCAAGGGATGCTTGCAGGGCAGGTTGCGCACCAGCGGCAGCGCACTGCCATCGGCATGTCTGGCCGCCACTTCCCGGGCAAAGGCCAGCGCCTCGGCGGGCAGGGCCTCGGCCGAGGCGGCCATCTTGTCAAACAGTTTCTGGCCCGGCAGTGACGCCAGCAGCTCGCTCTTGACCGGTTCGCCGCTGACGATCATATTCAGCGCGGTCTCCACGCCCAGCACGCGAGGCAGGCGTTGCGTGCCGCCGGCGCCCGGAATCAGGCCCAGTTTGACCTCGGGCAGCGCCACGCTGCAACCCGGGGCGGACATGCGGTAGTGGCAGCCCAGCGCCAGTTCCAGGCCGCCGCCCATGCAGACCGAGTGCACGGCCGCCACAACGGGCTTGCCGGAATGCTCCAGCGCCGAGATCACGCTCAGCAGATTCGGCTCCTGGGTCGCCTTGGGGCTGCCAAACTCACGGATGTCCGCACCGCCCGAGAAGGCCTTGCCCGCGCCAGTGAGCACGATGGATGTCACGCCCGCGTCGGCGTTGGCCTGCGCCAGCGCGTCGGTGATGCCAATCCGGGTGGAATACCCCAGGCCGTTCACCGGGGGATTGTTGAGTGTGATCACCGCCACGTCGCCGTGGACTTTGTATTCAGCCGTCATGCTGGGGTTCCTCGTGAAAAGAGATAAGGCGAGAAAAGAACGATCGTTCTATTTTAGATTCTAGGAGCTTTGTGTTGCAGTGCAACGCGGGTTTGTCACTGCCGGGACTGGGCACGAGGCGCCATCAAACCTCCAGCCATTCCTTGCGGGTGTAGGCGTCAGCGCGCAGGCTCTCGGGCGTGCCCTGGAACACGATGCAGCCATGGCCCATGACCATGACCCGGTCCGAAATGGCCATGGCGATGGTCAGTTTCTGTTCGATCAGCAGCACCGAGACACCCCGCGCCTTGAGCGTCTGCAGGTACTGTCCGACGAGTTCGACGATCTTGGGCGCGAGACCTTCGGTGGGCTCGTCGATGATGATGAGGTCTGGGTCGCCCATCAGCGTGCGGCACAGGGTCAGCATCTGCTGCTCGCCGCCGGAGAGCACTCCCGCCTCGGTGTGCTGGCGCTCCTTGAGCCGGGGGAACATGGCGTACATGTCGTCGAATGACCAGCGACTGCCCTTGCCGGAACCCTTTTGCCCGAGCAACAGGTTCTGATGCACGGTGAGCGCCGGAAAAATATCCCGGCTTTCGGGGACATACCCCAGGCCCAGGTGCGCAATTTCATAGGCCTTCTTGCCCAGGATCTGCTGTTCTTTCCAGAGCACATCGCCGTCGCACTCCACCATGCCCATGATGGCCTTGGCGGTGGTGGAGCGACCGGAACCGTTGCGCCCCAGCAGCGCGACGATCTCGCCGGACTGCACGTCGAAACTGACACCATGCAAGACATGGCTCTTGCCGTAATAGGCGTGAAGATTGTTGATTTTCAGCATGTCAGGACTCCGCCGGGCCGCCCCAAGGTGGACTGGGCCCCCTCGGGGGGCAGTGAGGACACGCGGTGCCGAACGTGGGGGTTCATTGGCTTCCTCCCACCTGCGCGTCGGCGACGGCGGAGCCCAGATAGGCCTCCTGGACCTGCGCGTTGGAGCGCACCGCTTCAGGGGTGTCGAAGGCGATCACCTCGCCGTAGACCACCACGGCGATCTTGTCCGCCAGGCCAAAGACCACGCCCATGTCGTGCTCCACGGTCAGCAGGGTCTTGCCCACGGTGACTTCCTTGATGAGGCTGATGAAGCGCGTGGTCTCGCTGCGACTCATGCCCGCCGTGGGCTCATCCAGCAGGATGACGTTCGCGCCACCGGCAATGGTGATGCCGATCTCCAGCGCCCGCTGCTCGGCGTAGGTCAGATTCATGCCCAGCACGTCGCGTTTCTTGTCGAGCTTGATCATTTCCATGAGTTCCTCGGCCCGTTCGTTGGCATCATCCAGATCCGCCAGGAACTTGAGAAACGTGTACTTGTAGCCCAGGCTCCAGAGCACACCGCAGCGCAGGTTCTCGAACACGCTGAGCTTGGGAAAGATGTTGGTGATCTGGAAGCTGCGCGACAGGCCCAGACGGTTGATCTCATAGGGCTTTTTCCCGTTGATCCGCTGGCCATTGAGCAATACGTCCCCGCTGGTGGGCTCGAAGCGTCCGCTGATCAGGTTGAACAACGTGGACTTGCCGGCGCCATTGGGCCCGATGATGGCGACGCGCTCGCCCGCGGTCACGGCGAGGTTGGCCCCACGGATGATTTCCGTCTGACCGAAGCGTTTGCGAAGGTCCTTGAGTTCGAGGGCGTAGCTCATAGCGTCTCCCGACGTTTGATTTCTTTTTCGATCTCGGTCTGGATCTCACCCCATTCAAGGCTGAACTGGCGCCGGGTCAGTTCGAACAGACCGAAGCCCGTCAACATCACGAAGACGGAGCCAAACCAGCTGTTGACCCCCCTGGAATCCAGGGACATGCCGAGAAACTGCACCTCGTCGCCCATGGCCCCGTTGAGTTGCAGGTGATAGACCATCTCGATCATGACCGAGGCGCCCAGAAGCGTCATCAAACCCGTCACGGCCAGTGCCAGGTAACTGACCCACAACTTGCGCAGCAAGCCGAACGCCGCGACCCGCAGGTTCATCATGATCAGGCTGGCGATGCCACCCGGCGCGTACATCACCATGAACATGAAGATCAGCCCCAGGTACAGCAGCCAGGCCTTGGTGAACTCCGACAGCAGCACGAAGGCGATCACCATCAGGATGGCGCCCAGGATCGGGCCAAAGAAGAAGGTGGCCCCCCCCAGAAAGGTGAACAGCAGGTAGGCGCCCGACCGCGCCGCTCCGACCACCTCGGCGGTGACGATCTCGAACAGCAGGCTGGCCAGTCCGCCCGAGACGCCGGCGAAGAAGCCCGAGATGATGAAGGCGATGTAGCGCACACGCTGGGTGTTGTAGCCGACGAATTCCACCCGCTCGGGGTTGTCGCGCACGGCGTTGAGCATCCGGCCCAGAGGGGTTCGCGTGAAGGCAAACATGGCCGCCACCGTCACGAAGGTATAGGCCGCGATCAGGTAATAGACCTGGAGCGGCGGCCCATACGTGATGCCAAAGAACGGCTTGCCCGTAACCCGGTTGCCCGCCACGCCGCCTTCGCCGCCAAAAAACTCGGGGATCATGAGCGATAGCGCGAACACCAGTTCTCCCAGACCGAGCGTGATCATGGCAAAGGTGGTGCCGGACTTGCGGGTGGTCACCCAGCCAAAGAGCACCGCAAAGCCCAGACCGGCGAGGCCGCCGACGAGAGGCACCGCCGCCACCGGCAGCGGCAGGGACCCCTGCGAAATGCTGTTGAGCGCATGAATGGCGAGGTAGGAACCCAGCCCGGTGTACACGGCGTGCCCAAAACTGAGCATGCCGCCCTGCCCCAGCAACATGTTGTAGGACAGGCACGCGATGATGGCAATGCCCATTTGCGAAAGTATCGTGACGGACAGGCTGCTCTTGAACAACAGCGGCGCCACGGCCAGGATGACTGCAAACAGGCTCCAGACTATCCAGCGCCCCAAGTTGATGGGCTTGAATTCGTAGTATTGGCTCATCGTTCAGCCCTCCCGGGTTCCAAGAAGACCTTTGGGCCGGAAGATCAGGATCAGCACCAGGAACAGGTACGGCAGGATCGGCGCCACTTGCGACAGCGTGAGCTTGACGAACGAGTTGCCCTGCGCATAAGCGCCCAGTTGAATGCCCAGCTGGGACGCGAGCGTTCCGAGCGAATAGTCAAAGGCGACGGCAAAGGTCTGGATGACACCGATCAGGACCGACGCCAGAAACGCCCCGGGCAGCGAGCCCATGCCGCCCACCACCACCACCACGAAGATCACCGAGCCGACCGTGGCTGCCATGGCAGGTTCGGTCAGGAAGGTGCTGCCGCCAATCACGCCGGCCAGACCGGCCAGCGCCGCGCCGGCTCCGAACACCAGCATGAAAACCGCGGGCACGTTATGGCCCAGGGTTTCCACCGCCTCCGGATGAGTTAGCGCCGCCTGGATCACCAGGCCGATGCGGGTGCGCTTGAGCAGCAGCCAGACCGAGGCCAGCATGACCAGGGCCACCAGCATCATGAAGCCGCGGGTGGCCGGGAACGGCGAGCAGACCAGGCGCACGGTCGCGTCTGCGGCATCGCAGGTGCCGGCCGGAGCGGCGCCCCACAGCAGGCTGAGCCCGTTCACCGAATGATTGATAAGGGTGAAGACCGGCCCTTGCAGCAACTCGGGTGGACGAAAATCAAGCGCAATCCGGCCCCAGACCAGTTGCACCAGTTCGACGATGACATACGACAGGCCGAAGGTGATCAGCAGCTCCGGGACATGGCCGAACTTGTGCACCTTGCGCAGGAAAAGACGCTCGAAAACCACCCCCAGCGCGCCCACGACGATGGGAGCGATCACCAGTGCCGGCCAGAAACCTGCGACACGCGATACGGAATAGCCGACATAGGCGCCGACCATATAGAAACTGGCGTGCGCAAAATTCAGCACGCCCATCATGCTGAAGATCAGCGTGAGGCCCGAGCTCAGCATGAACAGCAACAGGCCGTAACTCAACCCGTTGAGCATCGAGATGATGAAAAACTCCATTCAGTCGGTCCTTCCTGTCCGGCAAAAAATGAAAGAGCCCGAGACGGTGACCCCGTTCGGGCTCCGGCGTCAAACAACCTGACTCAGGCGGGACGCTTCATCTGGCAGCTCGTCGGCGTGCTTGAGACATAGTTCGGGTACTCCTTGAGGGGCACCAGCGTCATGCCGGTGTTCTCCGGGCTGTAGGGAAACTTGGCACTAGCCGGCTCCCAGACCGTCATGTACAGCGGCTGTTGCAATTGATGATCAGCCTTGCGCATCTCGACTTCACCATTGAAGCTCTTGACCCGGATGCCTTCCAGCGCCGCCGCCACCTTGACCGGGTCCGTCGATTTGGCCTTGGCCATGGCAGCACTCAGGGTTTCGAAAATCCGGATGGTGGAGCCGGTGTAGAAGTCGTCGTTGTACTTCTTCTTGAACTCATCCTGCCACTTGCCCATCTGTCCACCCATGTTGTAGTGGTTGTAGGCGATCTGGTACACGCGGCCCGCGCCGTTCTTGCCCAGGGCGGTGGGGGTTCCCGTCACGCCGGCGTAGTAGGTGAAGAACTTGCCGGTATAGCCGCCTTCATTGGCCGCCTTGACCAGCAGCGACAGGTCCGAACCCCAGTTGCCGGTGATCACCGTGTCGGCGCCAGAGGCCTTGATCTTGGCGATGTAGGGCGCGAAGTCGCGCGTCTGCGCCAGCGGATGCAGGTCTTCACCGACGATCTTGATGTCGGGACGCTTGCGCGCCAGGGTTTCCTTGGCGAACTTGGCAACCTGGTGACCGTGGGAGTAATTCTGGTTCAGCAGGTAGACCTTGGTGATGTCCTTCTGCTCGGCAATGAAACTCGACATCGCCTCCATCTTCATGGAGGTGTCGGCGTCAAACCGGAAGTGCCAGTAGCTGCATTTGCTGTTGGTCAGGTCCGGGTCCACCGCCGAGTCATTCAGGTAAATCACCTCTTTGCCGGGGTTGCGCTCGTTGTGCTTGGTGATGGCATCCGACAGCGCCACCGCCACCGAGGACCCGTTGCCCTGGATGATGTACCGAACGCCGCTGTCAATCGCCGCCTTCAGCACGTTCAGGCTTTCGGTGGGGCTCAGCTTGTTGTCCAGCGTGGTGAACTCGAACTTGACACCCGCGGGATTCCCGGCGCCGCTGAACTTCTCGGCAAAGAACTTGTAACCCCGATCCTGGCTCTGCCCCACCGGCCCCAGCAGGCCGGTCAAGGGATCGATCCGCACCATTTTGACGGTCTCGCCCTTTTGCGCCCATGCGCCACCCATGCTGGCAGCCATGGCAGCCATAGCAAGCATCTTCACTGCGAATTTCATCTTGAGGTCTCCTGTAGATAAGAACAACGCCGAGCGTACGATTTTTGTGCGGCGCAGCGCTCAGGGAATGCCCGTAGGAACTATCACCCGCGCGACTGCCGTTTTCGGCCGATGGTCGGCCGGACCGCTGGGTGTCACAGTCCCGGAAGCGTGTAGTCCTTGAGCAACTCGCGCAGCTTGCCCTTCATCATCTTGCCGGTGCCGCCGAGCGGAATTGCCTCCACGAACACCACGTCGTCCGGGATCTGCCACTTGGCGGTCTTGCCTTCGTAGAACGCCAGCAGTTCCTCGCGCGTGACTTCGGCGCCGGGCTTCTTCATCACCGCGATGATCGGGCGTTCGTCCCATTTGGGGTGCTTCATGCCGATGCAGGCCGCCATCGCCACCGCCGGGTGGGCCATCGCGACGTTTTCCACGTCGATCGAGCTGATCCACTCGCCGCCGGACTTGATCACGTCCTTGCTGCGGTCGGTGATCTGCATGTAGCCATCGGCGTCGATGGTGGCGACGTCGCCCGTGGGGAACCAGCCGTCGACCAGGGGCGAGCCGCCCTCGCCCTTGAAGTAGTTGCTGATGATCCAGGGTCCCTTGACCAACAGGTCGCCGTAGGCCTTGCCATCCCAGGGCAGCTCCGCGCCCTCGGGATCAACGATCTTCATGTCCACGCCGAAGATGCCGCGCCCCTGCTTCAGGCGCACCTTCATCTTGTCTTCAGCGGACAGCGGCAGGTGCTTGTTCTTCAGGGTGCACACCGTGCCCAGCGGCGACATCTCGGTCATGCCCCAGGCGTGCAACACTTCCACGCCGTAGTGGTCGTTGAAGGCGGTGATCATGGCCGGCGGGCAGGCGGAGCCGCCGATCACGGTGCGCTTGAGCGTCGAGAAACGCAACTGGCCCGCCTGCATGTGGCCCAGCATCATCTGCCAGACCGTCGGCACGCCCGCCGCAAAACTGACCTTCTCCCCTTCAATCAGCTCGTAGATCGACTTGCCGTCCATGGCTGGCCCCGGAAACACCAGCTTGGCGCCGGTCATGGCGGCGGAATACGGCAGGCCCCAGGCATTGACGTGGAACATGGGCACCACCGGCAACACGCAGTCGCGTGCGCTCATGCTCAGGGCATCCGGCAGGGCGCCGGCCAGCGCATGCAGCATGGTGGACCGGTGGCTGTAGAGCGCGGCCTTGGGGTTGCCCGTGGTTCCGCTGGTGTAGCACATGCTGGAGGCGGAGTTTTCGTCGAAAACGGGCCAGATATACGTGTCAGGCTTCGCACCGATCCACGCCTCGTAGCTCAGCAACCCGGGAATACCGGTGTCGGCCGGCAGTTTGTCGGCATCGCAAAGGGCGACCCAATGCTTGATCGTGGCGGCCTTGCCCTGAATAGCCTTGACGATGGGCAGGAAGCTCATGTCGAAGCACAACACCGTGTCTTCGGCGTGGTTGGTGATCCAGGCGATCTGGTCGGGGTGCAGGCGCGGGTTGAGCGTGTGCAGCACCCGGCCCGAGCCGCTCACGCCGAAATACAGCTCCAGATGGCGGTAACCGTTCCAGGCCAGGGTGGCCACCCGGTCGCTGAAGCCGATGTTCAGGCCGTCCAGCGCGTTGGCCACCTGGCGCGAACGTTTCGCGACCTCCTTGTAGGTGTAACGGTGCAGGTCGCCCTCGACCCGGCGCGACACGATTTCGCCTTCGCCATGGTGGCGCTCGGCAAAGTCGATCAGTGAAGAAATCAGCAACGGGTGGTCTTGCATCAAACCCAGCATGGCAACAACTCCTCAGGTATTTTTGAAACGGTGACTTTCCGGCCCGATGTTAGCTGCAGGAAAAAGCCCGTGACAGAAAGCCCGTCTCTTGCCGGACACCCGTTGCCTGCGCCCGGTGCCCACCGAAATCCAGCCTGCGAATGTGCTGCATCCGGGAGCGGCGCGCAACACCTGGCGTTCGCCAGCCAGGCGGCTAGGGTTAACCCTTATCCGCTTTTCGGAGCGGATACCGCGCAATGCCATGAAGGCCAGGCCCCCTGGACCCGGGGCCTCGAATGCCCCCAGCGCACCCAGGTTTGCTGCAGGCTCACGACAATACCCCCATGAATACCTTGGCAGACGGCCCGATGGCCGTGGATGGCGGACTGCGCTGGAACCACCGGTTCGCCGCGCTCGGGCCGGCTTTCTTCACCCGCCTGGCACCCCAACCCGTGCCGGCGCCTTACTGGGTCGGGCGCAGCCGGGCAGTGGCGGCTGAACTCGGACTGCCCGACGACTGGATGTCCTCGAACGCCGCCCTGGAGGTCTTCAGCGGCAATCTGCCCCTGTCCGGCAGCGCGCCCCTGGCCAGCGTCTACAGCGGTCACCAGTTCGGGCACTGGGCCGGACAGCTGGGCGACGGACGCGCCCTCCTGCTCGGTGAAATGATCACGCCGACAGGCGCAGGGCGGGAGTTGCAGCTCAAAGGCAGCGGCCTGACGCCCTACTCCCGCATGGGCGATGGTCGCGCCGTGCTGCGCTCCAGCATCCGTGAATTCCTGTGCAGCGAAGCCATGCACGGTCTCGGCATTCCGACCAGCCGGGCGCTGTGCGTGACGGGTTCTGACCACGAGGTGTACCGCGAGGCGATTGAGACCGCGGCCGTGGTCACGCGGGTGGCGCCCAGCTTCATCCGCTTCGGACACTTCGAGCACTTTTCGCACCGCGGACAGCACGAACACCTCAAGACCCTGGCCGATTTCGTGATCGACGGGTTCTATCCGGAATGCCGGGTGACGACGCTCCACGACGGCAACCCCTACGCCGCCCTGCTCGAAGCCGTCAGCGCGCGCACCGCCGCCACGGTGGCGCAGTGGCAGGCCGTGGGCTTTTGCCACGGGGTCATGAACACCGACAACATGAGCATCCTGGGCCTGACCATCGACTACGGCCCGTTCCAGTTTCTCGATGCCTTCGACCCGGGCCACATCTGCAACCACTCCGACCACCAGGGCCGCTACGCCTACAACCGGCAGCCCAACATCGCCTACTGGAACCTGTTTTGCCTGGGCCAGGCGCTGCTGCCGCTGATTGGCGAGCCGGAGGTGGCCATGGCGGCGCTGGAACCGTTCAAGACGATTTTCCCCGCTGCGCTTGAAGCCCGCATGCGCGCCAAACTGGGGCTGCTGGATGCCCGCCCGCAGGACCGCGAGCTGATCGAGGGCATCCTGAAACTGCTGGCGCAGGACCGCGTGGACTACACCATCTTCTGGCGGCGCCTGAGCGGCCATGTCGCCGGTGACGCGACGGAGGCGGTGCGCGACCTGTTTCTCGATCGTGAAGCGATTGACGCCTGGATGCTTCACTATTCAGAGCGTACAATGACCATTTCACGCTGGGATAGTGCCAATTTGATGCTAAAAACCAACCCCAAGTATGTTTTGCGCAACCATCTGGGCGAGGAAGCGATCCAGGCCGCGAAGCACAAGGATTTCTCCGGCGTCGGACGCCTGCTGGTCCTGCTGGAGCGCCCTTTTGATGAACACCCGGACAGCGAGGCGCTGGCAGGTTTCCCGCCCGACTGGGCGTCCACCATTTCCATCAGTTGCTCCTCATGACCGCCAAAATCCAGAAAACCGATGCCGAGTGGAAAGCCCTGCTGGCCGGGAAAGACGCCGAACCCGTGGCCTTCGAAGTCACGCGCCACGCCGCCACCGAACGCCCGTTCACCGGCAAATACGAGGGCGAATGGGCCAAGGGCAACTACGCCTGCATCTGCTGCGGCGCCAAACTTTTTGATTCCGGCACCAAATTCGACGCGGGCTGCGGCTGGCCGAGCTTCTCGCAGGCGGCGGAACCGGGCGCCATCGAGGAGCGCGTGGATCGCAGCCATGGCTGGACGCGCACCGAAACCCTGTGCGCGCAGTGCGGCGCCCACCTCGGCCATGTGTTCAACGATGGCCCGGCGCCCACCGGCCTGCGTTACTGCATGAATTCGGCTTCGTTAGACTTCAAGCCTGACTGACGGTCACTTCCCCAAGAACCGACGCCGGATTGAAACCTCGCCCTTATAGGTGGTTGAATGGGTCTGGGAGGGTGCACCGCTTCCAGATTCGCCCAGAAAGGGGCGTGGACTGAAACATGAAAATCTTCCTCGACTTTTTCCCGATCCTGCTGTTTTTTGGCGCCTACAAGCTCTACGGCATCTACGTGGGCACGGCCGTGCTGATGGCGGCCACCGTGGTGCAGATGGCCGCGATCTATCTGATCGACCGCAAGCTCCAGACCATGCACAAGGTGACGCTGGCGCTGGTCCTGATCTTCGGCGCGCTCACGCTCACCCTGCAGGATGACCGTTTCATCAAATGGAAACCCACCGTGCTCTACGCCGCCATGGGCATGGCGCTGGCGTTTGCGTTATGGGTGCTGCACAAGAATTACCTGAAGGCCCTGCTGGGCAGCCAGCTGACCCTGCCCGATGCGGTCTGGCACCGGCTCAACGTGGCCTGGGTCGGGTATTGCGCCTTCATGGCGGCGATCAACGGCTACGTCGCCGCCAACTACAGCACCGAGGACTGGGTGAACTTCAAACTCTGGGGCTATGCCTTTCCGCTGGTCTTCATCCTGGCCCAGGGCGTCTATATCTCCCGGCACCTCAAGCCCGACGATCCGTCGGGCACCTCCTGAACCGTCTGACCTTCAGCCAACACCGCCACCATGACCGACACCCTTGCCAACCAGATGGCGCAACGCCTGCGCGATGTGCTGCAACCCGACCAGCTCGACGTGATCGACGAAAGCGGCTTGCATGCCGGGCACGCCGGTGCCAATGGCACCGGTTTTGGCACCCATTTCCGGGTGCGCATTGCCTCACCCCAGTTCACCGGAAAACCCCGCGTGGCGCGCCATCGCCTTGTGTATGATGCGCTGCAAGATTTTATCGACCAGGGTGTCCATGCCCTGGCGATCGAGGTTCTATAAAGGCGCCTTCGCTCGCTGTTTTTAGTGCGCTCCGCGACCGGCTGACAATGACTCTTGAGGAAAACTCCATGAAAAAGCAACTCCTGTCCGCCGCCGTGGCGGCGGCCCTTCTGGGCGCCCTGGCGACACCTGCCCTGGCGCAGAACCTGGCCATCGTGAATGGAAAGCCGATTCCGAAATCCCGCGTGGAGGCCCTGGCGCAGCAGATGGCCCGCGCCGGCCGCCCCGTGACGCCCGAGCAGCAGAACCAGTTGAAAGACGAGATCGTCGCGCGCGAAATCTTCATGCAGGAGGCCACCCAGCGCGGCCTGGACGCCACCGACGACTTCAAGAACCAGATTGAACTGGCGCGCCAGACCATCCTGATCCGTGAACTCTTCGCGGATTTCCAAAAGAAGAACCCCGTGAGCGATGCCGAGGTCAAGGCCGAGTACGACAAGTTCGCTGCGGCCAACGGCGGCAAGGAATACCGCGCCCGCCACATTCTGGTGGAGAAGGAAGACGAGGCCAAAGCCATCATCGTCAGCCTGAAAAAAGGTGCCAAGTTCGAAGACATCGCCAAAAAGTCGTCCAAGGACCCGGGCGCCGGCGCCAATGGCGGTGATCTGGACTGGGCCAACGCCGGCAGCTACGTGCCCGAGTTCTCCGCAGCCATGGTCAAGCTCGGCAAGGGCCAGATGACCGACGCACCCGTGAAGACCCAGTTCGGCTACCACGTCATCCAGCTCGAAGACTCCAAGCCGGTCGAGCCGCCACCCTTCGAGGAAGTCAAGCCCATGCT